>NZ_CP139145.1:3046435-3351078 GCF_034048115.1 Pseudarthrobacter sp. IC2-21 | reverse complement strand
TCCGGCAACGAAAACCGGGCCAACAACACGAACTTGAATGAGAAGGAACCACCATGAGCGTCACAACAGCCACCCCGGGGGAGGCGCAGGCAGGCCTCGACCTGACGGACTACTTGCGGGTCCTCCGCACGTACTGGAAGGCGATCGTCGCGTTCACCCTGCTGGCCACGTTGACGGCGTTCGGCTGGACGGTCCTCCAGCCCAAGATCTACTCCTCCGATTCCAGCGGCATCGTCGTGACGCCGGGTTCGGACAATGTCAGCCTCGCGCTCGCCGGCGACAGCCTGGCGAAGGCCAAGGTCAAGAATTACGAGTCCGTGGCAAAGTCACGCCTCGTGGCGGACCGGGTCATCGCGGACCTGGGCCTGAAGACAACGGCTGACTCTTTGCTCGGCGCTATCAGCGTGAAGGTCCCGCTGGACACTGCTGAGATCAAGGTGACAGCCCAGTCGCCGGACCCCGCCACGGCACAGCGCGTTGCCGACGCCTGGGTCAACGGCCTCGCCGCACAGGTGGAAGCGATCGAAACGGCAGCGCCCACGGAGGCGGTACCCGGCGCTGCAGCAACCCCCGACGCCGGAACGTCAGTTGCCACGCCAGCTTCGGCAGTGCGGGTGCTCCCGCTGGGCAAAGCAGTGCTTCCCACCAGCCCAGTTTCACCCAACGTCAAGCTCACCCTGGCGCTGGGTGCGCTGATCGGCCTGGCCTTGGGCGTGGCGTACGCACTGGTCCGCCGGCACCTGGATCGCCGCATCCGCAGCGCGGCTGAAATCGAGCGGCTCTTTGGCGTCCCAGTCATCGGCACGCTGCCCGTGGACCACCGCTTGGACGCAAAAAGTACCATCCTTGAAGCCGGCACCGCAGCGCACGTTCACGACGCAGGCGGCGCTATGGCGGAAGCCCTCAGGGAACTGCGCACCAACCTCAGTTTCCTTGATGTGGACCAGCCGCCACGGATCATCGTAGTCACTAGTTCGGTGCAGGCCGAAGGCAAGTCCACTGTCACGGCCAACCTGGCTGTCACCATGGCGGCTGCGGGCGAAAACGTGGTGGTGGTCGACGGCGATCTTAGGCGTCCAACGCTGGTGGACGTTTTCAATCTGGTCCCGGGAGTCGGGGTTACCGATGTCCTCACCGGCACGGCCGAGCTGGCTGATGTGCTCCAGCCGTGGGGTGCCCTGCCAAACCTCTCTGTCCTCGGCTCGGGCCGGATTCCGCCGAACCCCAGCGAGCTGTTGGGGTCGCGGGCCATGAAGAACATGCTGTCCGCGCTGGCGGAGAATGCGATCGTTCTGATCGACGCTCCGCCGCTGCTTCCCGTAACCGATGCAGCTGTCCTTTCACGGGTGGCAGACGGGGCCATTGTGGTGATTCGGACAGGCCGGAGCACCCAGGAGCAGCTGGCTCAGTCGCTGGGAAACTTGGACAAGGTCAAAGGTCGTGTTCTGGGCGCGGTCCTCAACTACGTGCCAATACGGGGAACAGACTCCTACTCTTACTACGGCACCTACACCTCCGAACCCGCGGCCGCTGCAGACCACGTGGCTGGACCCCGGCGCGCGTCCACTTTGCCGGTCACCGACGTCGAAGCGCGTCTGGAAGCCGTGCCCGCCGGGCGTAGGGCCAAGGACTAGGCTGCGGCGTGGCGAATCCGGGCGACGAGACACGGCTCAGTATCCCCGAGGGCGTACTCCTCGGCCACGCCTTGGTCTCGCGGGTGGCGTACAGCCTAGGCATCCGTGCTTTCTTCATCAAGGGCCCGGCGAGCGTGCTCCAGGGCCTGCGCCTTCCAAAGACCTCGGGCGACGTGGATGTCTTCGTGTCCCCGGCTGATCTCGGATCCATGGTCGAAGGGCTGCGGGCGCGGGGTTGGCGGGAGCGTCCTGTGGATCCGGATACCAGGACTTTTCCAAAGCACTCGGTTACCGTCCACCATCCAGAATGGCCCTGTTGCATAGACGTACACTTCCGCTTTCCGGGAATGGAGCGCGACCCCGCTGAATGTTTTGAAGTGATGTGGACCAACACCGAGGACCTAGAGCTGGCTGGACAGGAGGTGCGGGTCCCGTCCAAGGCCCTAGGAACTCTCATGCTCGTCCTGCACGCTCTACGGTCTCCGCACCTGCCTGCATGCCGTCAAGAACTTGTGTTTCTGGGCGCCCTCACAAAGCGGGAGTCCCTGGCCGTCGCTGTCTGGGACCTCTCGACGTTCGTGGGCGCCCTCGCTGCAATGCGCCCTTTTCTGGAGGGCTTGCTTCCCCCGGACGTGACAGTGGACTGGCCTGACGCATCTAGGGAATGGCGCAATCGCCTGATGACCAGGGAACCGGGGAGCGCGCGGCTGATCGCGATCACTCAGGCCCCTCTGCGGGAGAAGCCTGGGATGCTGTTCCGTGCCGCCGTCCCGAGGCGGGAAGTTCTCCTGAGCGGCAACATATATGCGGACATGTCATTTCGCGGCCGACTCCGACAGCGCCGCACCAGATGGGCCAAGTTCCTGGGATCGGTTCCGAAAACCTTCCGCAACCTCACGCAGCTCCGGAAACGTCACCAGCGACCGAATAATCGTTGAGCGTGCCTGATCAGCCCCCGAAGACCTGTAACCGGGGGATTTCAATTGCGCGTTTTCTCCAGCAATTTTGTAAGGTTCACTCATGACAATGGGGAAATCAATTACTAAAGCCGTCATTCCTGCTGCCGGGCTGGGGACTCGCTTCCTGCCCGCCACGAAGGCGATGCCGAAGGAGATGCTGCCGGTTGTCGACCGGCCGGCCATCCAGTACGTCGTGGAAGAGGCCGTCAAGGCAGGCCTCGATGACATTCTGATGATCACCGGGCGCAGCAAGCGCGCCCTCGAAGACCACTTCGATCGCGCTCCCGGGCTCGAACGGACACTTGAGCTAAAGGGCGACAAACAGCGCCTCGCCTCAGTCCAGGAGGCCTCGGATCTTGGTCCCATCCACTACGTCCGTCAGGGCGAGGCCAAGGGCCTGGGCCACGCGGTGCTGTGCGCACAGCAGCACGTGGGCGAGGAACCCTTCGCCGTGTTATTGGGAGACGACCTGATCGATGAAGCTGAGGATTTACTCACCACGATGATGGAGGTGCAGCAAAAGACGGGCGGCTCCGTGATCGCCTTGATCGAGGTGGATCCCTCTCAGATTAGCGCCTACGGCTGCGCCGACATCACAACCATCGATGGCGAAGACTATGTCCGAGTCAACAGCCTGGTGGAGAAGCCGGCGGTTGGTGAGGCCCCGTCCAATATGGCCGTCATCGGCCGGTATGTTCTGCACCCGTCAGTCTTCGGCGTTCTGGAGAATACGGCACCGGGTCGCGGCGGAGAGATTCAGTTGACCGATGCGCTCCAAACTTTGGCTGCTGGCAAGGGCGATGGCTCCGGCGTCTACGGGGTGGTCTTCAGCGGCCGCCGTTATGACACGGGCGACAAGCTCAGCTACCTCAAGGCCGTCATCACACTGGCCTCCGAGCGAGTGGAGTTCGGCGAGGACCTGAAGACTTGGCTGAAGGCCTTCGTGGGCTGAGGTCCAGGGCCTCTGCAGGCCCCTACAGGTCCGTCGCTGATACGTGGCGGGCCTGTTGTTGCTTAAAAGCCAGAAGCGCCAGTAGGGCGCCAATGACAGCCCCAACCGCATTTGTGACAATGTCCGAAATGCTCGCGAATCGATTGTGAAGAAATAGCAACTGCCCCAACTCGATGCAGCTGGAGACTACCAATCCTAGAACTCCGATGTGCCACCAGCGTCTTTTTGGATGGGCCAGCCCCGCCACGAAGCCCACGGGCACAAACAGCAGGACATTGGCCGTCGCCTCTACAAATTGGTAATTGAACCACGCAGGAACTCCATGTGTGTGGAGCACCTTCAGGACAGCGGCGAGCTGGCTTTGGACAGGAGCATCAACAGGACTGGGCCAGAAGGCAATCAGTCCCAGCGGAACTAGCATGGCCACCAGCATGCAACGCCAGAACTTATGGCTCACCAGGTAATTCAAGAAACTCCCTTAAGAGCAGAGGGTGGGTAGCCTCCGGAAACCGGAGGCTACCCACCCTCTTGGTACTTGTGGTTGTTGCTTACGCTGCGGTCTCGCTCTTGGCCCGGCGGCGAACAACAACGACAGAAGCCGCACCGGCAGCCAGTGCGCCTGCGCCAACCAGCGTCCAAAGGATCAGACCGGAGTCAGCCCCCGTGTTGGCCAGGCCAGCACCTGTGTTGGCGAGCGGCGCACCACCAGCGTTCCCACCGGTGTTGGCAAGAGAAGCGGCCACCGTCACCGTGACGGGGCCAACCACAACGCCTGACGTGTTGCCCGTTGCGGTGATCGAATAGGTGCCGGCTTCGTTGATGGCGAGCGGCACGGAAATCTTGCCCTGCGCGTCAGCGGTCGCGCTGAGGGTCTGCGGGGCCTGGAAAACGGGGATCTTGGCGGAGACGGCGGTACCGCCTGCGTTTGCGCCACCCGTAGTGGTCACCGTGATGGTGATGGTGACAGTTTCGCCGGCGATGAAGCCCTGAGCTGTAAAGAAGAACTGCTGGCCTGGAGCAGGTGTTCCATCAGTCACGCCGGCTGCCGGCGGAAGCGCCGGGTACGTGGCTGCCATGGCAGGCGCAGTGCCTACCAATGCCAACGAGCCTGCAAGTGCGAGTGCTGCGAGTGCTTTTTTCATGGTTGTCCCCCCGGAGACGTTTAAGTTTTGTGTATCCGATTTCTTGAGGAGGTTCCTCTCCACACGAGACCTGTGCGGAAATCCCGGATAAATATCCCAAAAAGACGTTACCACTTCTGTTGAAAGGAGAGCAATGTCAATCAAGACGGTTTACATAGTGTTAACGCGCTGTCTACGACTACTGGCCGCACTCCGGATTGACTGTGGGCAAAATCACATCCTTGACGTCCTGGACGGTAGGCGTGACAACCACGTTGGGTTCGTTGTGCTGAACGATCTTTCCGAAGGTGAAGTCAACAGTCTTGCTCTCCCCTGGGGCAAGCTGAATTGCCACTACGCCAACAGGGCGGTTGCTGTGCCGGTAGGGAGCGAAATTGGTCCTCTGCCCGTCCAACGTGGCAGTCTCTATGTAGGCTTGGACAGGACCGTAGGCAACAATATTGGTTTGCACTGATCCGGCGGGCACTCCGAATGCGCCGGCGCCTGTGACATAAGCAGGCAGCGACGTCGCCGCGTCGGCGGGTGCCGTGCTGGTGCTGGTAACGCGGACTGTTGTTTGTTCATAACCATTTTGGGCGCATTCCTTCACCAACTGCACAGTGCGCTTTACGTGGTAGTCCATTTTGGCGCCAGTCCCATCGTTGAAATACACGCCGAACTGCGCGGGAGCTACGCTCGGTCCAGCAATGGACCCGCTCAGAGCGTACTGGCCTATGACGGACTGTTCCGCTGGGAGCCCAGACCAGACCAGGACCCGGCCTTCTTCCACGCCTTTGGTGAGGCCCTTGATCAGGCCCTTGGCCTCGCCTTTGCCGTTGGACAATGCAGCAAAGGTCTCCTGTGCCACGCCTGCGAAGTATGCGTCCTGAAGTTTGGGCTCCTTGATCTTGGCGTAGACATCAGACAACAAGCTCTTGACTACATTTTGACCGTTGAGCTCTGTGGGGAGTCCGTGGCCGGCGAGTGCGGTGAGTTCTGGTTGCGTAATCTTTACAGGCCCGGTTGCCTCCAATATGTAGCTAAGTGCTACCGGGTCAATGGAAATCACGCCGTTAACATGTTGACCATATTTCTTCTCCCACATGGCTTGGGCAGTGCTGGCGGCTGTTGGAAAGTCGGGAGTGAGGTTAACATCCTGCATGAACTTTCCCATGCGTGAGGAGTAAATCTGTTGCTGTTCTGAGTCCACAGGAATTGTTGTCGACATAACGCCAACGGCACCAGCACTGCTCTGGGTCCCAAGGGCCAGCTTGCCTTTGTCGAGAGTGAGGACAGCTAGCGCGCCGGGTATGCCGCCCGAGGCCCGTGATTCGGCGTTGTTTTGGATGATGAGTAGGTAATTGCGTGGTGCTTGGGCGCCGAGCATTCCAGGCGCGATGGTCGAGGCGTTAGCGGCCGCGTCGAGTGCCCCGGTGAGGCCCTGCAGTTGATCTCTGGCGCTGGTCAAAGGGGCCGCGACCTGCGGAATCAGCTTAGTGGTGTCGATCTGACTGAGTCTGTCGGCTGATAGCCGCACGGCGTCTGCTGCTGCGGAAATGTTGGGGGAAGCTGCTTCGAGTGGTCTGAGATCAGTGCCTGAGCTGCCGGGTAGCAGCGTTTCCCAGTTGAGGGAGCTGTAAACCCTAACCAACGGCGCGAGACCAAGATTGGAAACATCGTCGGCGGAACGGGCCACTTCGGCCACAGCGGCAAAGTTCGCCCCCAGGCCAGGCAGCGTGGACGCTAGAGTCCACAGCGGCTCATCGGCTGCTTGTTTTGCGGCGGACGTATGCGCGCGAAGTTCATCAACGGTCGCCTCAGCCCCAGTGGCGTTGTCATTGGCTATCTCCTCTTTGAGAGAGGGGATCAGGCGCGTCGCCGACGTGAGCTCGGAATTTATCTCCGAAGCCTTGCTTCCTAGCCATGCAGCACTGGCCACACCTATAAGGGCCACGCATCCCGCCGTCGCGCCAACGAGCACGAGCCGACGCCGGAGGCCATTTCGATGTGGTGTTGACGTCAGTCGTGCCCTGGAGGGGGCATCGTCACGTTTATTGGCCATTGTCAGGGTCGCCCTAGGCCACGGTAATGCCACCCGGCTGCACGCCACTTGGCGGCATCCAAAACGTTTCGGCCATCAAGGACCCGGGGCGAGGAAACCGACTCCACCAACGCGTAAGGGTCCAAATCGCGGTACTCCTGCCACTCAGTAAGCAGCAACAAGGCATCCGCCCTTTCTACGGCAACCGAAGTATCCGCTTCATAGTGTAGTTCCGGGAATCTGCGTGATGCGTTTACCAGAGCTTTCGGATCCGTCACAGTCACGACAGCACCCTGCAACTGCAGCTGCGCCGCAATGCTGAGTGCAGGCGAATCACGAACATCATCACTTTCGGGCTTGAATGCTGCGCCGAGAACTGTGACCCGTTTTCCCAGCAACGAACCATCGCACAAGTCGCGGGCAAGCTCGACCACGCGTGTTCGGCGGCGCATGTTGATAGCGTCCACCTCACGCAGGAATGTCAGTGCCTGATCAGCACCAAGCTCACCTGCGCGAGCCATGAAGGCGCGGATGTCCTTTGGCAGGCAGCCGCCGCCAAACCCGATGCCAGCATTGAGGAATTTGCGGCCGATTCGATCATCCATGCCTATGGCGTCAGCGAGTTGCGTAACGTCGGCGCCTGCTGCTTCGCAAACTTCCGCCATGGCGTTTATGAAGGAAATCTTCGTGGCCAGGAATGAATTTGCCGCTGCTTTTACCAGCTCCGCGGTTGGATGATCTGTCACCAAACGCGGAGTGCCGGAGGCAAGGGGGATCGCGTAAACCTCGTCGAGGACAACGACTGCAGGATTGTCCTCCAAGCCGTCGATGACGCCGTAAACGAACCGGTCGGGCTGGAGAGTGTCGGCGACGGCGTGCCCCTCACGAAGGAACTCAGGATTCCACACCAAATGCGTTTCGGGCTGCTCAGCTTGAACGAGAGCCGCCAGTCGCGAGGCTGTCCCGACCGGTACCGTCGATTTTCCAACCACGATATCGCCTGGCGCCAAGTAGGGGAGTAGTCCCGTTGTCGCAGCATCAACGTATGTGAGGTCAGCGCCATTCTCACCCTTCTTCTGAGGGGTACCCACGCAAATGAAGTGCACCGCACTTCCTGCGGCGTCGGAGAGATCAGTGCTGAAGGTCAGACGCCCCGTTTCCTGAACCTCCCTCAGGAGGTCTTCAAGTCGAGGCTCGTAAAAAGGCGCACGCGCTGCAGACAGTTCTTCGATTTTCCGCGCGTCGGTGTCAATACCGACAACCTCGTGGCCTAATTTCGCCATGCATGCTGCATGAACAGCGCCCAGATAACCGCAGCCGATTACAGATATACGCATTTGTTGCTTTCCCCAATCCCAGGGTTGGCGGCATTCCGCCGCAAAAGTTGGACGGACCTTAGACCGCGCCCGTGCTTGCAAATACTGCCTTGAAAGTCTTGAAAAGGATCACTACATCACCCATTAGAGACCAGTTTTCCACATAATAGAGATCGAGCCGGATGCTCTCTTCCCAGGAGAGATTTGAACGTCCGCTAACCTGCCACAAGCCGCTCATTCCAGGACTGACATAAAGGCGGCGGTGGGCGGCGTCATCGTAGAGCGCGACCTCGCCCGCTCGTTGTGGCCTAGGGCCCACTAGGCTCATGCTCCCCTGAATAACGTTTAGTAGCTGGGGCAATTCATCAAGAGAGTACTTACGCAAAATGCGCCCCAGAGGGGTAATACGTGGATCGTTCTCCACCTTGAAAAGGGGTTTCGCGCTGGAACCCTGAGCGTCCAGAAGCGCCGTAAGCTCGGCATCCGCGTTGACCTTCATCGACCGGAACTTCAGCATGTGAAAGGTAGTTCCACGCAGGCCGACCCGCTCTTGCCTGTACAAGACGGGTCCAGGATCGGTAATGCGAACAAGTGCCGCCACCACCAGAAAAACGGGTGCGAGGCAAGCAACAAGTAATCCCGCGACGGTCAAGTCGAAAGTCCGCTTGGCAACTTTTTTACCACCCGTCAACTTTGGGGTCGAGACGTGGATCAGCGGCAGGCCAGCGACTGGCTGGGTGTGAATACGCGGGCCGGCGATGTCCGTAAGTGCCGGGGCAAGAATCATTCCGATGTCCCTAGCGGCCAGTTCCCAGCCCAATCGGCGAAGGTCCTTGGGATGCAGGCTGACACCTGCCGAAACGGCTACAGCGTCGACATCCGCGGCGACAATCGTGGTCAAAATAGATTCAAAATCCGATTCTGTTCCAGTCACAGGGACAGTGAAATTCGACTCGGTGGAGGCGGGTGAGGCCCCTGGTAAATGAACTGCAACGGGTCTGTATCCGGCCGAGGGTGCGCTGCTGAGGGAACGAACAAGATGAGCCGCCGAGGAGGGACCCCCGATGATAAGGACGCGGGATCCGCTCTTTCCGTGGCTTCTTTCGAGACTTAGGTGCTGCCGAACAACCCAACGGGCAATTAACAGCCCTATCGCCCCGGCCGGGAATGCTAGACCTACAAACCCGCGGGCAGTATCGATTTTGAAGGCATACGAGACAATTGCTACAAACCCGAACAACCAGGCGGAACTGGAAATTACTCGTTTGTACTCTTCACTCCCGGAGCCGAGAACCCGAGCGTCTCTGGAACCCCAAAATCCCAGCATTGCCCACCAAGCCACCACGAGGCCAATCGAAAGGAGGGCATAATCAATGTCTCGTATGTTCTTACTATCAATGTCGGGAAACCCAAAACGTATTCCGTACGCGCCGGTAACGGCCCAAATGACCACACTAACATCGATGAGCTGGAGACGCGATGAGTAGCGTGCGCGCCAATCATTTTTCTTCTTGACCTGAATAGCCTCGTATGTCGCGGGATTCACGCGCAACATTCCCCCATCGATAGTCCTTATGTTCTGACGCGGTCAACGTTGGAGCGATACCATTCGACCGTACGCTCCACGCCGTCCTTCAATCCGATGCTTGAAGTCCAGCCCGCTTTGGCCAGATTCGACACATCCAACAGTTTCTGCGGTGTCCCGTCGGGTTTGGAAGTGTCCCAGCGTATTTCACCCTCGTAGCCCACGGCGTTGGCAACAATTGACGCCAATTCCTTGATGGTGACGTCCGTTCCGGTGCCCACATTGACCTGTTCTGCTCCGTTGTAGTTCTCCAAGAGGTGCAGGCAAGCAGCGGCCATGTCGTCAACATGAAGGAATTCACGGCGAGGTGAGCCCGTACCCCAATTCGTGACGGTTGCCGCTCCCGTGCGGGCGGCTTCGTCATAGCGTCGAATGAGGGCCGGAAGCACGTGTGATCCATCGTGCGAGAAATTGTCTCCTGGACCGTAGAGATTCGTAGGCATGGCGGATATCCATGGCAATCCGTACTGACGCCGTATAGCCTGAATTTGCATAATGCCTGCGATCTTGGCTATCGCATAAGCGTCGTTCGTGGGTTCAAGGTGTCCCGTCAGCAGAGAGTCTTCTCGAATTGGCTGCTCTGCAAATTTCGGATAGATACAGGACGAACCAAGGAACAGCAGTCTCTCGACGCCATGTTCAAGAGCAGCGTCCAAGACATTCACTTGTATTCGTAGATTATCGCTGAGGAAATCCACAGGATAAGTGCTATTAGCCAGAATCCCACCTACCCGAGCGGCTGCTAATACAACATATCGTGGCGAATTCTGCGCAAAGAAGTCGAAAGTCGCTTGCCGGTCCTTAAGGTCCAATGCGGACGAATTCTGCCCGATGAGGTTCGTGAACCCTTCTGACTGCAAATTCCGCCATATTGCCGAACCCACGAGACCGCGGTGTCCGGCGACGTAAAAGGTCGACGAACGGTCAAGGTTACTGGGTACAAAATGCTTTGATGGCCCCATCAGTTTTGCCAACTTACGAGGTCAACGCTGTCGATCCAGTGACTTCCGGCGTGCTTGAGGGCTGCGATGTCAGCATCCACCATGATTCGGGCCAGCTCAGGCGTATGGACTGAGGCTTTCCAGCCAAGTTTTTCTTGTGCTTTTGATGCATCACCAACGAGGGCATCCACTTCGGTGGGCCGGAGGTACCGTTCGTCAAACCGAACGTGGTCCTCCCAGTTGAGACCGGCATGGTCAAAGGAAATTTGAAGGAAATCGCGAACGGTGTAATTCCCGCCCGTCGCTAAGACGAAATCGTCGGGTTCATCGGCCTGCAGCATGCGCCACATTCCTTCAACGTATTCCGCAGCATAGCCCCAGTCGCGTACGGCATCCAAGTTACCCATATAAAGGAGATCCTGTTTGCCGGCTTTAATGGCGGCGACGGCGCGAGTGATCTTACGCGTGACGAATGTCTCCCCACGACGAGGCGACTCATGGTTAAACAAGATTCCATTTACAGCGAAAATACCGTACGCCTCACGGTAGTTCTTGGTTATCCAGTAGCTGTATACCTTTGCGGCACCATATGGGGACCGAGGGTAGAAAGGCGTTTCTTCATTTTGAGGTGGTGGTGTCGCACCAAACATTTCGGAGGATGAAGCCTGATAGAACTTGGTGTCGATCCCGGCCATCCGTACCGCTTCCAAAAGTCGAATGGTTCCTACACCAGTTGTGTCAGCGGTGTGCTCTGGTTCGTCAAATGAAACTCTGACGTGAGATTGCGCAGCCAGGTTGTAGACCTCATCAGGCTTAATCTGCGCGAGAAGGGTGACGAGTCGAGCGCCATCGCTGAGATCTCCATAATGGAGAAATAGCTTTGCGGAGGGATCGTGCGGGTCTACGTAGAGGTGGTCTACCCGGGAGGTGTTAAACGTCGATGCCCGTCGAATGAGGCCATGTACTTCGTAGCCCTTTTTCAAAAGGAGTTCAGCTAGGTAAGAACCGTCCTGTCCGGTTATGCCGGTAATCAATGCGCGCTTAGTCAAAATGCCCCCAATAGTGATGGAAAATAAGGAATCGCGAGGCCTAGAGGCCGCGCGACGATGCCAAGCTGGTGATGAGTTCATCATAGTGGCGAATTGCAGTGGCCTCAGACAATGTGTCGTTACGAAACTCGAGGCCTCGCGCACCGAGACTTGCCGACAGTTCAGGATCGTTAGCGAGGCCCTCAACCGCGTTCAGCAGCGCATTAGGATCCGCTGGATCTATCCGGAGGCCACCTCCGGAGGCCAGGAGCTCATCCGCTGTGACACTACCAGCGTCCGTCGCAGCAACAACGGCAACTCCGGCGTTGAAATATGACGTCAGTTTGCTGGGGACGGACATGTCCCGAACCGAGGGTAATTCATTGACAAGGAGTACATCTGCGGCACCCAGAGCGTACGGGAAATCTGTACTCGATACGGGGTCGAGGAATGAAATACTACCTAGGTCCGTAGCTAGGGCCTCAAGACGCTTACGTTGGTTTCCGTCACCCATCAAGACGAAACGAACAGGACTCGTGCGCTCATCTGCCAGGCGGGCAGCCTCCAAAACATTTTCAAGGCCTTGCTTCTTACCTATATTCCCGGCATGTAAGACGATTATTTCCGAGTCATGCCATCCGAGCCGCTGACGCATGGCTGCTCGGTCGAATGGAGGAGTGGGTTTCAAGTGAGTCCAATTTCGGATGACCTGAATATTGGAAGGGCTCACTTTGAGCGCTTCGGTCATATGTCGATGGAACCTCTCGTGGATCGCTACCACGCGATCGGACGAACGCAGGATGGCTGATTCCAATTTCTGCGCCAGAGCACTCAAACGACTAGGACCGGCAGTCTCGGCCAGACCGCGGCTATACAGATCTTGTACCCAGAGGATAGATGGCGCTCTCTGAAAGGTCAGTCGTCGGCGCATGCAAGCCATTCCAGTGGACAACAATGCAGGGCTCACAAAAAGAACGACGTCGGGTCGGTTCCAGGAGGCAAATATTATGCGCAATCCGAAAGTAACTTCCATGACGACTCGACCGATACCCGTGGGCCTAGACGGTATGTAGTGGCGTAGTCGAGTGATTCGCAGACCTCCGTGGTCTTCGCGCATAGCCCAGCCGCGAAATCCATCGTGAATACGCCACTCCGGGTAGTGCGGATAACCCGTAACAACGGTGACTTTATGCCCTGCTTGGTGCAACCCGCGTGCAAGGTTGGTGGTGTAGGGAGCGTTCCCTGAGTGCTCCGGGCTGAAATGCATGCCAATAATTGTGACGCGTGAAATTTGCGACTCCTATATTTTTTGGGTTGTCCACGCCAATGTCGAACGACTCAAGTCGTCCTATTCACTGCCGAAACGTTCAATCGCTAATGCGGCCACGGTGGGCCGGCATTGGTCTTTTATCCTCGCGGCTGAGGCCGTCCTCGATGAGGCTCGCGAATCCCAGGCTGCCAATCTATTAGAAATTTCTTTTGCCAAATCTACCTCTGAGGGTTTTGTGACGCTGATATCTGCGAGTTGCGAAAAATCAACCGCAGACATGACTCTGTCAACAAGGATCAAGTCGCACTCCGCTACCAACGCTTCGACGGCCACATGGCAGAAATTCTCTATGATGGAGGTTACCGCAACGATTCTCGCCCTGTGGAAGTACGCCAACATTTCAGTATGTGACTTCCAGCCATGCCACGTGACTTGGTCAGCAATGCCCAAGTCCGCGGCAAGTGTCTTTAGGGTAAGCACGTATTCTGGTGAGCCGTCACCAACCACATCAAGCGTAGCGCTGTCATCTAGGCAGGCAATTGTTCTGAGCAGCAGGGGGATATCCTTCTGGGGATCTAGCCTGCCGGCGAACAATACCTGGATGTCGCGGTCTCCTTGGCATGGCGCTTCAGTTGCATTTACTGAAATTGAGGGGTGGAGGATGACAGTCGCCTTGCGCCATGCACTGGGTCCACTGAGGTTCCGCTCGCCACTTGATGCAAAAACCACACCATCTAAGCTTTTTACGATGACAGCCACTAACGGGCGGAGTATTGCCTTGAGGGCGCGATGCTTTGCCCAGTCGTAGGTTGTCAGCGACATAGTCGGGACTAGAAGCATCCTTCTGGGGCGGCTGGTGCGTAGGAACGTTGCCACATATTGCATTAGGCCGAGTACCATAAAAGGGAAATGCCAAACACCAACTAGGACGACAGTTTTGGCGGGCTGATTGTTGCTGAACAAGTCACGCAGGACGAAGAATTTTGACCGGAGAGAACCTTTGATTGGGGTCACTTCGATGCCGTAATCGTTGGGAAACGCTTGCTCAATCTGTTGTGTTGTTCCGACGCCAGCGAGACGGCATCTAATGCCATTGGAGGTCAATCCCTGAATGTATCCTAGGACCGTTCTAGTGGGTCCCCCAATCTTATCGTGAACATTACCTAGAACAAAAATATATTCTTGGTCCTCGGTGTAATGCGCAGTCATAGCCCCCCCCTAGATGTTATACGGGCATTTTCCCGCGTGTATTCATCAATTAAAAGTTCGTATATGAACATGCGTCGGAGATAAGAAATGCCCTCCGGTCCGTCCAGGAAGCCCCGTCTGATAAGGAATAGATAGGCAATGGCGAAGTACTTTCGGAAACTACCTAGTCGGTAGCGAATATTTCTTAGTTGCTGACGTCGCTCTTTGGGTGCGTCCGCCGGTTTGGCTGTCGAGCTAATTCTTGCACTTTCCCACTTGGCATAACGAACATGCTTGGAGATCCAGTCGCCGAGACCTTTCGCATTTGTGTAGTGCAGGTAAGGTTGTGAAATCTTACCTGCTAGCGCTGGCTCACTGAATTCTTCCCATACGCCTCCAGTGAAGCGGACGCTTCCGCTGCGCTTTACCAATCGCGGGTGCCAATTGGGATAGCCGCTGATATTTTTTAGCCATTTTCCGTTGTAAATAAAGGCGGGAGCTGCATAGAAGGCTTCGAAGGCTTCTCCGTCGTATATGGCTCCTCTGACGGACGACTCGAACTCTTTGGTTGATTCCTCGTCCGCATCCAAGAAAAGCATCCAATCATTAGCTGCGGGAATATTGCGCACCGCCCAATTTCGCTGCTCGCTGATTAAAAACTCGCCTTCTTGCTTGTGAACCACAACACTAGCGCCCAACTGAGATGCGATCTCCCGAGTGGAGTCTTGGCTACCACTGTCCAAGACAAAAACTTCTTGACACCAGGAGAGACTCTTTATCGCAGAGCTAATTGTTTCTTCTTCATTAAGGGTCAAGATCACTGCACTAATTTTCACATTGGAGCGATTCAAAATATTACCTCTGACTGGGCCGAAGACGGCCTGCGTGTTATAGCGTGCAGGGACGGGACGTGGCAGACGGACGCGTTCAAGCGCCGCTTCCAACAATAACCGGTGCGGGGGGCGTCTTGAGGCTTGCTAAGGCTCCGCTGTCCCCACTCTTGGCGCGGGACCGAACCTCCCGGAGTGAGGAGGGTGAGTCCGCTCTATCGGCTATGTGCTTTACAGTCAAGTCAAGGACTTTGAGTTGCGTTGACCAATGTCTTCGTTTCTAGGCTATTTTTCTCCGTCAGACCTCCTCGTGAATAGAGGAGGTCTGACTGGGAGGTAGACTAAACGGGACTTTACGAGGTCCCGTGGCGTGCCCACTTTGACGCGCCTCGTCCAAACATTAGTAGGGGGAAGCCTTGGAGATTCGGGACCTATTTAGGCTCGCCCGGCAAAGTTGGCTAACCATTCTGTGCCTAACCTTGTTGGGACTCATCGTCGGTGGTGCGGCCGCTTTAGTCAGCAAGCCGACTTATACCTCCGAAACTCAACTGTTTGTTGCAATTCAGAACTCTGGGAGTGTCCAGGAACTGCAGCAAGGGAACACGTTTACCCAAGCGCGGGTACAGTCGTACGTTAAGGCGGCTACGCAGCCAGTTGTACTGCAGCCTGCCATCGATGCCCTCGGACTGACTACAACCCCGCGGGAACTGCAAAGCAGGGTCAATGCCAGTGCGGACTTGAATACGGTGTTGATCAAGATCACTGCTGCCGACGCCTCGCCGGTTCAGGCCGCCGCTTTGGCCCAAGCGACCGCGAATAGCCTCATCAAGGCGGTGGACAAGCTAGAAACCCCGGTAGCCGGGGGTACGTCCCCGGTCCGGCTTTCTGTGATAACCCCTGCCGTTGCCCCGCAAACGCCATCAGCACCCAACACGAAGTTGAATCTATTACTCGGTGCAATCTTGGGCCTCTTCTCAGGTATTGGCATCGCTTACATTCGTAAGGCCACTGACAACAGAATCCGGGGAGAATCTGAGCTCCGGAGAGTTACTGACGCCCCGATCCTGGCCGGCATTGCCTTTGACAGTGAAGCAACCAAGAGCCCGCTCTTGACGCAGTCGCCGGCGCAGAGTCCTCGCTCTGAGTCATTTCGGCAGCTACGCACTAATTTGCAGTTCGCGAATCTGTCCGTGGAGTCGAATACTATTCTTGTGACTTCTTCCACTCCCGGAGAGGGCAAGAGCACAACGGCGATCAACCTAGCGATTGCACACGCACAATTCGGTAAATCAGTCTGCCTCATCGACGCTGATCTACGTAGACCGATGGTCGGTGAATACCTCGGACTGGATCGAAACGCCGGGTTGAGTTCGGCTCTGATTGGTGCCGCGCAGGTCGAAGATCTTCTGCAATCGTGGGGTGAAGACAGCATGTTCGTCCTCACGTCCGGGCAGATACCCCCAAACCCAAGCGAGCTGCTAGGTTCCGAACGGATGGTCGCGCTCCTGAATCGACTCGAGCGTACCTTTGACTTGGTAATTATTGATACGCCGCCGCTCCTACCGGTGACGGACGCCGCCGTTCTATCCCAGAGCGTTGCCGGCGTGATCCTCGTGGTCGATGCTCAAAAAACGAAGGTGCAGGAACTGGAAAAGTCCCTGGGGTCCTTGGAGCTCGTTGGCGCGAAGATGCTGGGCATTGTGTTGAACCGCACGCCCACTAAGGGGCCGGACGCCTACGGCGCGGGAGCGTATAGTTACGAGAGCGTTGTGGGGCGTGCGGGAAGATCTAAAGGTCCTGTTACTCGCCGCGGACTAAAGACTGATGGTCACGGTCACCAAACGTCAACAGCAGATCTCCTCCACCACGTCGAGGTGGAGGGAGAATATGGTGATCCCGAGCCGGCATCGCAACGGCGTTCGCCATCTGTTTATCCCATCGCCTCACGTAATAGAGACTAAGTGCGGACTGGCCCGAAGATTGCCCGGTTTGCCCAGGCTGTAGATTGCGAGGCCGGGTGTGACGGACGCTGATTTGTCTGCGACGACCAACGGAAAGTTGGTGCGAAGGTCGTCCCCGTCCGCCAGAAGAATGAATCTTCTTGCAGGTTACGCTCTAAATACATTCCTCTTGGGTGCGAGCGGTTTGGTTCTGATACCTGCTTTGATCTTTGCTTCTGGCCCTCTCGGATGGTCGTTCGTGGCGATCGGGCAGTCGTTCGGTATTATCGCCGCAGTCTTTATCGGGTATGGGTGGGCTCTGACTGGGCCTGCCACAATTGCGGGAATGGACATACGCCTCCAGGTTTCGGAATTCCGGCGGTCGATCATTGCGAGGTGTCTGATCGGGATCCCGTCAGTCGCGGTTGGTCTGCTGCTCCTGTGGCTGGCCTTTCCTGACAGCTTGTCAGTCTCTGCCGTGTCACTGTTGGCAACGGCCTTGTCGGGCCTTAGTAGCAATTGGTTCTATGTCGCACTTGCGAGGCCATACGCGCTACTTTGCACCGAAACTCTGCCAAGGACAGTGGCAACCGTGACGGCAAGTACCCTCCTTTACTTGGGATCCGACGTCTTAACCGCCCTTGTCTTACAGTGTTGCGGAATGGTCTTCAGTGTCCTGTGCGCCTTACTCTTCACAGCGGCACTCCGGCGGTCCGCGGACGGGTTGTTGCCCGAGGGAAACGATTCCTTGGGAGTGGTTGCGATCGGTGAATCACTCAGGGAGCAATCCAATGGAATGCTCTCAAGTCTAGTGTCAGTCGTTTATATGTCTGCTCCCATCATGATTGTCGGTTTTCTCGCTCCCGCAGCGCTTCCAGCTTTTGCATTGGCAGACAAAATTCAGAAGCAGTTCATGTCTGCTGTTGCACCCGTCGTCAGCGTGGCACAAGGGTGGGTCCCTACGGGGGTGGGGAAACCGGAAGTTGTACGACGAAGTCAAAAAGCTTTTGTTGGTGCTGGTTTGCTTTCTATTGCGGCTTGTCTGGGAACGGGGCTTGTGGGCCCTCCCCTGTGGACTCTGCTTGCAGGCGGCCAGATAGAGGTCAACCCAGCTTTGATACTTAGCCTGAGCGCCCTGTGCGGCGCGATTTTATGGGAGCGACTGATCGGTAGAGCGTGCCTGGTGCCGCTGGGAGGCTCCGGCGCGCTGGTCATTGCTTCTTCCGTTGGAAGCCTAGTGGGTGTCTTGAGTGTCGTCGTTCTGGTGTCCCGTCTTGGAGCTTCCGGTGGATTGATTGGTGTTTTAGTGGGCCTGTTGATAACAACAGGCCTAGAAATTCTGTCATGGCGAAAGCTTGTTCGGGGTCGAGGGAGGCGCCGTATGGTCGCTAGAAGGGGCACCTGACCGGCAATGAAGAGCGATCTTAGCACTCGCGATCTATGAGCATGAGTTGCCAGACTGTAAGGCAGGCAGGACGAGCCATGAGTATTTATCTGCACATAACAAATAAGTTGCATTTCGGAGGGGTTCTATGAAATTTGCCGTACTCTTGGTCGGTCTGTTGCCGTCCGGGCGCCTGAAGAATCTTCTCTTGAGAAAGCTCAACTTTGAGATCCATTCCACAGCAGATATCTCCGCGTGTTTTTTGCTGGGGGTGAGACATTTGTGTGTCGGTTCGGGCGCGCGAATTGGGACATTTACGGTACTTCGTGGTATGAAGAGCGTAATATTGCGAGATAGCGCCAGAATTGGACAGCTAAATTGGATAAGTGCCGCTCCGGACCTGAATATGGCGGACAAATCTGGGACCTTGATTTTAGGAGAGCATTCCGCGATTACAAATCGTCATTACTTGGACTGCAGCGGTGGGGTCGAGATCGGAAGTTATTCAACGATCGCGGGGGTGCGTTCGACGCTTATCACACACGGCATCAATTGGAGGCAATCTGAGCAGTCGGTCGCTCCCATTCGCATAGGCTCGTATTGCATCATCTCGTCAAATGTAAACCTAACGCCCGGCACGGTCGTACCGGACCGGTCGGTGGTCGGCATGGGGGTAACAGTCGACAAAACTCTCTCTGCCGATGGTGGCCTGATCGTGTCAGCCAGAGGCGAAACGGTAAAGGAAAACATCAGCGGAAAGTACTTTGAACGCGAGGTTGGGGTAGTGAAGCCACCTCAGAACTGAAGTGGACGGATTCTCTGTGGGCGTGAGACTGCAGCCCATTGACCGAAATGCTCGGTGTCTTGGTTGGCGAAGCAGCCTGCAGGCGGGGAGCTTATCCGCTCGCATGCCCGTGTCCAGGGATGGGATCGACTCATGCGAGATGGTCCTGCCGGACAGTACATGGTCATAGAATTGTATTCATGAAACTTTGGGGACTTTGTTTAGCGAAAGACAAACTCATTGGCAGCGCATATCGCCCTTCCATGGGCGCACATGGGTGTTCTGGAGTATGAGTGGTACTGGCCTGGCGAGAGGGCGAGGTCGCCTTCTAACTAACCAGAGCGGCCTCGCAGCCCTGTTCTTCGCTATCTTCGCGATTTTTGTGATAGGCCTCGTAGTGTCCTTCGACAACATTCTGGCCAAGGGCGTCGTGATGGCTACCTTCGTTGGCGTGCTGTTGGCTATTGTACTGGGCCTTAGGAAGGTTTCCTTCGTCTTGGCTTTTGGTGCGTTTTTCTTCGCACCGATGATAGGCGTCAGGGTAGCGGAGGCAGTCACTGTTGGGGATGCTTTCCTAGTCGCGGCCGTCGCTGTCGCCTTGTTGTCTGCGCGTGAGTCGAAACCCTTACCTCGCACTGGAAAGAATGTCGCGCTCGTCGGTGGTTTCATGGTTGCTGGCGGAACGGTGGCGACGTTAACTATCTCCCAGGACGCAACAACCTCAGTCGCTCAGATGGGTCAGTACGCGATTGCTATCGTCCTCTCTCTGGGCCTGGTCCGGCTACTCAAACCGTCCAAGGGAACAGTCGTTGGTCTCGGAATAGCCTTCGGGCTGGGCGCCACCGTTTCGTGTGTTGTGGCACTCATGGACAAGGTCAACCCTCGGCCCGCCGGTCTTGCGCTGCACTCAAACCACCTCGCGATCTCAGCTGCCTTGGCCGTGGGAATCTGGCTGGCGATCATGCTGGCCACCAAAAGCAAGCTGCTCAGTCTTCTCGCGCTGGTCGGAATCGTAGTCTGTGTGTGGGGCACCGTTATCGGAGGCTCACGCGCTGGAGTGGTTGCCCTCGTAACCGTCTTTATGCTGACGATTCTCGGCATCGGTGCCAGCAAACTAACGGCGTTCCTGGCTCTCGCTTGCGGGGGAGTTGGATACGCGATCCAAGCAGGATTTATTGATATTTCTGGCCAGAACAACGCTATTGGTCGACTCTTAGGTGGGGGTAGTGCGGAACAAGCGGATATGGGTCGCTCTGTCAAGTATGAAGGCGTTTGGGACCGTATCAACCTCAGTCCTTTCCTGGGGACGGGGTTCGCGGACGCCCGCGACGGGCACTCTCTCTATCTTCAGATGTGGGATTCGGCGGGCGTGATGGGGATATTGGCGGCCGCTGTGCTAATAATGACCGCGCTCTTCGGATATCTGGCTGCGCGGAGGCGAAATAATCGTGTTTCCTTGGTTCTCTGGTCTGGCTACCTCGGATACCTGGCCGCGGCCATCCTATCGAACCAGATGTGGGACCGCTATCTTTGGCTAGGGCGTGTCTCCCAAATAGGCTGACCGCCGGCTGGAAAACTTGGGTGCGTGTCTCGTTTCCAAGTCTTTACCGATGATCAGTGGGCCCGCGTTGAGCCGTTGCTGCCCAGTTCCGACGGCCAGCGCGGTCGCCCGTTCCGGAACCACCGCCAAGTCGTGGAGGGCATCGCTTACCGGTACCGGTGCGGGATTGCCTGGCGGGACCTTCCCGCAGAGTTCGGTCCGTGGCAGACGGTGTGGAAGCGGCACCGCCGATACGCGTCTGACGGGACGTGGGACCGGATCCACTCCGTGCTGCTGACCGAAGCCGACGCCGATGGGGAGATCGACTGGACTGTATCGGTGGACTCAACGATCAACCGCGCCCATCAGCACGGAACCAACCTTCCCCGCAACACAGGGGGATCCGCCGAATTACAAGAAACTCTGGGCCGAGCCTGAGGATCACGCAGTTGGGCGTTCCCGGGGCGGCTTGAGCACGAAGATCCACCACGCCTGCGACGGGAAAGGCAGGCCTCTGGCGTTCATCATTGGACCAGGCCAAGGTTCGGACTCACGCTTGTTCCCGCACGTCATCGACGCCATCAACGTCCCGCGCGCCGGGACGGGACGGGCCCGGACCCGCCCCGACGCGGTGATGGGCGACAAAGCCTACTCTTCCAGGGCCAACCGCTCACTCCTGCGGGCCCGGAAGATCAAGGCAGTCATTCCCGAACCCAGAGACCAGATCGCCAACCGCAAACGCAAAGGCGCACGCGGTGGCCGACCCGTGGACTTCGACAGCGAGGCCTACAAAGGCAGGTCCGTCGTCGAGCAGTCCTTCAACATTTTCAAGCAATGGCGCAGCATCGCCACCCGATACGACAAGCTCGCCATCACCTACCGCTCCGGGGTCGCCCTCTACTCCGTCCTCATCTGGCTACGCCAATAAGGAGACACGCCCTAGCGTTGGCGTTGGCAATTATGAGCGATCACCTTACGCCAGTTAAGCCAAGGTCCGGGGATGGCCACGTCTTCGATGAGGTGCCTGTCACGCAGTCTCACTTGGCAGTCCGCTAACGCGTAAAGAGAGATCGGCGCCGTCCGCCTTGAACCGGAAGGCTTGGAGGGCGCCTCTGCGATAAGTCGGCATAGCCTTGCTGGTGATTTTGGAGCGACCTTTCTCCGAGTGGCCCCCGCCCAAGGCTTGATGTCCAGCCCGTCGTTTCATGTTGTAGCAGCCAACAGGCTCATGACGAAGCTAGTCGGACTTGGGGCGCTAGAAGAATGTGCAGTTGTGCAATAAGTGCAGCTGTGTAAATATATTTAAATGCCTGAAGCAACCTTTCCAACCCTGCGTGAGCGCAAAAAGGTGGAAACGTGGACGGCGATCCACGAGGCGGCTTCGTCACTTGCCCAGGAGCGCGGGCTGGAGCAGGCCACCGTGGAAGTTGTTGCGGAGGCCGCCGGGGTTTCGCCCCGGACGTTCTTCAACTACTTCCCCGCGAAAGAGGACGCGGTACTGGGTCTCCGTGAGCCCGTCCTGGACCCGGCAGAGGCCGCGAAGCTGGAAGGTGCAGCCGATCTTCTCGGCCAGATCTCCCTGTTGCTCGTCGCTGTGGCACGGTCAGCGTTCGGGAGCACGGATATTGGCCGGCGCCGGGATCTGCTGCAGCGCTACCCGAATTTGCACCGCCGCCAGATGGAATACATGGCCAAAGGCGAAGCCCTAGTTTGCGAGGCAGTGATCGCCGGGCTGGCAAACGATCCTGCCTGGTCCGGCGGCGCCGCAGGCTTCAGTCCGGGGGAGACTGCCCGGATGCTGGTCATGCTCGCCGCTGTGCCTGCCAAGTTCACGGCAACCTCGCCCGGTTTCGATCCCGCCGCAGGACTCACCCCCCGGGAACTCGCCCCCGCTCTGGAACTTTTTCATCACTTGCAAAGGAAACTCTCATGACCACCCCCACTGTCCCGGAGGCGGCCAAGGCCCCGGAGAAACAGCACATCGTGCTGCTGTTCGTCGGGCTGATGCTCTCCATGCTTCTCGCATCGCTCAACCAGACCGTGCTGAGCACGGCTCTGCCCACCATCGTGGGTGAACTGCACGGCGTCAGCGACATGCTGTGGGTCATCACCGCCTTCATCCTCGCCTCCACCATCACCATGCCCGTTTACGGCAAACTCGGGGACCTGATGGGCCGCAAGGCCCTGCTCATCGCAGCGATCACCCTCTTCATGATCGGATCCGTTATCGGCGCCCTGGCCAACGACATGGGCATGCTCATCACCGCCCGCGTCATCCAAGGCCTGGGCGGCGGCGGGCTCATGATCCTCTCGCAGGCGGTCATCGCCGACGTGGTCCCGGCCCGCGAACGCGGCAAATACATGGGCCTCATGGGCGGCGTCTTCGCCATCTCATCCGTGGCCGGACCGCTTCTTGGCGGCTGGTTCACCGAAGGCCCAGGCTGGCGCTGGGTCTTCTGGATCAACATCCCCCTGGGCCTGCTGGCCCTCGCCGGTGCGTTCTTCTTCCTGAAGCTCCCCAAGCACTCCGGAAAACCCAAGCTGGACCTCGGCGGCATGTTCCTGCTTGCCATCGCCACCACGGCCCTGGTGCTCTTCGCCACCTGGGGCGGCAGCAAGTACGACTGGACTGACCCCATCATCCTGTCCCTGATCGCCGTCACCATCGTCGCCGCCGTCGCGTTCGTCCTCGTGGAACGCCGCACCGCCGAGCCCATCATCCCGCTGCACCTGTTCAAAGACCTGAACTTCAACCTTTCCACCTTCGCGGGCCTGCTGATCGGCGTGGCCATGTTCGGCGCCATCGGCTACCTCCCCACCTACCTGCAGATGGCCTTCAGCGTCAACGCCACCGAGTCCGGGCTGCTGATGATCCCCATGATGGGCGCCCTGCTGGTGGCCTCCGTGGGCTCCGGCCAGCTGGTCAGCCGGACCGGACGGTACAAGTGGATGCCGATCGCCGGTTCGGTGCTGGTGGCCGTGGCCCTCGTGCTGCTCTCCACGCTCAAGCCCGGGCAGCCGCTCTGGGAAATCTGCGCCTACCTTGCCGTGATGGGTGTCGGGCTGGGCCTGAGCATGCAGATCCTGGTCCTGATCGTCCAGAACTCCTTCCCGCTGCGTGAAGTGGGCACCGCCACGGCGTCCAACAACTTCTTCCGCCAGATCGGCGCCACCCTCGGTTCGGCCGTCGTGGGCAGCCTGTTCGCCAGCCGGCTGGCAACTCTCCTTACCGAGCGGATGCCCGCAGCGGCCACCGGCGGCGGTACACCCGGCGGGTCGAACTCCCTCACCCCGGCAGTTGTCGACCACCTGCCCGCGGAGATCAAGGACCTGATCGTCTCCTCCTACAACGACGCCCTGACCCCGATCTTCATCTGGATGGTCCCGCTTGCGGTGATCGCCGCCGTCGTCCTCGTTTTCATCAAGGAAAAGCCGCTGGCCACCGCGATCGAACACGATGTCCTCTCCGAGTCGATTTCCGAAGGCAACATCCTCATCACAGCAGACGACGAGGAACCCGCCACCGCTTCGCGATAAGGGAAATCATGGTCCGCGACTCACAGTACTTCTCAACTGGATGCCAGGTCTCAAGCCGGAGATGTGGCACTCGCGGCCACTGCTCCGATAGTGAGTCTGTGAACTTAACCGGTCGAAAGTTGCCCTAAAGCGCCGGGTAGAATTAGCCCGAATCAACGGGTCTCAACTGGGGGAAAACCTTGCCTACATCGCTGCTCGCAAGAAATAGTCAACGGCCGTCTCTGGCACCTTCGAAGTCGAACTTCCGAGCAGATATCCAAGGCCTCCGAGCCCTTGCCGTTCTTGCCGTTATCTTCGACCACCTTTTCCACTGGCCGTCCGGCGGCTTTGTGGGCGTGGACATCTTCTTTGTCATCAGTGGTTTCCTAATCACGGGGCACCTGCTGAGAGAACATGACAAGACCGGCAAGATTTCGTTCCTAAGCTTCTATCGCCGCCGTACCCTACGCATCGTTCCGGCGGCCGTTGTTGTATTGATTTTCACTGCCGCGGTCAGCTTTATTGCTTTCAACGCCGCCCGGGCCTCGACTGTCCTGCAGGATTCGATTTGGGCTCTCTTGTTTTCTGCAAACTGGCGGTTCGCTATCGCCGGGACCGACTACTTTCAAGCAGCCTCTGCAGTGTCCCCCCTGCAGCACTTCTGGTCCCTGGCCGTTGAAGAGCAGTTCTATTTTGTGTGGCCGTGGCTCATGGTGCTGATCTTCGCCGTTCTGGCGAAAGCGGGGATGAAGCAATCAAATAGGCTGGCCGTCGGCATAGCCATGGCAGCGATTGTCGGGGCGTCATTCGCATGGTCCCTTGCAGAAAGCGCGAGTAACCCTAGCGTCGCCTACTTCTCAACGTTCTCGAGGGCGTGGGAGCTCGGCGTCGGAGCGTTGCTGGCTGTTTTTGCGGCTCTCCTCGTGCGCATGCCTTTTGCTCTCCGCTCAGTCCTCGCCTGGGTCGGCTTGGTCGGCCTTGCGTTTTCCCTCTTCTTCATCACCAGCGGCATGGCGTTCCCGGGGCCATGGGCGGCGTTGCCGGTGCTTTCCACGGCTATGGTCATTGCGGCCGGCACCGGAAGGCACGCCCCTCGTAACGTGCTGCTCGCCAACCCTGTAAGCCGCTACCTCGGTGACATCTCCTACTCTCTTTACCTCTGGCATTTCCCGGTCATCGTTTTGGCTGGCGTATTCCTTCGCGAGGACAGCGCCGCATTCTTCCTTGCCGTCCTCGCTATCACGGCGGTCTTCAGCGTGGGGTCCTACCACTTGGTAGAGCAGCCGCTCCAACAGGCCCCGCTATTCCGTCGGTTCAAGCATCAATCCGAACGTCAGCGGGCCTTTGGCTCCTGGATGCACCAGTACGGCGAAAGATACAAGTACGGCGCGTTGGCAATGCTCGTCGTTGTCACAATGGCAGTCACCGGGCTCGCGCTTGGCCGAAACGCACCAGCAACAACACCGGTGGCAGTTCCCTCAGTGGCGCCAGCCGAACAGAAGGCCGCGGCCTCTGAGGCCGAAACGGTCTTCGGTCCGACAGGCAAACAGCTCACTACCGAAATCCAGACCGCGCTCGGCGCGCAGTCGTGGCCGGAACTTAGCCCTGCCCTTGATGACGTCATTGGCAAGTCGCAGACACCTGCGCAGGTCGGGCTATGCCAGGGGTCCACGCCCCCAAGCGAATCCGAGTGCACCTACGGAAGCCCCACAGCGTCCAAGACCATTGTCCTCGTTGGAGACTCAACGTCTGCGGCCTACACAAAAGCTTTCCAAGACATCATTTCTTCCAGGCCCGACTGGAAGGTCATACAGAAATCTATGGGCGGATGCCGATTTGTAGACCTCACGTTTGCAAACGATGTGGCAGCGATCTCCGAGGCGTGCCCTGCCAGGATTGCATCAGCGGTTGAGACGATCAACAGGGTAAAGCCCGAGCTTGTCGTGATCACAAATGGCTATAAGGGAACGGTGAAAGATACGGGGAAGCCTGTCACGAGCGCTGAGTGGGGCGGTGGCCTTTCCCGACTGACCGCCAAGTTTTCCGCCGCTGCACGCAAAATAGTTTTCCTAGTCCCGCCCCCATCGGGTCCGAGCATAGAAGAATGCTACGACCGGTTCAGCAAGCCCAGTGACTGTCTGACGACAGTGGACGGAGGATGGAGCCAGTTCCTGGCCTCCGAGCAATCAGTCGCCCGCTCGATCAATGCAGCGGTCATCGATACTCGCCCGCTGTACTGCGTGTCGAACTCGTGCCCCGCATTCGTCGGTACTACCCCCGTCAAGGTTGACCATGTGCACCTGACCCAGGCATACGTCCAGAAGATCACGCCCGCGATTGAGTCTGCCTTGGTAAAGGCCGGTGGCCTTGGGTCCTGAGATTGCAGAAAAGACTCCCGGCTATTTGGCCGGGAGTCTTTTCTTTAACTTCCTGCTAGACCGCAGTGCCTGCTGCGTCACGCCACACGGTGCCGTCGCTCCAAATTGGCTTGCTCAGGGTGGAGTCGTAGATCATCGTGCCGGCACCCATGGATGCCGCTGTTGGACGCGAGGCGGTGGCGATAACGCCGGACCGGAGTCCGTTGTCAGCCGCTGTCGCGAGGACTTTGGTCACGGGGCTATTGAACCGGGTGTTCGTGTCACGGAAGGAAACGCCTGGGCCGCCGGACAACGCTCCGACGATGACCTGGTTGGTTGCGTGCCCATCGTTGACGTAGAAGCCAGTGGCCTTTGTCCGGAGCGTGGACGTTCCCGAAAGATACAGGTCGACCAGCTCGTTCCAGATGACCGCCGGAAGGTTGCCACTCAGCGACCGCCCGACACGCATCTGCTGTGCCAGGCCCTTGCGAGCAACGAGGTCGATACCAGCAATTGCCGGAGTGTCTCCGGTCAGCTTGGCCAGGGCGCGTGCCCATCCAGACCTGCCCGCCTTGTTCTTGGCTCCGGCAGGGAGTGCCGCTGAAGCCGCGCCGAAAGCCCAAGCTTCGAGGATCTGGGTTTCGTCACCTCCGGCTGCTTGCCTGGTCGGTTCGATGAAGGCGTAGTTTCCGAGCCGCGAGGTGATGGCCGGGTCGTTGCAGGAATCCAGGAACCTACCGTCAAACAGGTAGGTGACAGTACCGTCGTCCTCCAGGACGACCTCGCACAGGTACTCCTCTCCGTTGACCAGGGGCGTGGCGAAGAACCCATCCCGCACTGTCGTGGTGATGTTGGCCGCCCGGTACTGGAAGCTCCATTTTTCGCGCTGGACGATAAAGTGCCCGGAGTCGGCAATGAGTGCTGTGCTTCTGGACCCGGTACCAACCACGATGGCCACGGGTGTGGTTGCCCCTCCGGTGTCAGCACCTTGAACTTGACGGCGAAGCGGCGGCCTGAGGGTATCGGGAAGCCCCCGTAGCCGCAACCGACTGTGGTGCAGACCAGCGCTCCGCCAACAATCTGCGGAAGTCCGGCGCCCGTGACGTCGTACACCTGACCTGAAGGGGCATCCCCAGTGCTCCGTTGGCCCGTTCAAAGTCATCCCAATAGACCAGCTTTTCGCCAATCTGCTCCACGATGGCCGTTCTCAGGGGATTGGATGCTGCCACGGCGGTAGGGCCATAAGTGGCAGTTAGTTCCGCGCCCAGGCCTGCGAGGTACGACTCTGGGCAGTGGATTAGTGTGCTGTCCGCGAGCGGATGGTCAGGGCTGGCGCCGCAAGCTGGGGGCATGGACAGAGAGTCTCCTACAACGACGCCCTGACCCCGATCTTCATCTGGATGGTCCCGCTTGCGGTGATGGCCGCCGTCGTCCTCGTGTTCATCAAGGAAAAGCCGCTGGCCACGGCCATCGAACACGACGTCCTCTCTGAGTCGATTTCCGAAGGCAATATCCTCATTACGGCGGACGACGAGGAGCCCGCTGCAGCCTCGCGCTAAGGCTTTTCCCAGCCTTCACTTAGCGGGGTTATAGAAACGTTATATATGCTTGCTTAGTGATTTCTAACAAAAACGGGGCAACCCGCACCTTGGAGGAACGTCCGTTCGCGCCCGGAAACGGGCTCATTTCGGGACGGAAACACGCGCTCGACGGGCTGCGGACCATTGCCGTGATTGGCGTCTTCCTCTTCCATACCGTGACGGAGCTCGTGCCCGGCGGGTCGATTGGCGTGGACGTGTTCTTCACGCTCAGCGGGTTTGTGATCACCCTTCTGATCATGAAGGAGTACCGGGACACGGGCCGGCTGCGTCTGGGCGTCTTCTACGCCAAGCGGCTCGCCCGGCTCTGGCCCGCGCTGCTGGCCGTGTGCGGCGTTGTGGTCCTTGTCGGGCTCATCTTTCCGCTGTCCGGGTGGGGCGGCCAGGAAGCCAACGCCATCCCGGCGGCCGGCTACGTGATGAACCTGGCCAACTACGGCGTCTTCGGCTCCTCCACCGGCGGCAACGCGCTGAGCCCCACTTGGACCCTGGCGGTCGAAGAGCAGTTCTACCTGGTCTGGCCGCTGCTCCTTCTGGTGATGCTGCGGTTCTGCAAAGTCCGCACCGTCACCTGGCTGACCGCCACCCTGGCTGCCGGGTTCCTGGTGTCACGGTTCTTCCTGGTGTCCGGTGGTGCGCCTTTGGCCCGGCTCTACAACGGGCCGGACACGCGGGCCGACCAGCTGCTGCTGGGGTGCACCCTCGCTTTGCTGTTCACCGCGGTCAAGCCCGGTTCCCGGGCCCACGCCTCCCTGCAGGCCGGTGCACGCTGGGCCGGTCCGCTCGCCGGGCTCGCCCTGCTGGCCGCCGTATTCCTGCTCAACGAACCGAACGAGACCGGCACCTGGTTCAACATCTTCTGGACCGCCGGCCCCACCGCCCTGGCACTGCTGTCCGCAGTGGTCATCGGATCGCTGGTCCTCCGCCCGGCCGGCCCCGGTTCGCGGATCCTGAGCCACCCCTGGCTCGCCAACCCGGGTCGCGACCTCTCCTACGCGGCCTACCTCTGGCACCTGCCCATCTACCTCCTGCTGATACCGCTGGTCCCGTCACTCTGTCTGCGGGTTCCACTCGCCGCGGCACTGACCGTGCTGATGGCGTACTTGTCGTTCCGCTTTGTGGAGCGCCCCATCCGCCGCTGGGCCTCCAAAAGGTTGGAGCCCGCCGTCGTTCGTTCCGCTCCGGAGCGCACCCGGGAGCTGGAGCCCGCCGGCACACGTTAGGGACAACGTGACGCCGGGGCTTTGTGCCCTACATCCGGTTCCGGGCCGGGCCTAGCCTGAAGGGAGCAGCGCGGCGCTGCCGCCTGCGGTATGTCAGGAGGCAATCGGTGGAATCGGCAAAGACAAGCATCATTGCGGGCATCGTCCTGATGGCGGTGGGCCTGCTTTTCCTGCTGGACCGGCTGGGCGTGGTGGACAGCGGCGTCTACGTGCCGGCCCTGATGTTTGCCGCGGTGGGAGCAGTGTTCCTGGGCGTCTTCTTCCGCCGCCGTGATCAATGGTGGGCTGCGATCCCCGGCTCCGTGTTCCTGGGCCTGGCCGCGGTCATCACCGCTTCACAGGTGGCGCCCGGCAGTGCTGGCGGGGCTTACCTGTTCCTGTTTATGGCCGCCGGGTTCGCCGCCGTGTACGCGCGGGTCCCGGCCAACTGGTGGGCCATCATCCCGGCCGGGGTGATGTTCACGCTGGCCGTCATCGTGGCCCTCCCGGCCCTGCAGGGCATGGCCGTGGCGGGAGTCCTGTTCCTGGGCCTGGCGGGCACCTTCGGTGCGCTCTCCGCTGTACCGGTCCGGACCTCCGGTCACACCGCCACCATGAAGTGGCCCCTCATTCCGGCGGCAGTCCTCGGCGTGCTGGGAGTGCTCTTCGCGCTCCAGGCCACCGCCTTGCTCGTTCCCTTGGAGTTCGCCGTTCCCGCCGTCATGATCCTGGCCGGGATCGGCCTGCTGGTCTACGACTACCGGATCCGTGGACGCGGACCGCGGACGCAC
Source organism: Pseudarthrobacter sp. IC2-21 (assembly GCF_034048115.1). Classification (NCBI taxonomy): domain Bacteria; kingdom Bacillati; phylum Actinomycetota; class Actinomycetes; order Micrococcales; family Micrococcaceae; genus Pseudarthrobacter; species Pseudarthrobacter sp. IC2-21. The sequence continues at coordinate 3,321,101 of NZ_CP139145.1, read as the reverse complement.
TAACGCGTATCCACGTCCTCGAACACCAGGAACGTCTGCGTGTCCAGGACGCCCGGCATGGACTGCAGCTGGTCGAAGATCACCCGGCGCAGGTCCGTGTTGTCGATGGCGCGCACCAGCAGGATGACGTCGAAGTCGCCGCCGACCAGCGCGATGTGGTGGACCTCCGGGATGGCCCTGAGCTCCTCGCGCAGTTCCCGCCAGGAGTGCTGGCTGACCTTGAGGGTGACGTAGGCGGAGGACTTGAGACCGGCCTTGATGGGGTCCACCAGGGCGGTGAACTTGGTCAGCACCCCTTCACTGGTGAGCCGCGCGATCCGGGTATAGGCGTGGGCCCGGGAGATGTGGACATTCTGCGCCACCTGCGTGACGGACATCCTGCCGTCCCGGGTCAGCTCACGGATAATGTCGCGGTCCACGTCGTCCAGCGGCGCCGGTTCCGCCCGGTCTGGTGTGTCTGCCAATCTGTCCACAGCTCCCTGCCGTAGTCCTGCCCTTGAGTACGTTTCGTCTCCCAGAATAGCCATCTTCGACTGGCTTCTCCACGATTCATCTCAGGTCTGGATACGAAACATCAGTTAGGTCAATACTGGGAAGGAATAGTGGCTACAGAAGGACTGACCAATGACGATCTCCGCGGACCACTCTGCGCCCCGCACCGCCCCCGGCTCTGCGCCGGACCGGGACCCACGCCCGCCGGCTGAAAACGCCGTGACCGAAGCCGTCCGCAAGTTCGGCATCACGGCGGAGGACTACATGCTCCCCGCCCGGCACCAGATCCAGATGGTGGACCCGGAGGGCCGGCTCCTGGCCGAAGGCGAGCAGGGCACCGAACCCGGCCACGAGTACCCCGTGCCCGGCGATGCCGAACTGCTGGCAGCGTACGAGCAGCTCGTCGTCGGACGCCGCGTCAACGACCAGAACTCGGCACTCGTCCGGCAGGGCCGCATGGCCGTGTACCCGTCCAGCCACGGGCAGGAAGCCTGCCAGGTGGCCGCGGCGCTCTGCCTCGCCGAGGGCGACTGGCTGTTCCCCACCTACCGGGACGCCGTGGCGGTCATGACCCGCGGGGTTGATCCCGTGCAGACCATGACCATCTTCCGCGGCGACTGGCACAGCGGCTACGACCCCGCCCGGCACAAGGTGGGCATCCAGTGCACGCCGCTGACCACCCAGCTGCTGCACGCCGTCGGGGTGGCGCATGCGGCCAAGCTCCGCGGCGAGGACACCGTGGTCCTGGCCATGTGCGGCGACGGCGCCACCAGCGAAGGCGACTTTCACGAGGCCCTGAACTTCGCCGCCGTCTTCCACCTGCCCGTCATCTTCTTTGTGCAGAACAACAAGTACGCCATCTCCGTTCCGCTGGCGCACCAGTCCGTGGCCCCCTCCCTGGCGCACAAGGCCGTTGGCTACGGCATGGCCGGCGAACGCGTGGACGGCAACGACGTCGTCGCCCTCCTCGCCGTGCTGGACCGCGCCGTGGCGCTCGCCCGCGGCGGCTCCGGCCCGCTCCTGGTGGAGGCCAACACCTACCGGATGCAGGCCCATACCAACGCCGACGACGCCACCCGCTACCGCCAGGACAGTGAAGTTGCCGAGTGGCTGGCCAAGGATCCGGTGACCCGGATGCGGACGTACCTCACCGACCGCGGAATACTGGACGACGACGGCGCCACCAGGATTGCCGCGCACGCGGAAGATGTTGCCACTCAGCTTCGCGAGGGGCTGGGTGAGGAGGTTCCGGTGGACCCGCAAGAGCTCTTCCGCCATGTCTTTTCCGAACCCACACCACAACTTCGCGAACAGTCGGCCCTGCTGGCCGACGAACTTGCCCGCGACGCATCCTCCCGGGAGGCCTCCAAATGAGCCCGACAGTCACTACCTCCTCCGAGGCGAACGGTAACGTCAGCGCCGCCACGGCCCGGGCAGCCGCCTCAGCAGCTTCCGCGGCCGAGGCTACCGGGCCGCAGTCCGTCACCATGGCCAAGGCCCTGAACACTGCCCTGGCCGACGCCATGCACGCCGATAACTCCGTCCTGGTGTTCGGCGAGGACGTGGGCCAGTTGGGCGGCGTCTTCCGCATCACCGACGGCCTCACCCGCACGTTCGGCGAGCAGCGCTGCTTCGACACACCCCTGGCCGAGTCCGGCATTGTGGGCATGGCCGTGGGCATGGCCATGAACGGCATGCGGCCGGTGGTTGAGATGCAGTTTGACGCCTTCGCCTACCCGGCGTTCCAGCAGATCGTCAGCCACGTGGCCAAGATGCACAACCGCACCAAGGGCGCCCTGAAGCTGCCCATGGTGATCCGGGTTCCCTACGCCGGCGGCATCGGGGGAGTGGAGCACCACTGCGACTCCTCCGAGTCCTACTACGCCCACACCGCCGGCCTGAAGGTCTTCACCCCCGCCACCGTGGCCGATTCCTACCGGATGCTGCGGGAGGCCATCGACTCGGACGATCCCGTCATGTTCATGGAGCCCAAGAAGCTCTACTGGTCCAAGGACATGGTGGACCTCGACCGCCTGCGTTCCGCTCACTCCGCGAATCGCGAGGCGGGCACGTCCTCGGAGGGGCGCGCCGCCGTCGCGCGTTCCGGCACTGACGCGACGCTCATCGCGTACGGGCCGTCCGTGCCCACGGCGCTCGCGGCGGCTGCCGCCGCTGCCGAGGAGGGCCGCTCGCTGGAAGTCATCGACATCCGCTCCATTGTGCCGTTCGACGACGAGACCGTGTGCGCGTCCGTCCGCAAGACCGGCCGGGCCGTGGTGATCGCCGAGGCGCACGGCTTCGCGTCCGTGTCCTCCGAGATCGTGGCGCGGGTCCAGGAACGCTGCTTCCACCACCTCGCCGCGCCCATCCGCCGCGTGACCGGGTTCGACGTCCCGTACCCGGCGCCGAAGCTTGAGCACTACTACCTGCCCGGCGTGGACCGCATCCTCGACGCCGTTGACGACCTCCAGTGGGAAGACTGACCAATGACCTCTGCACTGCAAGTATTCATGCTGCCCGATCTCGGCGAAGGCCTCACCGAAGCCGAACTGATCAACTGGCTGGTGGCCGTGGGCGACGAGGTCCGCGTGGACCAGCCGATCGCCGAGGTGGAGACCGCCAAGTCCGTGGTGGAAGTGCCCTCGCCCTACGCCGGGACCGTGGCCGAGCTGCACGGCGAGCCCGGGCAGACGCTGGACGTGGGGAAGCCGCTGATTTCGGTGGCGCCTGTTGGCTCTGCTGTTGCTGGGGCTGGCGCGGATGATGCCGCCCCCGCCCCTTCCACTGCCGAGGAGCCCGTGGTTGAAGCCGCCGCCGCAAATGCTTACAGGGAGGAGGAGAAGGCCGGGTCCGGCAACGTGCTGATCGGCTACGGGACTCCCGGCGGTGCCGGCCAGGTGCGGCGCACCCGGGCACCGCGCAGGGCTTTTTCGGTGGCTGAGCCCGCCGGAGCGCCCACGGTTGAAACTCCGGAGGTGGACCTCTCGCTGCTCCGCACCCGGGTGCCCGGGAAGCTAGGCGCCGTCATTTCCCCACTGGTGCGGCGGATGGCCCGCGAACACGGTGTGGACCTCGGCGAACTCAACGGTTCGGGTGAGAGCGGACTGATCATGCGCCGCGATGTTGAGGCGGCCATCAGCACTCCGGACGTGGCGCCGAGCCCTGTGGCTGAGCCGCGTCCTGTTCGTGAGCCGCGGCCTACGGTTACCGAAGCCCAGACCGGCACTGATTCGCGCACGGGCCTGCCCATTTCAGCCCGGACGCCCGTCAAGGGGGTCCGCAAGGTGGTCGCCGCCAACATGACCCGCAGCCGGCAGGAGATTCCGGAAGCCACGGTCTGGGTGGACGTGGATGCCACCGCCCTGGTGGAGCTCCGGGCCGGGCTGAAGAAGGCCGATTCGCACACGGCGCCGGGCCTGCTGGCGTTCATCGCCCGTTTTGTCACGGCCGGGTTAAAACGATTCCCGGAGCTGAACACCCGCATCGAGGCCACGGCGGACGGCGCCCAGGAGATCGTGTCCTTCGACGGGGTCAACCTTGGCTTCGCCGCGCAGACAGACCGCGGACTGACGGTGCCCTCCATCCGCAACGCCGAGAAACTCAGCGCCCGCGAACTGGACAGGGAGATCCGCCGGCTCACCGCCGTCGTGCGCGAAGGCAAGGGGACCCCGGAGCAGCTGGGCAGCGGCACCTTCACGCTGAACAACTACGGCGTGTTCGGCGTGGACGGATCCGCGGCCATCATCAACCACCCCGAGGTGGCGATCCTCGGCGTGGGGCGCATCATGGACAAGCCGTGGGTGGTGAACGGCGAGCTGGCCGTCCGCAAGGTCACCGAGCTGACGCTCACCTTCGATCACCGCGTGTGCGACGGCGGCACGGCAGCCGGGTTCCTCCGGTTCGTGGCGGACGCGATCGAGAACCCGGGGAGCGTGCTCGCGGAGCTCTGAGATGAAGGCCGTGGTGGTGGGGGCAGGCATCGCGGGCCTGGTGGCGGCCCGCCAACTCGGCCTGGCCGGCTGGGACGTTGAGCTCCTCGAGAAATCCGCGGCTCCGCGCCCTGACGGATACATGATGGACTTTTTTGGTCCCGGCGTGGAGGCTGCGGAGCGGATCGGCCTCTACCCGCGACTCGCCGCCGTGGCTTATCACGTGGAGGCGGCGGAGTACGTCGACGCCGCCGGCCGCCCCACGTCCAGCCTGGACTATGACCGCTTCGCCAGGCTTGCCGGCGGGAAGGTCCTGAGCCTGCTGCGGCCGGACATGGAACAGGCCGCCCTCGCTGCCCTCGAGGACGTGCCACCGGGCCGGGTCCGGGTCCGCTACGGGGCGGCGGTGTCCCGGATCCGGGATGATGACGACGGCGGCGTGCGGGTCACGGCGGGTGGCCAGCAGGACGTGACCGCTGACGTACTGATAGGTGCTGACGGCGTCCACTCCACGGTGCGGTCCCGGATGTTCGGGCCCGAGGACAGGTTCCTGCGACCCATGGGCATGCGTGCCGCCGCGTTCATCGTCACCGAACCCGTCCTCAACGCCCGCTTCCGGAACCGGTTCGTCCTCACCGACAGCATCAACCGAATGGCCGGTCTCTACAGCCTCCGTTCGGATGAGGTGGCGGCCTTTATGGTCTACCGGGATGCCGCAGCCGCTCCAGGACACCAGCCATCCGGGAGTCCGCGGGACAGGCTGCGCCGGGAGTTCGCCGGGCTCGGCCAGGCCGTGGACCGGCTGCTGGAACTATGCCCCGAACATCCGTACGACGACGTGGTGGCACAGATTGTCATGCCGCACTGGCAGCGGGGACGGACCGTCCTCGTAGGGGACGCCTGCGGAGCCGTCTCACTCCTCGCGGGCCAGGGCGGCTCGCTGGCGATCGCCGGTGCCGCGCTGCTCGGTGACATCCTGGGGCCGGTCACCTCGCCCGGCGGAATCAGCCCGGCCCTCACCGAATTCGAGCGACGCTGGCGGCCCCTCGTCGAGGAGGCCCAGGCTGCCGGGCGGCGTACCGCGGCATCGTTTCTCCCCGCCAACAGAACTCAGCGCCTGCTGCGGCGTTGGATCATCCGGGCCACTCATCTGCCCGGCATCGACCGGTTGGTTGCCCGCCAGATCGTGGGCCGGATCGCCAAGTAGCCCCGTCCACGCCTGATATCAGGACCCGCTCCGGGGCCGGACAACCAGCACAGGACAGGGTGCGTGGTGAATCACCTGGCTGGAGATTGAACCCAGCCGCAGCCCTGCGAAACCGCCGTGGCCCCGGGAGCCCACAACCAGCAGGTCCGCATCCTTGCTGGCGTCCAGCAAAGCGCTGGAGGCCAAGTCACGAACGAGTATTCCCTCGGTGTCCACGCCGTCAGCGGCGACGGCCTTCAATGCGTCAGCCTGGAGACGCTCAGCGGCGTGAAAGGAGTCGTTGCTGACGCTGTCCTCCACCGTTGACGGCACTGGCGGGTAATGCCACGCCGTGACGGCCCGGACGCTGCCGTGCCTGAGACGGGCTTCGTCCACGGCCCACCGAAGAGCGGCCAAGGACTGCTCGGAACCGTCCACACCCACCACGACGAGGAACCTACCGCTGGCGTCCATGTCTTCTGTCCTTCCGCGCGCCGACTCACTGCCATCGCCCCCGGCAGTGCCAGTCTGTGCCCGTCGCCCGAAGGGGTCAAGGCCACACGGCTAACCTCCACGGACCCTTCCCGCTAGGGCCAAGGAAACCGGACTAGAATCCGTTCATGCGTCTGGCGATCATTGGAGCGGTACTGCTGGCGGCCGGCGCGGTGGCGGCGGTCACAGGGACGCTGCCCGCGGCTGACCTGGCCGCGCTGGTTGACCGGGTGGCACCCATCCTGTTGTTCGTCGTCGCCATGACCGTGGTGACCGAGCTGGCCAGCGAGGCGGGCATCTTCCTGTGGATTGCACGCCGGTTCCGGCACTGGGGCCGCGGCTACAGCTTCCTGCTCTGGCTGTTCCTGGCCGTGTTCGCCACGCTGAGCACCATCTTCCTCTCGCTGGACACCACGGCGGTGCTGCTGACCCCGGTGGTGGTCAGCGTGACCCGGCAGGCCGGTCTGCCGCCGCTGCCGTTTGCCCTGATGACCGTGTGGCTGGCGAACACTGCGAGCCTGCTGCTGCCCATCTCCAACCTGACCAACCTGCTGGCGCAGCACAGCCTGGGCGGGATCAGCCCGGCCGGCTTCGCGGCCCTGATGTGGGCGCCGTCCCTCGCTGCGGTGCTGGTGCCGCTGGTGTTCATTGCCCTCGTTTTCCGCCGCGATCTGAGCAAACGCTATTCGCGGATCCCCGTGGGGCGGGTCCGGCCGGCTGCGGAAACCGGAAGTTCGACGGCGGTATCCACGGACCGCGTCCTGCTCGGCGGCACCGCTGTGGTGCTGGCGCTGCTGCTGCCGGCGCTGGTGTCCGGCGTTCCGGTCTGGATCCCCGCCGCGGCCGCCGCGCTGGTCCTGGGTGCGGTCTTCGCGTTCCGGCGCCCCCGGGTCCTCAAAGTGCAGCTGGTGCCGTGGTCCCTGCTGCTGTTCGCCTCCGGACTCTTCCTGGTGATGGAAACCGCCCGGCACCTGGGCGCCTCGGCATTCGTGGGCCAACTCGCCGGCACGGGGGAGAGCTTCCCCGAACTGCTCCGGCTGGCCGCCACCGGTGCGGCGGGTTCGAACGTGCTGAACAATCTGCCCGCCTACCTGCTGGCCGAACCCCTGGCTGAAACGCCGCAGCGGATGGCGGCCCTGCTGATCGGGGTCAACGCCGGCCCGCTCATCACGCCATGGGCCTCGCTGGCCACCCTGCTCTGGCACGACCGGCTGGTGCGGATGAACGTCCTGATCACCTGGCGCGGCTACGCGCTGTTCGGCCTGATGGTGGCGCCCCTGACCGTGTTCGCCGCGGTCCTGGCCCTGGCCGCCGCAGGGTAGTTGTGGACCACACAGGAGGGCACGCCATGAATCCAACCAAAGCCGAGATCGAGGCCGGCTACCGCCGCGCGCAGCAGGAACTGCAAGCCCGGCTGGCCGGCGCCACCACGGAGGATCTTCGCCGCCGGAGCAGCGGGACCCGGTGGACCAACGAGGAACTGCTCTTCCACATGGTGTTCGGCTACATGGTGGTCCGGGCCCTGCTTCCCCTGGTCCGGCTGGTCAGCAGGCTCCCCGCACCGGCGGGCAGGGCGTTCGCGGCGGTGCTGAACGCGGGAACCCGGCCCTTCGACGTCGTGAATTACTGGGGCTCGCGCGCGGCGGCGACGTTCTTCAACCGCCGGCGGATGGCGCGGAAACTCGCGAAGACCATCGCGGCCCTGACCCGGCAGCTGGACCGCGAAACTCCTGCCAGCCTCGCCCGCTCCATGCCGTTCCCCGACAGGTGGGACCCGTTCTTCCAACCCGTGATGAGCCTGAACGACGTCTACGCCTACCCCACGCTCCACTTCGACTTTCACGCCAAGCAGCTGAGCCTTCCGCCCACGTAACGCGTCGCGGGACAGAATAAAGCCAGGCCACCATGTGCCGGACCACTCACCCAGAAGGAGCGACCCATGCTCAGCCTGCAGGACATCGACAACATCGTCCTCAACGGAGGGATCGTGGTGGACGCGGCCGGGGAGAAGATCGGCTCCGTGGAACAGATCTTCACCAGCGGCGATTCCGGCGAGCCGGCCTTCGTCACCGTGCGGACCGGCCTGTTCGGCATGTCCGAATCCTTCGCCCCGCTCACCGGTGCCAGCCTCGAGGAATCCGTGATCCGGGTGGCGTTCACGAAGGACACGGTGAAGAACGGCCCGCGCATCGAGAGCGACCGCGGCGCCATCACGGAGACCCAGGAGCAGGAACTCTACAGCTACTACGGGCTCTACCAGGGCGAGTCCGGTGAAGGTGCCACGGAAACCGTGCAGGAGCAGGTCAGCGGGGCAGCCGGGGAAACCGCGCCGGATGACACCGCACCCGCGGCAGCGGCAGTAGGTGCGGCGGCCGCGGAGGGAAGGGCCGACGACGTCGGCGCACCGGACGTGCGGAAACCGCCTCCGCCCCCGCGGCCTCACGGCGGCCCCCCGCCCCCGCCGCCGCACCTGCACAGACACGTGCCCCCGCACCTGCACCCGCACGCCGGTCCGCCACCGCCGCCGCCGGGCCCGCGTCACTAATCGCGCCCGGTCCAGGGGTCACTCGGCGTCGAATACCACGTCCGCGGACGCGGCGCCCCGCAACGCCGCGATCTGCTGCGCTTCACGGTGCAGCAGCTCCTTGTCAGGTGCCGACACCGGGCGGAAGGCGGTGATGGCGACGGTCAGTTTCCGGCCGTCCTTCCGCGGCCGCCAGGTGCCGGCGATCTGCCCGCTGATGAGGACCGCGCCCGGGTCGCCCACCGGCCTCCACAGTTCCCGGTGGTGCTCGCGGGCGACGATGGTCTCGCGGTCACGCATGTGGGTGTACGGGTCGTGCGGCGGGAGCAGACGCACTCCATCGGCCGGCGGGGCGGACCGCAGCGCGGGAAGGTCCTCGGTGAGGATCCACGCAGTGCCGCCGAACTCGACGGCAGTCAGCTCCTCCCGGACCAGGTCCCACTAGGGGCCCGTATCCCCAGCGTTGATTCCCAGCCACGCAGCGAAGCCGGCCCTCGTGGAGGGTGCGTAGCAGCGCAAGTAGCGGCGAAGCAGTTCGGCCCGCGCGGTGTCCGGGTGAGTGCCCGTAATGGCGTGGCCCAGCCACTCCCTGACCAGGACGAACGGGGCCTGGTTTCCCTCGCGGGGGGCGAAACAGACGCGTCCCTGCAGCGTGAGGATCCGGATACAGAAATGGACCACGGCCTCGCCGAGCGGCTGGCCCGGTGCGTAGGGTCCTTCCGCTTCCCAGAGGAGGCGCTGGTCCGGCGTCAGTCTGAGGGCGATCCGCCGGGCGGGCTCCTGGCCCAGGTCCTTGATGGTGAGCCTGCGGTGGGACAGCACCGCATCGATCTCGGTGCCGCAGAATTCGACGGCGCGGGCCAGGGGAATGCCGAGCCGGTCCACGGCCTGTTCCACGCCGGGAATGAAGTGCCGCATCGCCTGCTCGGTTGGAGGCAACACCCCCGTGGTGAACACCGGCGCGTCCGCCGTCGGGAAGAGGAACGGCGCGCCGCGCATGGACCACGTCTGCAGCAGGCTTTTGTCTTCAGCGATCGCCGCGGCCACCCGTTCCTGCGCGATGCCCTGCACCCTGGCATGCAGGGCCAGCAGCGCCGCGCCGGGCGGGCTGTTTTGAATGCCGCACCGGCCGGCCGCTTCGAGCAGCCCCTCGGCCCCCACGCGTTTGGTGAGGTGGTGGGCGTTCAGCCGGAACGCAATGACCTCGCCCGCAGAAACCTTCTCAGCCACACGGGCACCTTATCGCGTCTGACCAGGGCGCGTTGTGGCTTCGGTGCGGCGCCGCGCCTGGCGCAGGTCCGGTCACCCGCTCGTCAGGTTACGCGCGGTGATCTTCCTCGTAAACGTCCGGGACGCCGTCGTGGTCGGTGTCCACGGACTCTTCCGCCTCCACGGCCCGGTACTGACGGTTGCGGGTGACCAGCACGGACGACGCCAGGAGGGCGGAGATAAGCGACGCGGCCAGGATGCCCACCTTGGCGTGGTCATCGTGGATGCTGCCGTGCCCGAAGCTCAGCTCGGCCACCAGGAGCGAGACCGTGAAGCCGATCCCCGCCAGCAGGGACATCCCGAACACATCGATCCACTTCAGGGACTTGTCCAGCGACGCCCTCGTGGCCTTGGTGAGGAGCCAGGTGGTTCCCAGGATCCCGGCGGGTTTGCCCACCACCAGCGCCACGATGATGCCGATGGCCACGGGGTCCGTCAGTGCCGCGCCCAGGCCGTTCCAGCCGCCCACAGCCACCCCGGCAGAGAAGAACGCAAAGATGGGGACGGCAATGCCGGCGGAAATCGGCCGGAAGCGGTGCTCGAAGATTTCCGCCAGGCCCGGGCCGGCGGCGGGGCCGCCGCTGGCAGCGGAGCGGATCACCGGGATGGCAAAGCCCAGCAGGACGCCGGCCACCGTGGCGTGGATGCCGGAGGCGTGCACCAGTCCCCAGGTGAGCAGCCCCAGGGGAAGCAGGATCAGCCAGGCCGCGGCGGGCTTGGCGCCGAAGAACCGGCGGTATTTCTGGGCCAGGAAGGTGTAGAGGGCCAGTGGAATGAGGGCCAGCAGCAGCGGGCCGGCCTGGATGTCGCTGGAATAGAACACCGCGATGATGCTGATGGCCAGCAGGTCGTCCACCACGGCCAACGTCAGCAGGAAGATCCGCAAGGCGCTGGGCAGATGGGAGCCGATGATCGCCAGGACCGCGACGGCGAACGCGATGTCCGTGGCCGTGGGGATGGCCCAGCCCTGCAACGTTTCGGGGCTGGTCAGGTTGATCAGCGCATAGATGACGGCAGGTACCGCCACGCCTCCCACCGCGGCGGCGATGGGCACCACGGACTTGCTGAACTGGCGGAGGTCCCCGGCCACGAACTCCCGCTTGAGCTCCAGCCCCACCAGGAAGAAGAAGATGGCCAGCAGCCCGTCCGCAGCCCAGGCCCCCAGGCTGAGGTCCAGGTGCCAGGGCTCGTACCCGATGCGGAGGTCCCGCAGCGCGAAGTAGCTATCGGCAACCGGCGAGTTGGCCCAGATCAGGGCGATGACGGCAGCTGCGACCAGCAGGATGCCGCCAACGGTTTCCTTCCGCAGGATGGCGCCGATGCGCAGTACTTCGCCGTAGCTTCCCCGTCCCAGGACGGAGGAGCGCGAAGGAAGGAAGGGATTCTTAGGCATGAAGGTGTCCTAAACAGTGGGTCGACAAAATACATGCCGACCAGACTTCCCGGCTCACCTCCAACAAGTCTACCGGGCCGGACTCGGCGCACTAACCGCCGGCTGCGGCGCACTACTCTTTGGCGGCTCCGGCCCGGTGCGGCCGGACGGCAACGAAGATGGCCAGGGCGGCGGCCTGGATGACGGTCAGGGTGACGGCCAGGGCCGGGATGGACTGCTCGTACAGCAGCCCGATGAGGACGCTTCCGGCCAGCCAGGCGAGGCCGTAGCAGGCGGTGAAGATGCCGTAGGCGCTGCCGCGCCGGCCAGTCGGGGCCAGTTCGGCCACCGCGGCCCGCATGGTGCTTTCCTGGACGCCCATGGCCGCTCCCCAGACCAGCGCGCCGGCGACTGCCAGCGGGGTGCTGTTGCTGAAACCGAGCCACGGCACGGCCGCGGCAAGGACCGGGAGAGCCAGCAGGACCTTCAGCCCGATCCGGTCGTAGAGCCAGCCCGAAGCCAGCGCCGCCACCGCATCCACCGCCATGGCCACGGCGTACAGGACGGGCACCAGTGCCGGCGGCAGGAGTCCGGTGGCCACCAGGTGGAAGGAGAGCAGCCCGAACGTTGCATAGCCGAACATCGTCAGGCTGCTGAACGCTGCGTACATCCAGAACTGCCGCGGCATGGGGGCCGGCTTTGGAGGAGCCGCTGGGGGAGTGGCGGCTGACGGGACCGGCGCGGCTGACGGGCCCGGCCCGGCTGAACCCTGTGCGCCGGCCGGCTCCCCGCCCGGCGCGGGCACCTCATAAAGGGACGGGTCCGGAACGCGCTTCCTTAGCCAGAACAGAAGCAGCATGGCCGTCGCCCCGGGCACCGCAAGCAGCAGGAACCCCGGGCCGTAGCTGCCGGACAGTGACAGCGCCGCGCCGATCAGCAGCGGGCCGACGAACGCGCCCACCTGATCCAATGCCTCATGGAACGCGAACGCCTTGCCGCGCCCCAGCCCCGTGCCGGCCTCGGCGAGCATGGTGTCCTTTGCCGGACTCCGCACGGCTTTGCCCATGCGCTCCGCCAGAACAAGCAGGCACGCAATCCACAGGGCACTGGTTATCCCCAGCAGCGGCACGGACAGTGCTGTGAGGCCGTAGCCCGTCATCGCCAACCCCCACCGGAGCCGGGGCCGATCTGCCAGGCGGCCGAAGACCAGGCGGAAAACCAGGGCCACTGCCTCGCCCGCGCCCGTGATGACACTGATTAGCAGGGCAGAGGCCCCCAGCAGTCCCAGGAACGGTCCGGTGACGCTCCTGGCCCCTTCGTAAACCATGTCCATCAGGGCGCTGATGATGCCGAAGACCACGATGAACCGGAACGCCGTCAGGGGCGGTCCCGTCACGGTCCGGCCGGGGGAGCCTGGGTCGGCGCTCTTCACTCAGAGCCCGGGGCGGCGGCGGGAAGGGTTCGCACGGAATCTCACGTCCCCATCGTATAAATCCTCATCCGGTCCTGGAAGGAGCGTTGCCGCGTTGTCCCGCGGTGGGTAATGCTGGGTAATGGTGGGTGCAGAACTTGAGTACCGGTTACTCGTGCAACCTGCCGGCGGATCCGGTTTACTGATCCTGCCGGCGGGATTCAGGATGGGTGCCGCTGCGGTCACCGCCGGCGCCACAAGCGAGATACCCGAACAATGAGAGCCCCGCCGATCGCGACGTGGACAGGAGCGGGAGGTTCACATGCGAGTCAGAGTTTCAACCGGAGAAGGGGTTGATCCTATGGATTGCCCGCACCAGTTCGTGGGCCGCTGCGATGAGTGTGCCGCGGCGTCGGCCCAGCCACAGGTAGCTGGCCAGATGCTCGTGAACCCGTGGGAACTGGGGCTCTCGAGTAGTTCGGCAGCACCCGTGGATCCCTACGGGGAGCCGCCAACATGACGGGCCGCCCCCTGCGGCCGACGCCAGCACCCCCAGCCCCGTCGCCGCAGGAGGCCACAATGACCAACCGGGTGAGTAAGAGAACGTTCCTTGTCCCGGGCCTGCTCGCGGTGGCGTTGGCGGCCGCCTCCTGCAGCAGCCCGCCGCCGCCCAAACCGGACCAGACGGCCGGCACTGACGTCTACGTCACGGCCTACACCTGGCAGGACAACACACCCAAGGGATCGCCCATCATCAGCCACCCGATACTGCACAAGACGGCCGGCGGACGGGGTACCTATGAAGATCCGGTGACCATCGCCGTCGGCCATTCCCTCGAAACGGGCAAAGACGTCCTGGACTATGAGCCGGGAACCCGCATCTACCTGCCGGACGTGCGGCGGTACTTCATTGTGGAAGACACCTGCGGGGACGGGCCCACGCCGGAGGACGGTCCCTGCCACAGCGGCGCGGAAGAACACGGCAGCGCCTCGATCTGGCTGGACATGTGGATCGGCGGCCAGAACGAAAGCGACAGGTTTGCCCGGCGCTGCACGCTGAAAGTCACGGGCGTGAGGAAGGCCGTGTTCAATCCGCCCGACAACTACGTGGTGGCCCCCGGCGACGGCGTGATCCACGACGGGCAGTGCGACTCGGGCTACGGGAACGAACTGGTCACCAAGTAACGGGCCCTAAAGTGCCGGCCGGCTACTTGTCCTTGTCTGTGCGGCGTCGTGACTGGGCCAGGATTTCGGCTTCCTCTTCATAGGCGCGCAGATCGTTGGCCTGATCGGCGGCGTCGCCGTGCCAGTCCTCGCCGCTGACCTGGTGCTCGAACTCCATGGTGGGCTGCTCGTCCTCGAGCGCCTCCACCGTCTCGTCGACCTTCTTCTGCAATGACTCATCGCTCATGACGTCGCCTCTGCCTCTCCTCGGTGTTCCTGGTCCGGGCACCGGATCTGTGCGTGCCTGAGCCTTCAGCTTAGGGCCGGGAGCGGGTTATGGGGGTGACTTGTATCGATCAGTTGCCAAAGTACGACGCCGGCACTTGAGGCAAGTGCCGGCGTCGTACTTGAGTGCGAGAGGGTTCCCCGAAATGCCACGTTAAGTGAGAGAGGGTTCCCGGGAAAGCCACATTAAGTGAGAGAGCGTTCCTTGGGGTCAGCTGCCGATGGACGGCGTGGCCGGGACCTCCGGGCGCTTCCCGGCCCGCTCGTTGGGGACGGTGAGCATGATGGCGATGATGGCCACCACCACCATCAGCAGGTTGAACAGGATGCCCACGGCCCCGCCGAAGCGCAGGGCCACGTTCGTCTGATTGCCGATGAACAGTCCCCAGGACTGGATGGTGGCAGGGTCCATGGCCTGCGCGGCGACATACAGTGCGGCTGAGATGGCCACGCCGATCGCGTTGCCCAGCGAGGACGCCATCTTGTAGATCCCCGCGGCCGCGCCGGCTTCGTCGTCGGGCACGTTGGACAGTGCAGCGTCCGTGGACGGCGTCGCGTAGAAGCCCAGGCCGATGCCGAAGAGGGTGAAGCCGATGACGGCCAGCACACCACAATGAAAATGCCGGAGAACAGGGACGTGATGGACACGGCCAGGTTCCCCAGGGTGCGCTCGATCCCGAGCGAGCCCTGGATGCCGGGAATGACGTTCAGCAGGGTCTGCGCGAACAGCCAGAAGTTGATGACCGCCAGGACGATGCCGGTCAGCCACGCATCGTTCGGCTTCCACTGGGTTTGGGTTTTTGCGGAGGACTGGACAGTGCTCACGGCTTACGCATCCTTGGCTAGGTAGGACATTGCGGCAACAACTTGGGCCTGCACACCCAGGGAAAGCGTCGGATCCAGCACCGGCGCGAAGAACGGGGAGTGGTTCCCGGGGATGTCCTGGGACACGGTCCCGCGTTCCACGGCGGCCCGGTATTTTTCCGGGTCGTGGCCGCCCAGGAGCCAGAACGTGTACGGCACGCCGAACGCGTCCGGGATGCGGCTGAAGTCCTCCGAGGCGGTCTGCGGCGTGGCCTGGAGCACGGCTCCTTCAGCGAAATGCCGGGTGAAGGCGGCCGTGACTTTTTCGGTCACGGCGGCGTCGTTGCTGGTCAGGGGGAACTGGTCGTAGTACTCGAACTCCGGTTCCTGCGGCGAGCCTGCGGTGACGCACTCGCCGCGGACGATCCGCTCGATCGCGGCGAGCACGCCTTTCCGGACCTGATCGCTGTAGGTGCGGATGTTCAGCAGCAGCGTGGCGCGGTCCGGGATGATGTTCGATTTCGTCCCCGCGTTCAGCGCGCCCACGGTGACCACCGCGAAGTCCCCGGGTTTGGTCTCCCGCGACACCACGGTCTGCAGCCGCAGCACAATCGAGGACGCCAGCACCACGGGGTCCACCGCCATGTGCGGCATGGACCCGTGCGCGCCCTTGCCGTAGACCGTGATCTTCAGCGAATCCCCGGCGGACAGGACCGGCCCGGCCGTGGTGGCGAGCGTCCCGGCCGCGATGGGCATCACGTGCTGGGAAAGCGCGACGTCGGGCCGCGGCACCTTGGTGACCAGGCCGTCGTCGACCATTGCCTGCGACCCGGCGCCGATCTCCTCCGCGGGCTGGAACAGCGCGATGTAGGTACCGGACCACGCGTCGCGGCCGTCGGCCATGAGCTTGGCGGCACCGAGCAGGGTGCTGACGTGGACGTCGTGCCCGCAGGCGTGCATCACCCCGTCCACTTCGGAGGAGTAGGGGAGCCCGGTGGCCTCGGTGACGGGGAGCGCGTCCATGTCCGCACGGGCCAGGACGGTGGGTCCCTCGCCGTTGGTGAGGACGCCGACGACGCCGGTGCCTCCCAGGTGCGTGACCTCGCAGCCAAAGGAGGCGAGTTTCTCCGCGACCAGCGCGGAGGTCTGCTGTTCCTCGAGGCTTACTTCTGGATGCCGATGGAGGTGGGTGTAAAAGTCCCGGACCCAGCCGAGCTCTGTATCTAGTCCTGCCAACACTGACTCGAAGCCGCTCATGCGCATCACTCTCTGAGAAATGGGGCGCCCGGGCGGGCCAGACGCAGTTGGCATGATCAGCCTAAACCCGAACGCGGCGGCCGGAGGTGAATACTGGGCAGCGATCTCACGCGATCTGCCCACGGGGCCTTACAGCCACAGTGCGGCGGGCAAACTAGGATTTGCCAGGTGAGCAGAAACGGCGGGGGACCCAGGGTGACCAGGCAGGAATGGATCAAGTACGCAGCGCTCCTGGTGCTGGCGGTGGTTGCCTTCGGCGTGGCAGCTCTTGCCCTGATGAATCCGCGGGGCGTGGGTGAACCCGCCGGCCTGCTGCCGTCTGGCCCGGTGCCGGGCCCGACTGCCTACGTGGCTGCGGCCACGGCGGCGGCCACCGCGCCCGCCGGCCAGCCGAAGATTGAGCTTCCGGCCAGGCCCGTCCTGCTGATTCTTGGCGATTCTTACACAGCGGGGACCGGTGCCGGCCGGGAAGACCAGGGGTGGGCCTACGACGTTGCCCGCACGCTGGGCTATCCCAGCAATATCGACGGTTTGGGCGGGACCGGCTTCGCGTGGGGCGGCGGCGCGCAGGACGACGGCGGCCGGGAGTACGAGGTGCGGCTGCGTGAGATCTCCCGGGATCGGCGCTTTGTCCCCAACCTGCTGATTCTGCAAGGCGGCCAGAACGACGCCCAGCTCAATGACCCCGAAGAACTCAAGGCCGCCACGGCGCAGACCATCGAAGCGGCCCGCAGGTTCTGGCCAGGCATCCAGGTGGTTGTTCTTGGACCGTCCGCCCCGCAGCCCCTCGCGGACACCCTGCGTGGCGCGAACACCGCCGTCCGGGCCGGCGCCGTACTGGCGAAGGCCCCGTTTATCGACGCCTACGAGGCGCCCTGGTTCACGGCTGCCAACAGCCCGGGGTTCAATGCCGACGGCGCGCACCCGAACACCGCCGGCCACGCGTACCTTGCGCAGAAGTTCCTGGAGTCCTGGGCAGCGCTGACAAAGTGAGCACCCGTCCGGCGTCCCGGAAACTCGGGGGCCCGTGGGTAGAATCGAGGCCAGAAGAACGCAACGTGCATCCCGGAGGTACGGAGTAACAATGTCAGAATGGCTCGAAGTTGGCGCGGATACGTACGTGCTGGTCACCGAAGGTTCGCTGCTGAATACCGGCCTGGTGGTGGGCTCGGAGCGGGCCATGGTGGTGGACACCGGCTGCGGGCCGCGGCAGGGACGCGAGATCCTGGACGCGGTGCGGGAGAAGACGGACCTGCCCCTCGTCGTCGTGAACACCCACGCGCATTACGACCATTTCTTCGGCAACGCCGTGTTCGCCTCCGACGGCGTCACGGAGTTCTGGGCGCACGAAAACTGCGCCCGCGAGATCGACAGCCACGGGGACCTGCAGCGCCGCTTTGTGGGCACGCTGGAGCCGGAGATGTCCGCCGGTGAAGGCGAGAACGTGGAGCTGGTGGTGCCCAACGCCATCGTCAAGGACCAGCCGGTGCTGGTGGACCTCGGCGGGATCACCGTCACGCTCTTCCACCTGGGCCGCGGCCATACCGACGGCGACCTCCTGGTGGGCACGCCCACCACCCTGTTCGTGGGCGACCTTGTGGAGCAGGGCGCGCACCCCTCGTTTGAGGATTCCTACCCGGAGGATTGGGCCGACTCCCTGCGGCACATCTCAGCCCTGCGCCACCGCTACGAATTCCTGATCCCGGGCCACGGACAGCCCTGCAGCGATCAGTTCGTCAAAACCATGGCCAACACCATGACCACCGCGGTCCGGCAGGCCCAGCAGTCAATCCGGGACGCGCCGTCGGACGCCACCAAGGCCATCCCCGTGCTGCCCTACGGCCCGGAACAGTCGCGCTGGTTCATCAAGCGGCTGCAGGAGACCCGGCCGGTGCACTAGACCGCAACGCGGGGTCACTTCACGCCCGATAATTAGGGATTATTGGGCGTGAAGTGACCCCGCGTTGGTGGCTGTTGGCCGGGCACGAGTGATCAGCGCGTGCACGAGCAGGGCGGCGAACACGGCCGCGCAGAGCAGCGCCCCGATTTCGAGTGTGGCACTGATCCCGAGGCCCGTGGGGTGCAGGTCCGGCGACATGTTGGCCGCGAGCACCGCGCCGGAGACGGCGGTGCCGAACGAGCTCCCCACGGTCCGCAGGACCTGGTTGAAGCTCACGGAACTGCCCAGCTCCTCGCTGGCCACGCTGCGGGCGATCAGCGCAGGCATGGCGGCGTACGCGGCACCCATGCCCAGGCCCAGCGCCAGCATCCCGGCCAGGATCTCCCACAGCTGGGTGTGCGCGAACCAGAGCAGCATCCCGGCGGCCGCGATGATCCCGGCGCCGATCGGCAGCAGCGTGGTCAGCCGGACCCGGTGCGCGAGCCGGCGGACCAGGCGGTTGGCGGTGAAGCTTCCCACCGAGAGCGGGAACATCACAAAGCCGGCCCAGAACACCGGCAGGGCGATGCCGTAGCCTGTGGAGGCCGGGGCCTGGGCTATCAGGCTTGAAATCGAGAGGCCGATGTACATGGCGGCGCCCAGCCCGATCGCTGTGCTGTTGGCCAGCAGCACTTCCCCGTTCCGGAGGACCCGGAGGTTGATCAGCGGGTTGGTGCTGCGAAGTTCGGCCCGGACCCACGCCGCGAGCAGGACGGCTGCCACCACGAAGGCGCCGACGGTCAAGGGCGAGGCCCAGCCCCAGTTGGGCCCTTCGCTGATGCCCAGAAGCAGCACGCCCAAGCCAAGGCCCAGCAGCACCGCGCCGGTGTAGTCGAAGGGCAGCCGAGGGGCGTTTTCATCCGGTCCGGCCGGCACCACGCGGAAGACCACGATGATGGCCGTGACCACAAACAGGGCGGCGAACCAGAACGCGAACCGGAAGTCGAACGTTCCGGCGATGATTCCCGTCAGCGGGTACCCGATTCCCAGGCCGGTGGCCACGGTGACTGAGAGGCTGGAGATGGCGAACCGGACCTTGCTGACGGCCACGTACCGGCGGGCCAAGGCGATGGTCACCGGAACAATCCCGTAGGTGAGGCCCTGGAGTGCGCGGCCCACCAGGAACACGGTGAAGTTGGGGGCCAGCGCGGCGATGACGGAGCCCGCGAGGATGATCAGCAGCGCCCACAGCAGCAGTTTCTTCTTGTGCGGCCCGTCGCTGAGCCGACCCATTACCGGGGTTGCCACCGCCCCCACGAGCAGGTTGATGGTCAGCATCCACTGTGCCGTGCCCACGGACACGTCCATTTCGCGGGAGATGGTGGGCACCAGCAGCATGCCCAGTGAGCTCACAATGGCAGTGGAGAGCGCGGCGTAGACCAGGGCCGGGACCAGGGGAGAGCGTGTTTCAGTCATCGGCCGGCTCCGTTCCGAGCTTCCGGAGGGCGGGGATGGCCGCCGCCAAGGACGTGCGCTCGTCCGGGCTCAGCCGCTCCGCCACGGCCCGGTCCAGCCAGCCCTGCCCGGCCGAGGATTCAAGGGCGAGCTTCTGCCTGCCCGCCGGAGTGATCTCGATCCACACCCGGCGCCGGTCCTCGGCGTCCGGTGCCCGCTCCACAAGCCCCAGCCCGAGGAGTTCACGCACAGCAAGCGAAATGCCCTGCGGGCTGACCCGGACCACCACGGCGAGTTCCGACGTCGTGGCCCTCCCGCGCTCCGCAAGATGACGAAGCACGCCGATCTTGCCCGGCGAGATGGTCCGTTCGGCGTTGAGCTGCCGGAGCAGGGGGTGCAGGGCTTCGAACAGGGAATGGGTGAGGGCTTGGTCAGTCGCTTGGTCGCCGGTCATCCCTCAATTGTACAAGCAGATTGATCAAGTTGCTTGAATACTTTCGATGAGCTTGCTCATGGCCCCTTGGCAGTGGGAATTAGGCCGTGCCCTCCCGGAAGGACGCGATCATCTCCTGGACCCTCCGGTGCTCCTCGGACGCCGCATAGGCCCGGGCGTCGGCGAGCGTGCTGAAGTCCCGGGTGGCCGTGAACAGAACGGTCCGGTAGGTGATGCCGTTGGAGGCCAGCACCCCGGTTTCCGCCAGGCCCAGCCCGTACATCAGCCGTGGCACCAGCGCGGCAGGCGGCGGCCCCGAGTCCATGCTCAGGGACGTGACCACCTTGACGTTGTCCGCCCACTGGTTCTCCGTGCGGTCCGCCGGGAAATCCGTCAGGTCCAGCGCCATGGAACGCACCACAAACGCGCCGGACTTCGAGAGCGGCGCCACCCCGGCCATATCACCGAGGTGAACAGCGGGGCGTTCCACGCACGGGCACTCCGCACCCCAGGCCACCAGGATGGTCAGGGACGCCATGACCGTTCCGTCCGGGGCCAGCGCCGAGACCGCCCCGGAGCCGGGCGGCCCGCCCGTGGCGGCGTCCTGCACCGTCCAGCCGGTGGGGTGGTCGAACGTGTACTTCACGTCCTCCGAGGTCCCCGAAAAACTGGAAAGCCCGACGGCGGTGCTGCCGCCGTCGGGCGTTGCGCCGGAGCCGGGGGACGCGGCGACCGGGTCCGCGGACGCCGGGCCGGACGGGACGGGGCTGCCGCAGGAAGCGAGGGCGAAGACCACGGACAGCGCGGCGGGGAGGAGCCTCAGACGCGACGGATGGTGCCTGGACAAGGGAACCTCCTCGGGTCGGCGCATCGTGTCGCCCATCGGATCGTGGGAAGCATCGCAAATAAACAGGGCGTCCTGCCCCTGATTGCACATGACCTCAGGGGCAGGAGCGTCCATTTATCTATGTTTAACTATGTTTCGGCCGTCCTCTTCGACGTTTCAGCAGTCCTCTTCGACCCTTCAGTGGGGCTTGTCTCGTCGCCCGCCCGGCCTGGAGGCGGAGGTTCCTGCAGCCTGGCCCGCGCATGGATGACGTCGCCGATAAACCAGTCGTAGATCAGCACGCCGATCGCTCCGCCGATCAGCGGTCCGACGATCGGGACCCAGAAATACCAACTGAAGGCCCCCTCCACAGTGCCCGGCATCGCTGTTTGCCCCCATCCGGCCAGCCAGGCGAACAGCCGCGGGCCGAAGTCACGCGCGGGGTTGATGGCGTAGCCGGCGTTGGCGCCGATCGACATACCGATCGCCGCCACGGCCAGCCCGATCATGAACGGCCCCAGATTCGACTGGACGGCCGTGTTGCGCATGTCGATGATGGCGACCACGAACATGAGCAGGAACGCTGTGCCAACGATCTGGTCAACCAGCGGGCCCACCGGGTTTCCGTTGAAATAGGGTGCCGGGAAGGTGGCGAAAATGGAGTACGTGGCAAGCCCCTTCGGGTCCGTGCGCCCGGTGCCAACGGCCTTGTTGTAGGCGTCAATGGCGTCGTGATAGAGCAGGTAGACCATCGCGGCCCCGGCGAAGGCGCCCAGAATCTGAGCCACGATGTAGGGGCCCACTTTGCTCCAGGCAAATTTGCGCCGGATCGCGAACGCCACGGTCACGGCCGGATTGATGTGCGCGCCGCTGACGCCGCCGGCAACGTAGATTGCCATGGTCACCGCCAGGGCCCATCCCCACGTGATCAACAGCCAGTCCCCGGCGGCCATGAAAATGGTGGTTGGTGTGGCGGCCCGGCCGGATCCCGGCAGGCCGGCGACCGCCATCGCGACAACGCCGTCGCCGAAGCAGATCAGCACAAAGGTGCCGAGAAACTCTGCCAGAACTTCGCCCCAGGTGCCTCCCAACTGCTTGAGGCCGCTGCCGTTACGGACCGCATTTCTGAGTGGACTGATATCGCTCATCGCCTATACCTCCTTGTATAAACTGCTCTGCGTGTGCGAATTGACATTCCAGCACTCTCATGCTACGCCGATAGTGTCCGGAGGCAACGGTCTAAAGGCCTACTTCTCACGGACCCGGCTTCGAGGCACGCCCAGCTGCCTCGGACCCCGGCCGGCTAATCGCCGGTCTGGCCGCGGATCCCGCCGGGGAGAAGCGTCCACGCTAGGCACACATTGCGCCGCAACGACGCAGAGTTCGTTTGGGGAAAGGCACGATCATGAACGAGAACAGCGGCTTCGAAGACACCACGGATGCGGCAGGCCCGGAAAAGAAGTCGGAAGAGCCTGACCTGCGGGGCCGCTACGTTGAAGGAAATTTTGGCAAGGCCGGTGTGGAGCGCGGCCGCCATGCAGAGGACGAGGAAGGCCAGTACATCGAAGGGGATTACGGTGACGCCGGCAGCGAAGGCGGACTGCCCGAACCGCTGGGGAACAAGGCCAGGGAATCGGGACGCTACGTGAAGGCCGACTACGGCGATGCCGGGACCACGCCTGGCCGGACCGCCGAAACCGAAATCGGCCGGTATCCGGAAGGGGACTACGGCGCCGGCGGGACCGTTGATCCCGTCCGCAAGCCGGGTGGCGGGGCGGAGACCGAGAAACGGGCCGGTTGACCCGTAGTCCGAACCGCCGGGGAGACGTCCGCCGGCCAGTCCTGGAACCGCAGTCAGGGGACGACGCATTCCAGTGGATGCCGGATTGCGCCGCCGGGTTTAGCCTTGTTCTACCGGTGATGGATCCCGCCGGGACCGGCGCAGACGTGCCAGTTCGGACCGCCAGGGTGGCTGATGGGTCCTGTATGAGTGAATGGCAGGTTGTCCGCTATGACGGGACAACGCAACGGCGCCGGCGCTGCCGGGACGCCGCAACGCGACAGGCTTACCGGCCCGTTGGTTCCTCTGGGCCCGTTGGAACTCTCCGTGGAGGAGGTGCGCCTGCTGTGGTCCTTTGTTCATGGGGACATCATGGACGCGGGCATGCGTCGGTTGCTGCGCAGCTCTCTGGGGTTGTGTCCCCGTCACACCTGGGCCTACGCCGTCGTTGAGGTGGAGCTGTGGCAGGTCGGCGCAGGCTCCCGGGGAGGCCACCAGCCGTTCGACGTGACGATCCTCTATGAAGACCTTCTGGAGCACGTGGCCGACGGGTTGGACCGGAAGCGTTCCCTGCTGCGCCCGCATCCGGACGACGTCCTTGTTCCGGTGGGGCCGTGCAGGATCTGCCTGGATACGGGCTTGCCCCACGTGCCTGGGCTGAGGATGGGTTACGCGAACTCCAACACCGAAGCCCTCACCGCCGAAGCGAACACCCTGATCCACACCACCACCTGGTGCCTGGAGACGGTGGGCTTATGGCGCGACAGGGTCTGCCCGGACTGCGATCCCGGGGTTCACGGCGCCGGGGATCCGTCGCTGCGGTGCCGCTTCCACCTGAGCCAACACCGTCCCCTGCCGGAGGACCTCCGGCAGCGGGTCGCGTCCCGGCTGCGGGAGATACGGGCCAGGATGAGGCACCTCACCAATTCCATGACGGATTACGGCGCCTCCGTGGGGGCCGCGGAGGACACCTCCTGGATTGAGGCAATGGGGTTCTTCGCCGGGTGGGGTCTTCCCTTGTACTTGGCCACCACCGTTGAGTCCTCCTGGCCCGAGCCGGAGGGCCGGGCCAGCGGGATAGGGGACTGACCTTTTTGCGACAGGCGGCGACAGGAGCTGCTTGGGGCCAGGCGCCCCGAGCTACGTGTGGCCGACCGCTGCGAGCCTCCCGCTGGCCATGACCCCTCCTATCGCGATGGCCGAGCATACCGCCATGGAGACGGCCATGGGGACGGCGCTGTGCTCCCCGGCGATGCCTGTCAGCGGCGACACCAGGCCGCCGATGAGGAACTGGATCAGGCCCAGCACGGCCGATCCGGCGCCTGCCCGGCCCGGCACCCGCCCCTGGGCCAGAGCCGTGGCGTTGCCCATGATGAATCCCACGCAGGCCTGCGTGAGGAACAGGTGCAGCAGCGTGCTCCAACCGGTGATTCCGCCCAGGACCAACCCCATGCCGGCCACGTTGATGGCGAACATCGCCACCACGGCGGCGCGGAGGATCACCGCCGGCTCCACCCGGTCCACCAGTCTGGTGTTGATGAGCGACGCGACGATCATGCCGCCGGCGTTGACGGCGAAGATCACCGAATATCCCAGCGCGGAGAAGCCCAGCACGTTCTGCACCACAAACGATGAGGCGGAAATGTAGGAGAACAGGGCGCCAAAGGTGAACCCGAACGTCATGGCGTAGGCCATGAAGGACGGCGTGGTGAGCACGGCCCAGGACCCGCCGGCCACCGCCTTCAGGCCGCCCCGGTGCCGCAGGTGGCGGGGAAGCGTTTCCGGTACCACCAGCACCGAACACGCCAGCATCAGCGCCCCGAAACCGGCCAGTGCCCAGAACGCCGCCTGCCAGGGCGCCACGGTGGCGATCACGCCGCCGAGCAGGGGCGCCACCACCGGTGCGAGGGCCGAGATGGTGGCCAGCAGCGAGAACAGCTTGGCGGCCTGCCGCCCGGAGGCCATGTCCGAGACCGCGGCCCGGGCAATCACCACGCCGGCCGCCCCGGAAACGCCCTGCAGCACGCGGAGCCCCAGCACCAGCTCGATGCTGGGGGCCAGGGCGATCGCCACGGAAGCCAGGAGGAACACCACATTGCCGGCCACCATCAGCCGGTGCCGGCCCAGGACATCCGAAATGGGCCCCAGCAGGAACTGGCCCACGGCCATGCCCACCATGTAGCTGGTCAGCGTGAGCTGGATAACGGACGCCGGCGTCGCGAAGAACTCGCCCATCCGCGGCATCGAAGCCAGGTACATATCCGAGGCCATGGGGCTGACGGCGCTAAGGATGGCCAATGCCACCACGAGCACCATCCGGTCCTTGCTGCCGGAAAGTTTCAGCCGGGACCGGAAGCTGTCATCGGGGAGGGGCGAGTCCATGGAAATCCTTCGGCACGGCGGCGGCTGGCTGCTGTTACAAACGGGCAGGGTGTGCCTGCCGATTCTATTTACCGCCGGGCGGATCGGAGGCACCCAAGGTAACAGTCGCCGTCGGGCGCGTCACCCCGAAATTGGGGTATCGACAAACCCTGCCATCGGGAGGAAGCTGGGCCTACCCCCGGAGCGCCGTCCATGAACGCACTTTGAGGGGTTCCCATAAAAGGCGCCGCCACGGTAAGGGGCCCGAATTGGAGGCGGGACCGTTATCCAGGCGGCCGGCATTGAGGTTCGCACTCATGAGAAAACTGCTTGTTTTGCTGACCGGACTGGCTCTGATCCTGACGCTCGGCGGCTTCGCCCGGGCCGACGGATTCGATCGCGGGCTGGTGACCGTCACCTTCGATGACGGCTGGACCAGCCAACACACAAACGCCCTGCCCATCCTGGACAAATACGGGATCCCGGCCACCATGTACATCATCTCCGGATCCATCAACAATCAGCCCGCGTACATGACCCAGGCGCAAATTCAGGACTTCGCAAACCGGGGCCACGACATCGAATCGCACTCGGTGACCCACCCCCACCTGCGCGAGCTTTCCGCCGCCCAGCTGAATGTGGAGCTGACGCAAAGCCAGGCCACGCTGCGGCAGCTGTTCGGGGCAAAAGCCGCCACGGACTTCGCCTCGCCCTACGCCGAATACAACGACGCGGTGGTGGCTGCGATCAAACGCGTTTACAGAACCCACCGGGCCTTCGACGATGACGGCACCGACAACTCCGGCTTCAACACCCGCGCGAACTACAACCCCTACAACCTGAGGGTGAAGTTTGTGGAATCCACCACCAGCACGGCCACCGTGCAGGGCTGGATCAACACCGCCAAGGCGGACCATGCGTGGCTGATCCTGGCCTACCACGAGATCGGCGAGAACATTGGCGGCGATACCTACCACACCGATACCGCCGCGCTGGATGCCGAGATGCGGGCCGTGAAGGACAGCGGACTGGGCGTTGTCACCATCTCCCAGGGCGCCGCCGAAATTGCGGCCCAGGCGGCCGGGAACTAGCAGCCGGCAGGGTCCCGGGTTCCGGGACCCTGACGGGAGCATGGACGGGTGGATGGACGGGAGCCGAAGCGGCCCTCCAAAGGTCAGTAACCTGTGTAATTTGTCAATGGTCATGACTTACGGCTAGCGTGGCCCGTGATCGCATGGGGGATCACTGCTAGACCGACGGAGGCCGCATTGGCTCTCATTGACTATGCCCTGGCGCTCTGCGCACTTTTGGGAACGTTGCTGATTCCTTTCTGTGCGCTGTACCAACTGCTCCGCCTCAAGCGGCGCGCACTACGGGTGACCGCTACGAGGAGTGACCGCAGCTAGCCATGCCTTACGTTGATATCAACCCGCACAAGGGCCGCCCCAAGTGGCAGGCCTACGCCGTCCTGGCCATACTCCTGGTGCTTACCGCCGGCGTTGTGGTGGCCGCCCTGACCCGCCACTGAGCTTGACTTCTCCCTCAGCGCCTAGACTGGTTGACTGAACAGTCCGTATAGTGCCGCAGAATATTGAGTCGAAGTCCTGGGGGACAGACATGCCCGATCCGGCGGATCACAACGCACGTGCCACTGCAGAGGATGCAGGGCAGCCGCAACCCACCCGGCGACGCCGCGACCTCCGCCGCGCCGACGGAGTGCTTTCGGATGCCCAGACAGGAACCATGCCAGCCGTAACTCCCGAGCCTTCCACCAGCCCCGACGCCGGCACTCCGGTACCGCGCCGCAGCTCCTGGGCGGAGGCCGCCGCCGCCGCCGACCAGGCCAAACCCGCGGCCCACGCCCCGGCCCCCACCCGCCGGCCGGCCAAGCCCCCGGTCACCGCGCTGCCGCCAACCCCGCTGCCGCAGGTCCCGGAGCCGCAGCCCGCGCAGCCGGCCTTCGAGGACTTCAGCACCACCGCAGAGCCGCACGACGGCGGGGAAGCCGCGCCGCCGTCGTCGTCCGCGTCCGGGACGCAGCCGGATGAGACGCCCGCGTTCCGCCGGATCCGCCCCACCGCGGCGGACGTGATCGCCGAGAGCCCGATGCCTGACTTCATCAGCTCCCCGGGCCTGTTCGTGAAGGAGCAGAAGCCGCGTCCCGTGGGCGGTTTCCGCGGCGCCATCTACGCGATGACCGGCGGTGCCTGGAACCTGGGGCCCAGCGCCAAGCAGCGGGACGAGGACGAGCTGGCCCGGCGCATTTCCCGGCAGCTGCAGGGCAGTTACAACACCGCCGTGCTGAGCCTCAAGGGCGGCATCGGCAAGACCTCCACCACCGTGGGCGTGGGCCTGACCCTGGCCGAATTCCGCGGCGACGCGCCCTGCGCCATCGACGCCAACCCGGACTCGGGCGACTTGGTGGAGCGCGCCCTGGGCGAGGGGATCTACCAGCAGTCCAGCCCGCGCACCATCACGGACCTGCTCAAGAACATTGAATCCGTGGACTCGCTCACCGCCCTGGCCCGGTACATGCACCACGCCGGCCGGCTGCACCTGATCGCGGGGGAGCAGGACCCGGAGGTCTCGGATTCGCTGACGGCGGCCGAGTACCTGCGGATCCGCAAGCTGATCTCCAACTACTACTCCGTGGCCCTGACCGACTGCGGCACCGGGGTCACGCACAATGCGATGAGCGGGATCCTTCAGTCCGCCGACAACCTGGTGATCGCGGCCGGGTACGCGGTTTCCGGTGCGAAGCGGGCCCGCAGCACCCTGCACTGGCTGGCAAGCCACGGGTACGAGGACCTGGCCCGGAACGCGATTGTGGTCATCACGGACAAGGACGAGGTCTCCTCCCGCGTGGACAAGGACGCCATTGAGGAACACCTCGCCGGCATCTGCCGCCAGCTGATCGCTGTCCCGCACGACCGTGGCGTGGCTGACGGCGACCTGGTCACCCTGGACGTGCTGAAACCGGACACCCGGCGGGCGTACAAGGAGATCGCGGCGGCCATCGTGGACGGCTACCGCTAACTTTTTCCCCGCCCTTCCCAACTAGGTAGCGCTATCTGTCGTTTTGAGGGCTCATAACGACAGATAGCGCTACCTAGATGGGGGCGTACTGAGATGAGGGGCGAGAGTGCCGCTACCCGTCTATTCGGATACGGCCGCACTCCCAGCCTGTGGAAAGCAAAGAAGTCTGTGGCTGGCACACCGGCCCGATTGGTGGGCGCTGCGGTGCCGTGCCTTTTAATGCCTTAGGCGGCGACGAGATGGCGCGCTGCAGCCGGTTCCCGGCGCGGTGCCAGGACGCTGATGGTGCAGGGTGCCTGCTGAGGGTCGATCCTGACCGGCAGTTGATGGGTGTTCGAAGCGGTGTGGAGCATTTCCAAGGCTTCGTGGTCCACCCGCGCGCGGCTGAGGTCCAGCTCCAGGTCCAGGCCCTCCCTTAAGGAGTTGGCCCGCTTAACTACTACATACAGTGCGTTCACGCTGTGGATGGTGATATGCCCCTTTGCAATCACCAGAGCCTTGGCATGGTCGAGATCTACACGGACAACGATGTTGAGCTTGGAGTTCAAGTTGTAAAGCCTTTCCCCGGCATTGGCTGCGACGCTGCAGCTTCTTGCTAAGGCCCGTTTGCTGGAGCCTTGTCCAGAGTAAGGGGCGAATGTGATGCACGCAACAGTTACGAATTTATTACACCAATTAGGGCTTGCCAGCGTCTGAATCGGGAGACGACACGCCGGTCATCTTGCTCCTGGGTACCTTCAGTCACGGCAGGCATCACCGGTAACGCGAAGGTTTTCACCGGCCACGCGGGAAAGTTTTCACCCGCACGCGGAAGGGCGCCGCTCCGCGTGCGGGAGTGGCGCCCTTCCTGAAAAGCGAAATCAGTCCTTCTTGAACGCGTCCTTGACCTTCTCGCCGGCCTGCTTCAGGTCCGACTTGCTCTGATCGACCTTTCCCTCGGCTTCCAGGCTCTCATCGCCGGTCGCCTTGCCGGCGGCTTCCTTGCCCTTGCCGCCCAGTTTCTCGGCGGCGTTTCCGATCTTGTCATCCAAACCCATGGTGTTTCTCCCTACGGTCTGACGCTGCCGGCGGTCTGCCGACAGGTTACGTTTTCATCTTAACCACAGGACCATTTCCCGTCCTAGACCCCTGGCGCCCCGGGATGTCCTTGAGGCCATTGCCGTGCCCCGCGGACTGCCCTAGCCTGTGGGGAGCCGGGCCAATCATTGCCCGCACAACTGGGGAGGGTGCTTTGTGGCTGAAATCAACGCAGTACTGTCAAGGCTGACGGCGGAGGAACTGGACGAGATCAAGGCTCTGGGGCCGAAGGGGCGCCTGGGCCGGCACCTCGTGGAGGCGTTGGACCGCGCGGCCGGGGGCCCCGAAGCGGCACGGGGGCTTTACGTGCTGGACGGTTCCGTCAACAGCAACGGCGGCCAGTTCCACATTCTCCGCGACGACGTCAGCGAGCGGCTATTCCCCTCCGGGGCCGATCCGCGCTGATCCCGCAGGCGAGTTCCCGCTGATCCCGCGGGCGAGTTCCTAGGAAGCGTTCAGGTCGGTCTCCAGCCAGTCACTGAACGTTTGGCGGCCGACGGCGGCCCCCGCCTCCGGGACCAGGCTTCCGTCGCGCATCGCCCGCCACAGCGGCCCGGGGGCGGTGAACTCAATGACGCGCCGCTTCCGGCCCTGCTTCTGCGCGACCGCCCGGACCAGCTCAGCCAGTTGTTTGCGTTCCGGGCCGCCAAGGTCTGCAATCCGGCCCCGGGGCCCCGCCTCCGCGGCCTCAACCAGCGCCTCGGCTACCTCGCGAGCGGCCACGGGCTGGGTGACCATCCGGGGGACCAGTACCAGCGGGCCCACCGAACTGCGCCGCAGCATCTGCCCCGCGAACTCATGGAACTGCGTGGCCCGCAGGATGGTCCACGGCACGTCCGACTTGCTGACCAATGTCTCCTGGGCCAGCTTCCCGGCGTAGTAGCCGGCCGCAGCCTTTTCCGTCCCCACGATGGAGAGGGCCACGTGGTGCCGCACTCCGGCCGCCTTCTCCTGCCGCAGCAGGTTGCCGGTGACGGTGGTGAAAAACTCCACGGACTTCTTCCCGTTCAGTGTTGAGGTGTTGGCGACATCGATCACCGCGTCCACGCCGTTGAGCGCTTGGGCCAACCCGTCGCCGCTGACCAGGTCCACGCCTGCGGCGCGCGAGAGGCTGACCACGTGATGTCCCCGGGCCCGGGCGATGCTGACCACATGACGTCCGACCGTTCCGGTGCCGCCCGCAACTGCAATGTTCATGCTCCGAATCCTAGAGCAACGGTCCCGGGAGCGGGGTTCCTGCACGGCGCCCGACGTTGGGGGCGTGCGGACGGATCCGTCCGACACAATGCGTAGAGATGTTGCGCCCGTCACGCACTGATGCCTAGCCTGAAGATGGCTGCTGAAGCGCGGCTACTGGCCGCCGAGTCGCGGCCTCCCGGGCTGCAGCGTCGCAGCCACGCAAGGAAGGCGCCGGGCCTTGACCGAAAAGCTCAGCATTCTTGTCCGCGTAGACCTCGACCACGCCAAAGCCCGGGTCCTCGCCAAGGGCCACATCACCGTTCACAGCATCCAGGCTCTCTACGTCGTGGTGAAGCGAGCCAACGCCCTCAGGCACAACCTCGTCCTCGAACTGGACGTGCGCCATGCCCGGGTTGATCCAGAAGCCCTGCGCCTGCTGGAGACCTGCTGCGAAACGCGTCAACTCCCGGTCAGGATCGATCCGCAGCAGAGTCCGTGCACGCTGAGCATGCTGCCGCCGCGGCACGCTGTTCACGCAGCGCACCATGCGCCTGCCCGCGTGGCCGCCTGAACCGAGCGGCAAACGGCAGGGCTGTCAACTGCAGAGCTTTAACTGCTGGGCTTCAACTGCCGGTGGAAATCCTGCCGGCCAGTTCGGCCGCCGGGGCGAGGACCCAGCGCTCGGTCTCGGGCTCGAAGCAGACCACCACGGAGGCGTCAGCCTCCCGCGCCTCGTCGAGGGCGAAGAGCAGCGCGTCTTCCAGATGCCGCGCATAATCCTGCCGCTGGGTGAACGAACCCGGCAGGCCGCCGTCGTCAATAATGACGTGCGCCTTGCCGTCCACAATGACTTTCAGCGCGTAACCCTGGTCGTCGTGGAGAGACCCCCGGGTGGACGCGATTTCGGTGACCTTGTCTGCCCGGACCAGGCTGTTGCCGATGGTACGGATCCACACTTCACCCATGAGTCCTCCTTGGCTGTGCGGGGCGCACGGCAGCACCCCACAAGGCAAAGATTAGTCCTCACGGGGCCGATTGTGACCCCTGAACTGGGCGGAATCTTCTCGCATAAGATAAATCTGATGACTTCGCCTGGAACCCCGCCGCCGTTCAACTTCCGAAGCATCGCCATCCCCGCATTCGGGCCTGCGTTGCTGTTCTGCATCGGCGAAGGCGCGGTGCTCCCGGTGGTGGTCCTCTCCGCCCGGGACCTCGGCGCTTCGGTTGCGGTTTCCGCGCTGATCGTGACGCTCATCGGGCTCGGTTCGTGGTTCTTCAACCTGCCCGCCTCCCTCATCACGCTCAAGTTCGGCGAACGCTGGTCCATCGTGGGGGCCGCCGCCGTGGGTGCGCTTGCACTCGCCGCGGCCGCGGTGTCCTCCCTGGTCCCCAACGGACTTGTGCTGCTTGCGGTGGCGATGACCGTTGTGGGCATGGCCGCCAGCGTCTTCAGCCTGGCCCGGCAGAAGTACCTCACCGAGGCCGTGCCCATCCAGTTCAGGGCCCGGGCGCTCTCGACCCTGGGCGGAGTCAGCCGGATCGGCGTTTTCGTGGGGCCGTTCATTGGTGCCGGCGTGATGCAGTTCGCGGGGATCGCGGGCGCCTACTGGGTGGGTGTGGTGGGGATGGCCGCGGCCGCCGTCCTGGCCGTCACGATTCCGGATCTCGTGGTTCCGGCAGCGCCCGACGGCGGTCACAGGACTCCCGAGCCCACGCTGCGGAATGTGGCGGTCTCGCATGCCGGCGTGTTCCTGACGCTGGGGGTGGGGATCCTGCTCCTCAGCGCGCTGCGTGCGTCCCGCCAGGTGGTGATCCCGCTGTGGGCCGAGCATCTGGGGATGGACCCGGCCCAGGCGTCCGTGATCTACGGGCTGTCCGGCGCGATCGACATGCTGGTGTTCTATCCCGCCGGCAAGGTGATGGACCGGCGCGGCAGGCTGTTTGTGGCCATCCCCTCCACCATCATCATGGCCATTGCCATGCTGCTGATTCCGCTGACCGCCTCCTTTGCGGGGCTGCTGCTGGCGTCCCTGCTGATCGGCCTTGGCAACGGCATCAGCTCCGGGCTCATCATGACCCTCGGCGCGGACTTCTCGCCCGACCGCGGCCGTGGCCAGTTCCTGGGCCTGTGGCGTTTCATTGCCGACGCCGGATCGACCGGCGGCCCGGTCCTGCTGTCCGGCGTCACCGCGGTGGCTACCTTGGGTGCGGGTGTTTCGGCCACCGGCTTTTTGGGCTTCGCCGCAGCGGTTGTGTTTGCGGTGGCGCTGCCGAGGCTGAAACACCGGCGGAATTACTAAGTCTCCATTTTTGTCATTTCGATGGATTAGTTACCCGCCAGTAGAAGTCTGTCTATTGGAGAGAACCCGCAGGTCAGGCGCTCGTTTGATTCCCCAAGTTTTCTTGAGGAAACCTTGACAAATACGCCCAAACCTTGACAAATTCCGTCCCTAAATCCTGATTTTCGCCGTGCATTGTTGTTTTCAGCAAGACAACAACGAACGCAAAGTCTGAGGGGACAACATCATGAAGAACAGCACACTCATCAAGGGATCCGCAGCCATCGCCCTGGGCGCAGCACTGTTGCTGGGCGGCGGCGGAACGCTGGCCAACTGGAATGCTGAAGCCAGCACGGCACCGGGCACCATCGTCTCCGGCGACCTGGACGTCCAGACCGCTACCGGCACGTGGGCCGACCGCAATGGAACCACCATCCCGGACATCAAGGCCTACAAGGTGGTTCCGGGTGACAAGCTCACCTTCAAGCAGGACCTGACCGTCACGCTCCACGGCGACAAGATGGCCGCCAACGTCACTACCGCAGGCGTCACGCCCACCAACGGCTTCACCGCCACTAATGTTTCAGTTTCCCCGGTAGCACTCACCGTCGGATCAGCCGCACTTGCCAATCCTCTTGTAGCTGCCGCGGGCACCCAGACGGTCACTGCGACCGTTTCCTTCGAGTTCCTGTCCAGCACCACTGGCCGCACTGACGTGAACAAGTCTTACAACTTCAATGACGTTGCCTTCCAGTTGACGCAGGTCGCCAAGCCCTAGTCGGAGAAGGGCGGCTGGCTGCATGGCCGGCCGCCAATTCAGGACGGAAAAGACGGACCAGGATCAGGAGGAACGATGCGGCTCCCGCGGACGCTGCGGGCAGGGTTGCTCATTGCAGCGGCGGTGTTCCTAGGACTGCTGACGGTCCATGGCACCTACTCCCTGTGGAACGCCAGCACCTCCACCACCCCGGGCACGGTGTCCTCGGCGTCGTTCGATGTCAGCCTCACAGGAAGTCCCTCCGGGAACGTGACCACCATGACCGTTCCCGGAGGGGCCGCAACGATCAATCTCACCCAGTCCGCCACACTTGCCCCCGGAGCGTCGGCATATGCGAGCGTAGTGGCCGGCAACAATACCAATGCGGGTGGAACGTTCAACACCAGCATTACCGCTGAAAACCCCAGCTTGATGCCTGCCGGCTCCGGAACACTTTCGCAGTATCTGAAGGTCAACGGAAAATTCGCCCCAACGCCAGCCAGCTGCGGTACCACCGGGTACACAGAAATCACCACGGTGGCGGGTATGACGTCCGCCGCCGTCCCGAAAGGAACGGGTACCGTGCTCTGCCTTCAGGTCACACTTGATCCCGCCACTCCTCCCGCCATGAAAGGCAAAGCCGTGAATATCTCGTTGACGCTCACAGCGCGGCAGCTTTGTGGGGTGCCCAGTGGCTGCTGACCTGTCCTTCTTTCACCACGGCGGCTCCGCCCTTCGCCGCAACCGTTCGGCAGTTGCTGCTAATGCTGCTGCCACGCCAGTCCGCGGCAGCGTCTGGGCCACGGCGGGACGCATCTTGAATATGGCTGTCCTCATGATGGCCGTGTTCGCCGCGCTGGTGCTGATCGTTGTTCCCCGTGCCACTGGGTCGGAGGCGTTTACCGTTTTGACCAACTCCATGGCGCCGAAGTTCCCGCCGGGTACCTTTCTGGTGATGAAGCCGGTGGCGTTCGATGAACTCAAGTACGGCGACGTCGTCACCTTCCAGCTGCATTCCGCACGGCCCGAGGTGGAGACCCACCGCATCGTGGGATTCGCTGCAACCCAGGAAGGGGAGAAGACTCTCATTACCAAGGGTGATAACAACGGTGCCAATGATGCCGAACCCGTCCGTGAAATACAGGTCAAGGGCAAACTGTTCTACGCCGTCCCGTACGTCGGTTACGTAGCCAATGCTTTGGGTAACGCCGACCGCAACATGTGGACCACGCTCGCTGCAGCCGGCCTGATTGGATACGGCGGGCTGCTGGTCATCAAGGGCATCCGTGGCCGCGGGCGGTCATCCAACGATGCCGCGGGAGATGCCGCGTGAAAACGCCCCGCCGCATACCAGGACTCCTGCCCGCGATCGGGGCCTTTGTACTGACCGTGCTCCTGGGTGCGGGCGGGGCGTCGGCCTCGGCACTGTGGCAACAGTCGGCCACCGCCACCATGACGGTGACTGCCGACGGCACATGGCCAGGACAGCTCATCTGCTCCCGGGTTGATAGCGCCGACAAGTTCGTGGACCTCGCCTATGCCTTCTCCGGAACTCCCACTGCCCTGGCCCTTTCGGTCAAAAAAGCTGATGGCACCTACGGTGCCGGGACCGCTGTCACCCCCCTCAGCTCCACCGGAACCATCCAACTCCGGGGCGACTCGAGCCTTCTGACCGCGAGTGCCGGAATAAGCCCTGTCAGCGTCCGGCTGACAGCTTCATTTGCCAACCAGCCCCAGGCGCTGGCCGAGACCACCGTGCGCTTGGACATCGGAACGAGCAACGGCAAAATCTACTGTTCCTGAGCCCAACTCATCGTTCGCTGGTGGGCTGCCAGGTAGTCCACTACGTACTTGGCATCACGGCCCACGCCGCCAATCAGGCCGGACGTCAGCGCGTACTGGAACGGCATGCCCACGAAGTACAGTCCCGGCAGCTCCGGAACAACGCCCCGCTTCGTGGCAGGCCAGCCGTCTGCGTCCAGCGGGAGTCCCTCGATCCA
The DNA here is from genome assembly GCF_034048115.1 of Pseudarthrobacter sp. IC2-21. Lineage (NCBI taxonomy): Bacteria > Bacillati > Actinomycetota > Actinomycetes > Micrococcales > Micrococcaceae > Pseudarthrobacter > Pseudarthrobacter sp. IC2-21. The sequence continues at coordinate 3,285,854 of NZ_CP139145.1, read as the reverse complement.
GTCAAAAGCAGGCCGGTAGCCCGTGGCCCAGATGATGGTCCGGACGTCAGCCGGCACATCCCCGGACCCCTGGAGGCGGGGGAGACGGACCACCCCTGCCCGTTCCGCGTCCTTCACCGACACACGGATCAGCGGTGCACCTTGCTTGTGGAATCCCGCAGCCACTTTCCTGCCGGGCTTGGTATCCAGGGTGAGCAGCGAATTCACCAGGCGCCAGTACAACGGCCCGGCGAAGCGGAACACGGCATCCGGGATGTGGCGGGTGGGCTTTCCTGCGAGGTATACCGATCGTGCCGGCCTGCTCTGGGCAAGTTCCAGGGAGATTTCCACTCCCGACGTCCCGGCACCCACCACCATCACGGCACCGGCCGGGAGCTCCGACGGGCCGCGGTATTCATTGCTGTGCAGCTGATGGATCGAAGGATCCAGGGCCTGCCCGGCCGCGGGGACTAAAGGCGTCGAGTTGGCACCCGGCGTGGCGATGACACTGCGCGCCCGCAACTCCCCGGCGCTGGTCTGCAGTTCAAAGGCATCGTCCACACGGCGGACCGCCAGGACTCGCACGCCCGTCCGCACGGGCAATTCGAAGCGGGCCGCATACGCCGCCAGATAATCGGCGACGGCATCCTTCCCCGGAAAGCTGCCGCCCGCCGCCGGAAACTTCAGGCCGGGCAAAGCACAGTAACGTGCCGGCGTAAAGAGGCGCAGCGAATCCCACCGGTTCCGCCACACATCACCCACGCGGCCTGATTTCTCCAGAATGGTGAACTCCACGCCGGCCTCTTTCAGGAAGCGGCCCGCCGCCAGTCCAGCCTGGCCTGCCCCGATCACCACAACATCCAAAGTCTGGGAATCCATTGATGGCTCCTTCGCCAAACCCGGGGCACGTCCTGTCTGGATGCCCTGCGGATTTCATTAGAATAGCATTCCAGTGACTGGAGGGCTAGTCTATTTTCTATGACTGCAGCAGCCTCCGCTTCCCGCGCCCCGAGGACCAGCCGCCGGGCCGTGCAGGCCGCTGAAACCCGCGAGCTGATTGTTGCTGTGGCCGGGCGGCTCTTCGCCGAACAGGGGTACGTGCCCACCACCATCGAGGCCATCGCGTCGGAGAGCGGGGTGGCGCTGCAGACCGTCTACAACTCCGTCGGAAACAAGGCGGCGCTGCTCTCCGCGGTTCTGGACGCTGCCGCATCAGGCCCGCACTCGCCGTCGAACGTTCTGGAACTGATGCGGAAGCGGACCGCGGAAGCTGCCGACTTCGACGCCCTCATCGCCGTCCTTGCCGACTGGTTTGTGGAGGTCCACCGGCGCACCGGACCGGTGGTTGCGGTCATCGCGCAGGCGGCCGCCGTGGACCCCGCCGCGGAGAAGCTGCAGACCGCGCGGGCGCTGCAGCGGCTGGAGCGCTACGGGGAAGCGGCCGCCGCGGTCCGGGCGCGCGGCGGGCTCACGTCCGGAATGTCCGACGCCGATGCTGCCGCCGCCATCTGGTCCCTGGGGCACCCGCAGGCGTACCGCACCCTCGTGGGGGAGGCCGGCTGGTCCGTAAAGGCCTATCGTGACTGGCTGGTCCGCTCGCTGGGGGCCGCGCTCGCCTAACTGGCCGGCAGCGAAGGCGACAGTTAGCGCCCCGGCGCGTCCCGGCGTCGTGCGGCGTACGCGAACAGCGAGGTGGTGGCGACAGTTGCAAGATACCCGGCGATGACGATCAGTGCGATGCCGGCCCAGAAATAATTGGTGGTGCTGCCTTCCTGCAGCGGACCCGGGGCAATTTTAGCGAGCGAAAACACGGCCACGGCCGCCGAGGCCAGCCCGATCAGCACCGGCAGCTTCACCCAGATCCGCGCCGAACCAACATGCCTGCCGAAGCCGTCCCACACATTCCAGCTTCCGCCATGCCGGATGATCAGCCATCCGGCGGGGATCATGAACGCGCCCACCAGCAGGAAGGCCGCCACCACATCGGCCGGCCGGTGCCACTGGTTGAGCAGCGTGGACGCCCCGGAGGCGATCGCGAACGTGCCGCCGGCAAAACCAACGAACGGACGCCACCGCGGCGAGGACATCAGGAACACCGCCGCCGCAGCCGACGCCGCCAGCGTGGTGTGACCGGACGGCAGGGAATTCAGCTCCAGGGTCACCACGCCGGTGTCCGGCCGTGCCGGCAATAGATCCTTCAGGACCTGCGTGGCGATGTTCGCGCCGACGCACGCGGTAAGGGCAATCCCCGCGGCCACCCACCGCCGCCGGATCACCGTGACGAACAGAACCACGACGGCGGCCATCACCAGGGAGATGACGGGCAGCCAGTCCAGGAACCGGGTGGACGCCTTGCCCGCGGGTCCGTGGATGTCCACGGCCTCCACCAGGGCAGATTCGTCAATGAACTGGCCGGTGGTGGTCCGGACGAAGTAGTAGTACGTGGCGATCAGACCCACCACGCAGGCGAGCGTGGCGAAAAAGAACATAAAGCCGGAACCCGGGGCAGGGCGTGCGGGGGTGCTGATGCGCGCGGGCTTCGACAGGGTCATCACTTAAGCCTGTCACAGAATTCTGTGAGGACCCGACGAGCCCCTGGTACTGGTTTGCCCGGCCGGGCCTGGTCTCGGTCCGGTGCGCCGCGGGCCAAAAGCCCAAGTGGACCTCCACCATGTACACGCTGCTGTTCCTGCAATGGCTCGGGCTGGTGCCGGGACAGCCACCGTCCGTACGGGCTCCCGCCACGGTTCCTTCCACACGAGCATCAGCCTCCTGGACGGCCTGGCCGCGTACCAGGCGTCAGGCGGGAAATGTGATATCCGGGCCGCCGCCGGGCGCGGTCAGCAGTTTTTCCTCGACCACCAGCTGTTCCTCTCCCACCACACTGGAAAACCAGCGAATTCCGCCTTCCGCCGGTTTCCTTTCCCGCCGCAGTGGCACTTCGACATCGTCCGCGGCCTGGAGCACTTCCGCGCCCGGGATGCCGCCCGTGACCCCCGGCTGGGCCGGGGCCGTGGCTGTGCTGGAGGAAACCCGGTCGGCCGCCGTGACGTGGTCCGCGTATCGCGGCTATCCGGGGCGGGAGTGGTTCGCCCTCGACGTCCCGGGAGAGCCCAGTCGGTGGGCAACCCTGCGCTGCAGCCGGATCCTCGCCTGGTGGTACGGCTGAATTCCACACGGAACGCGGGGTCACTCCCCGCTCAATAATCGACGTTTATCGGGCGGAAAGTGACCCCGCGTTGGTTTGTGGGGGTGACGCTGACGTGTCAGGCGGGGGCCTGCGCCGCCAGCTCCTCAATGATCTCGAACTGCTCGCGCACCCCGCCGTCCATGCCGGACTGGGCAATCATGTCCCGGACTTCCCTGCTGCCCGCATCGGTGCGGATCCGCACGACGGTGGCGCCGCCGTCGGCCGCTTCAAAGGTGACCGTATTCAGGACGGCGCCGTCCTCGCTGTCCGGCGCCGTGCCCGGCAGTTCCATTACCTCGGTGTGGACGATCCGTTCGTTCGGGACGATCTCACGGTAGATGCCGTGAAAGGCCACCTCGAACCCGCCGTGCGCCACCATCACGTACCGCCAGGCCCCGCCCACGCGGAAGTCCATGTCCGCCACGGTCATCTCGCCGCGCCGGCCCGGCCACCATCGCCGGACCAGGCCAGGGGTGGTCCAGGCCCGGTAGACGAGGTGCCGGGGCGCGCTGACTGTGCGGGTGATCAGGATTTCCGTGTCGCTGGGGAACGTCACGTCCATGGTGCTGCTGGCCTGTGCCATTGCCGTACTCCTTCTCAGTGCTCTCGTTCCTAGTGCTCTCGTTCTCAGTGCTCTCGGGGATTTTCGTCGTCGGGACCTTCGTCTTTGAGGTCTTCGTCTTTGAGGTCCGCCAGCACGTCCTCGAGTAGACCGAAGCGCTCGTCCCAGAGGTGCCGGTAGCTGGCGGCCCAGTCGTGGATGGGTTTCAGGGCCAGCGGATTCAGCCGGTAAACGCGCTGCCGGCCGTCGTGGCGCACCTCCACCGCGCCCACTTCCCGCAGGACGCGCAGGTGCCGTGACACATGCGGCTGGGCCAGCCCCAGAAGGTCCACCAACTCGCCCACCGGACGCTCACCGTGGACGAGAGCGTCCAGGATTTCCCGGCGGCGCGGCTCGGCCACCGCGTTGAAGGTGTCCGCCGTTGTTGCTGCCCGTGCCATGCGGCAATTGTATATCCATATAGATATGTGTTGGAAGGCCTCTTGGGTTCGACGCCCGGAAGGTCTAACGTCACCCACAGGAGAGTGTCCAAAGGAGGCGCGGCCGTGACCATCATCGACAACGCGGTGTACGTGAACGGCGTACGCACCGCAGACCCCGAGGACCTCGACGAGACCTACTTCCTGCTCCGGCAGCGCGAGGGGATGGCCTGGATCGGGCTCTACCGGCCGGATGCTGACGAACTCCGCTCCGTGGCCGAGGAATTCGACCTCAGCCACCTCGCCGTTGAAGACGCGCTCGCCGGCCACCAGCGCGCCAAACTCGAACACTACGGTGAAGACCTCTTCCTGGTGCTCCGGCCCGCACGCTACCTGGACGACGTCGAAAAGGTGGACTTCGGTGAGATCCACGTCTTTGTGGGCTCCGACTACGTGGTCACCGTCCGTCACGCAGAGTCCCCGGACCTCGCCAGGGTCAGGCGCCGGATGGAAGGCATGCCCGACTTCCTCGCCCTCGGCCCGGACGCTGTGCTTTACGGCATCCTGGACCAGGTGGTGGACGAGTACGAACCGGTGGCGGCCGGGCTGGAAAACGACATCGACGAGATCGAGGACGACCTCTTCGGCGCCGACCCGGACGTCTCACGCCGCATCTACGAGCTCTCCCGGCAGGTCATCACCTTCCAGCGCGCCACCAGCCCGCTCGCCGGCATCCTGCAGGCCCTTATGGCGGGCACCCCGGGACGGGACAAGGAACCGGAACTCCAGGACCACTACCGCGACGTGCTGGACCACATCATCCGCCTCAACGAACGCGTGGCCGCCTTCCGCGCCCTGCTGCAGAACGCGCTCGCCGTGAACGCCGCCCTGGTGGCCCAGCGGCAGAACGACGAGATGAAGAACCTCACCGAGTCCAGTTACCGGCAGAACGAGGAGGTCAAACGCATTTCGTCGTGGGCGGCCATCCTGTTCGCGCCCACGCTGGTGGCATCCATCTACGGTATGAATTTCCGTGTCATGCCCGAGCTCGACTGGCCCTTCGGCTACCCCTATGCCCTGGGCCTGATGCTTGCCATGGGCGTTGTCCTCTACCTCACCTTCAAACACAACAAGTGGATCTAGGCGCACCTCCCTGCCTGTCCGCGTGGTGGTCAGCACCCCTAGTGTTGCCCTGCTGAGAACTCGAGTACTGACTACTCGTGCGGCCTTCCCCTCCGCCGCCTAGCGTTTGTGGAGGATCCTCCGGGATGTCAGGCACTGCGTTTGATGGGGGTCACGTCATGAGTTTCGAGCTACCCGTGCGCCGGCCGCGGATCCAGGCTGCGGCCCGCCGTGCCGTGTCCGTGGTCCGCGCGCTCGCGGAATCCCTCCTTGAAGATCTGCCGGGTGGGGCGCCCCCCACCCATTTCAGGACATGACCCAGGACGACGCCAACGCCCTGCCGCTCCTGGACCCGGCCGCGTTGGACAGGCTCCGTGACGAACTCGATGACGACGAAGGCGTCTGGAAGGTCTTCGTTCGGAATTTCATCGCGCAGTTGCCGCAGCGGACCGAAAAACTGCGCCTGGCCCTGACCACCGGCGACCTCCCCGGCAGCCTCGATGCAGTGCTGAGCCTGAAGACCTCGAGCCAGATGGTGGGCGCCGAACGCCTTGCGCAATTTGCCTTGGGGCTGGAGCGGCTGGTTCGAACCGAGGGCCGCCAGGGTGCACCGGAGGACGTGCTGCCCCGGCTGGCAGCGGCCCACCTCAAAACGATCATGAAGTGCGGCCGGCAGACCTCGGATCTGCTGCAGCGGTACCTCGATTCGGCCCCGGGCAGGAAGTAGGCCGCTGCCGGCTTCCGGCTCCTGGCTTCCGGATCCCGGCTCCTGCGCTCGGGACTTGTCAGGGGGCGCTTGTACAGTAAACGCATGCCTTCCTCGGTCCCGCGCGCACAGCCGCCCTCACTTCCATCGTCTGTGTCATGGTCACTGCAGTTTCCGCTGCCGGCCGTCGAGGAGCTGCTCGCCTCCGCGCACGTGGTGAGCCTGCCGATGCGGGTGAAGTTCCGCGGCATCACGCTGCGCGAGACCCTTCTGCTGCAGGGACCCGTTGGCTGGGCTGAGTTCTGCCCGTTCCCCGAATATGACGACGCCGAGGCCTCCCGCTGGCTGGCTGCCGCCATCGAAGCCGGCTGGCAGGGATTCCCCGCGCCGGTCCGGCGGGTCATTCCAGTCAACGCCACCGTTCCCGCCGTCTCCGCGGACCGGGTGCCCGAAGTTCTGGCCCGTTTCGGCCGGGTTGATGCCGTCAAGATCAAAGTGGCCGAACGCGGGCAGGCGTTCGACGACGACGCCGCCCGGGTTGCCGCCGTCCGCGCCGCCCTTCCCGACGCCGCCATCCGCGTCGACGCCAACGGCGGCTGGGACGTGCCCGCCGCGGTCGAGGCACTGACCCGGCTCGCCGACGTCGGGCTTGAATACGCTGAGCAGCCCGTGCCCTCCATCGAGGGGCTGGCGGAGGTGCGGCGCCGGTTGCGGGACGCCGGGACGCCGGTGCTGATCGCCGCCGACGAAAGTGTGCGGAAGGAATCCGACCCCCTGCGCGTGGCGCGCGCCGGCGCCGCCGATCTGCTGGTGGTGAAGGTCGCACCGCTCGGGGGAGTGCGCCGCGCCCTGGACATCGTGGCACAGGCCGGGCTGCCCGCCGTCGTCAGTTCCGCGCTGGACACGTCGGTGGGCATCCGCGCTGGCCTGGCCCTGGCGGCCTCGCTGCCGGAGTTGCCGTACGCATGCGGGCTGGGGACAGTCTCACTGTTCACCTCTGACATCACCCTGGATCCGCTGGTGGCCGACGACGGCGCCATCCGGGTCCGCGACGTCGCCGCCGATTCCGGGCTGCTTTCGCGCTATGCCGCCCCCGCCGACCGCCGCGACTGGTGGCTGGACCGCCTCCGCCGAGTCCACGCCACCCTCGCTGCAACCCCCTAGCCCCCTGACGCCCCCTGCAACGCTCTCTCACTTAACGCGGGTTTTTGGGCAACGCTTCCTCACTTAACGTGGGTTTTTGGGCAACGCTCTCGCAGTTTCTGCAGGTCATCAGCGGTTAACCGTAACTTCACCTGGCTGACGGCTGCGGGTCGGAACCGGCTGGCAGGGTGAGCGGGACCCGATCGTCCTATTGGAGGCATAACCTTGTCTGAAACGACAAACCGCAAGTTCAACCTGCTGCCCATGCTTGGCCACACGAAGGGTAAGCGCAGTGCCGTCACCTGCGCCCTGAAGTGCGACAACGCCTGCGCCAGCGATGTCTGCAACACCAGCTCGAACAGTTACTTCCGCGACATTGCGTCCGCCACCATGTCCCGCCGCGCCGCCCTGGGCTTCGGCGCCGCCGGTGCGCTCGCCGTCGTACTCGGCAGCGCCGTTACCTCGGCCGAACCCGCATCCGCCGCCGGCCTGTCCAAGGCCGCAAAGGAAGGCTTCAGCAGCTCGAAGCTGAAGTTCACGCCGATCGCATCCATCGATGCCGCGGTCGACGCCGTCACCGTCCCCGAAGGCTTCACCTGGCAGCCGGTGATCCGCTGGGGCGACCCCATCTTCAACGGCACGCCTGAGTTCGATCTGAACAACCAGACGGCCGCCGCGCAGGAGAAGCAGTTCGGTTACAACAACGACTACTCTTCCATCATCGAAATCCCTGACACCAAGGGCCGGCGCGCGCTGCTGTTCGCGAACCATGAATACACCAACGAGAACATCATGTTCCCGGCCACCATGCCCGCTGCGGACGTCCGCGCTGTCGGCCAGGCCGCACACGGCCTCAGCGTGGTCGAGCTGGAGCGCAAGAACACCACCAAGCCGTGGAACTACGTCAAGGGCGCGCCCCTGAACCGCCGCTACCTGAACAACACCGTCTACGAGCTGACCGGGCCGGTGGCCGGCTCCGCGCTGGTCAAGACCGTGGCGGACCCCAGCGGCAGCAAGATCAAGGGCACCCTGGGCAACTGTGCCGGCGGCACCACACCGTGGGGCACCATCCTCTCGGGCGAGGAAAACTTCAACGGCTACTTCGTGTCCCCGGGCGTATCCGCCGAGGACAAGCGCTACGGCCTGAGCTCGAAGGCGACGGCCCGCAAGTGGGAGCTGGACGACCCCCGCTTCGACACCCGGAACGCCGGCTACGAGAATGAAGCCAACCGCTTCGGCTACATCGTGGAAGTTGACCCGTTTGATCCCACCTCCACACCCAAGAAGCACTCCGCGCTGGGCCGCTTCAAGCACGAGGGCGCCAACGTGATCATCGCCGAATCCGGCCATGTTGTGGCGTACTCCGGTGACGACGAGCGCTTTGACTACCTCTACAAGTTCGTGTCCAAGGACAAGTACCGGGAGGGCGACCGCAAGCACAACATGACGCTGCTCTCCGCCGGCAACCTGTACGTGGCCAAATTCACCGGAAGCTCCCCGGCCGCCGAGATTGACGGCAAGGGCACGGTTCCGGCCGACGGCGGCTTCGACGGCACCGGCGAGTGGCTGCCCCTGGTTGTGGATGGCGCGTCCGCCGTCCCCGGCATGTCCGTGGATCAGGTCCTGGTTTACACCCGTCTCGCCGCCGACAAGGTGGGCCCCACCAAGATGGACCGCTGCGAGGATGTGGAGCCGAGCCTCCTGACCGGCAAGGTCTACGTGGCCTGCACCAACAACTCGGACCGCGGCAAGGTGGGCAAGGAAGGCGCCACCGAGATCAACCCTCGCAACGAAAACCGCGACGGACACATCGTGGAAATCACCGAGACGGGCGATCAGACCTCCACCAAGTTCACGTGGAACCTGCTCATGGTCTGTGGCGATCCGGCCCAGGGCGACGTCACCTACTTCTCCGGCTTCCCGGTGGACCAGGTCTCGCCCATCTCCTGCCCGGACAACCTCGCATTCGACTCCGTGGGCAACCTCTGGATCTCCACCGACGGCGCGCCGTCGGCCATCCAGAGGGCCGACGGCCTCTTCAAGGTCACCCTCGACGGCGCCGAGCGCGGCAAAGTGGAACAGTTCCTCGCCGTCCCGCGTGAAGCCGAAACCTGCGGCCCCATCGTGCACGACGACGAGCGGACCGTCTTCGTTTCCGTGCAGCACCCGGGCGAAGATGGATCGTTCGCTGCCCAGCGCTCCTTCTTCCCGGACTACGTTGCTGAAGGTGCGACGCCGGCACGCGGCCAGGTGCGCGCGCCCCGCCCGTCCGTGATCCAGGTGTTCCGCGGCTAGCCCTCCCGCGACGCACCCCTCCCGGTGGGACGCACCCCTCCCGGTGGGACGCTCTCTCACTTAATGCGGGTTTTTGACCAACGCTCTATCACTTACCTCTGCTGCGGCGGAGGGCAGTGATAGAGCGTTTGGTTTAAAGCGACATTAAGTGAGAGAGCGTCCGGGGGTGGCAGACTGGTTCGGTGACTTCGCTGAATGACCCCGCCCCGGACGCCTCCCATGTTGACGACGCAGATTCCCCGGAGGCCGCGCCTTCGCTGACGTCGCTCGAGGCGGCCAGGATCGCCGTCGGGGCATTGGTCGACGACGGTGTGGAGTACGTGGTGGTCTCGCCGGGGTCGCGCTCGGCACCCATGGCGTATGCGCTGGCCGAAGCGTCCGCGGCGGGGCAGGTGGAGCTGCTGGTCCGGATCGACGAGCGGTCCGCCGGCTTCACAGCGCTCGGACTTGCCCTGTCCACCGGCTCCCCGGCGGCCGTCCTCACGACGTCCGGGACCGCCGTCGGGAATCTCATGCCGGCCGTGATGGAGGCGAACCACGCGGCGGTCCCGCTGGTGGTGCTGTCCGCCGACCGGCCCGAGGAACTGCTGGGTACCGGCGCCAACCAGACCACCATCCAGCTGGACCTGTTCGGCGAGCACGTCCGGTTCGCGGCTGACGTCCCTGCCGGCAGCAGCCCGCTCCGGGCCGTGGAAACAGCCATTTCCGCCGCCACCGGCGCGTTCTCCGACCTCGCTCCCGGCCCGGTCCAGCTGAACCTGTCCTTCCGCGACCCGCTGGTGCCTCGGCCGGGGGAGCAGCTTCCGACGGCGGCCGGGCGGTCCAAATTCCGCGTCGCCACCGAGCCGCTCACCATGAACCTGCCGCCCGCCGCCTCCTCCCTCGGGGAGCGCCGTACCGTGGTGCTGGCGGGGCACGACGCCGGTCCGGTGGCCGAAGCGTTCGCCCGCGCCCACGGCCTGCCGCTGCTGGCGGAGCCGTCCTCCAACGCCCGTTTCGGGCCGAACGCCGTGGGCCCGTACCGGCTGCTGCTGTCCCACTTCGGACCGGACGCGGCGCAGCCCATCGAGCGCGTGGTGCTCTTCGGCCGGCCCACGCTGTCCCGGCCGGTTTCTGCGCTGCTGGCCCGGGCCGACGTGCCGTCCGCCCTGTACCAGCCGGTTCCGGTGGCCTGGTACGAGCCCGGCCGGCGCACCGAACTGCCTTTGGAAAGCCTGGCCGACCTCGCAGATTTTGCGGGACGCGGCCCGTCCGACTGGCTGGACACCTGGCTGCTGGCGGGGTCGGCCGCGCAGCACGCCCTCGACGGGGTTCTGGCTGGTGAACACGCTGCGCTCGGCCCGGCCACGGGCGCGTTGGTCTGGGCCCAGTCCCGCGGGCAGTTGGTGCTGGGCTCCTCGAACGGCATCCGCGACGTCGATCTCGCCGGCCTGCCCGCCGCGGAACCCGCGGCCACGGTCTACGCCAACCGCGGCCTCGCCGGGATCGACGGCACCATCTCCACCGCCACCGGAATCGCACTCGGCGGCCGCCAGCGAACCACCCTTTTGCTCGGCGACGTGACTTTCCTGCACGACGCCGGCGGCCTGCTTCTCGGCCCGGGCGAGGCGGTGCCCGACCTGCGGATCGTGGTGCTCAACGACGCCGGCGGGGCGATTTTTGACCTCCTCGAGCACGGCGCGGTGCGCGAAGCGGGCGGCTACCCGGACGCCGTCGAACGCCTCTTCAGCACCCCGCACGCAGTGGACATTGCGGCACTCGCCGCAGCGTACGGCGTCGGGCACTGCTCGGTCAGTACGACGGCGGGCCTGGCCGAAGCGCTTGCCGCGCCCCTCAAAGGCCGCAGCATCGTGGAGGTCCGGACGGACCGGGTGGGCCTGCGGGACCTGCATGCCCGGATCCGGGCCGCCGTATCTGCAGCGGTGACGGGCGTTCTCGGCGGCTAGCTCGCGACTCCCGGCCTACTCTTCGATCTCGATGTGGGTCGGATCCAGGACGCGGCGAAGGAATTCCTTGGTGCGGGCCTGGGTGGGAGCGGAAATGACCTGCTCGGCCACGCCTTCCTCAACCACCACGCCGCCATCCATGAACACCACACGGTCCGCCACTTCGCGGGCAAAGCCCATCTCGTGCGTGACCACCAGCATGGTCATGCCTTCCTTGGCCAGGTTCCGCATGACCGAGAGGACATCGCCCACGGTCTCGGGGTCCAGCGCGGAGGTGGGCTCATCGAAGAGCATCAGCTCCGGGTCCATGCTCAGCGCGCGGGCAATCGCCACACGCTGCTGCTGGCCGCCGGACAGCTGGTCCGGGAAACGGTCGGCCAGGTGGCCCAGTCCCACGCGCTCCAGGTTGTGCTTGGCCACCTTGTTGGCCTCTTCCTGGGAACGCTTCAGGACCTTGGTCTGGGCGATGGTGCAGTTCGCCGTGGCGTTCAGGTGCGGGAACAGGTTGAACTGCTGGAACACCATGCCCACCTTGCGGCGCATCTTATCGATGTCCACGTCGGGGTCAGTGGCTTCGAAGCCGCCCACGTGAATGGCGCCCTCATTGGGCTGTTCCAGGAGGTTGACGCAGCGCAGGAGCGTGGACTTGCCGGAGCCGGAGGGCCCGATCAGGCACACCACCTCGCCCGGCGCCACGTTCAGGCTGATGCCTTTGAGGACCTCGTTGGACCCATAGGATTTGCGCAGGTCTTTGATGGAAACCCCGGCTGCATGGATGGTGCTGGTGCTGCCGGAGGAGGAATTTACGACGTCGTTCATGGCTTCCCTGCCTATCGCTTGGTCCGCGCGGAGCGGCTTTCGAACTTCCGGGCCAGGAGGCTCAGCGGGATGGTGATGACCAGGTAGAAGGCGCCCGCCACCAGGAGCGGCGTGAGGCCGGCACCGAGGCTGGAGATGCCGTCGCGGCCGAACTTGGTCAGTTCATACTGGGAGGCGGTCAGGCCCAGGACGTAGATCAGCGAGGAGTCCTTAGTCAGCAGGATGACCTCGTTGGTCAGCGGCGGGAGCACAATTTTGAACGCCTGCGGAATGACGATGGAAACCATCGCCCGCCACTGGGGCATGCCGAGCGACCGGGCAGCTTCCAGCTGGCCCTTCGGCACCGCCTGCAGGCCGGCGCGGAGGGTTTCAGCGATATATGCCGACGCGACCATACCCAGCGAGATCATGACGATCAGGGTCACGTTCCACTGGACGCCGAACGCCAGCGGAACACCGTAGCCGAAGGCAATGAACACCAGCAGCGCCGGCACGCCGCGGAAGAACTCGATGTAACCGGTGGCGATCCAGCGGTACAGCGGGAAGCTGGAGAGCTTCATCAGGGCCAGCAGCAGGCCGCCCGAGAGGCCCACCACAAAGCCCAGGAACGTGTAAATCAGGGTGTTTTTGAGGCCCACCAGGAAGATGTCCGGGAACATCGGGCCGATCTTGCCGAAGTTGAAAACGCTGGTGCCGATGGTCTTCCAGTCGGTGGCCAGGACCAGCGCGGCCACGGCCACAACAAAGATGCCAATCTGGACATACAGGCTCACTCTGGCCCGTTGACGTGCGGTCATTGCCATAGGGTGCTCACATTCATTTGCGTGGCTGAGGCCCCGGACGGGCTGCGGTGCAGCTCATCAGGGGCCCCAGCGGCGTAGTTCTCAGGTCTGTGAAGGTCTCTGTCCGAGAACTTTACTTGGCGGCTTCGCCGAACCAGGTGGTTTGGAACTTCTTCAGCGTGCCGTCATCCGTCAGGCGCTTCAGGGTTCCGTTGACCTTGTCCGCCATGGCAGTGTTGCCCTTCTTGATGGCGATGCCCAGCTTCTCGCCCGTGGCGTAGTTCTCGACGCGCTTGAACTTGGGATCGTCCTTGATGGCGTAGCCGAGGACCGACTGGTTGCCCAGGGCGGCGTCAATGGTGCCGGCCTGGAGGGCCTGGACAAGGAGGCCGCTGTCCTCGAACTGCTGTGCGTCGATGCCCTTTTCTGACGCGTACTTGGCGCCGGTGGTGGCCTGCTGGACGCCGACCTTCTTGCCCTTGGCGCTGTTGATGTCCGTGATTCCGGACGCCGTGGTGGCGGCCAGCGTGAGGTCGTCATCCATGTACGGGTTGGAGAAGTCCATCACGGACTTGCGGACGTCCGTGATGGAAACCGAAGAGATGGAGACGTCGCAGCCGGTCAGGGCGGTTCCGGTCTCGATGGCTTCGAAGGAGCTGTCCACGATGCTCAGTTCGGCGTTGAGGTCCTTGGCGACTTCCTTGGCGATGTCCACGTCGAAGCCGACGATCTGGCCGTCCTTCTGGAATTCGAACGGTTCGTAGGGGACGTCGGAGCAGACAGTGAGCTTGCCGGCGTTGATGAGCTGGACGCCGCCCTCCGAGGCTGCCGGGGCGGAGGTGCCGCCGCAGGCAGTGAGGGTGAGGGCGCCGGCGGCGAGGATTGCTGCTGCCTTGGCGGCGATTTTGGCCTGGGCCAGGGACTTGAGCTGCATGTTTATTAACCTTTTGTTGCAGGGGTATGCGGTACTAAATCGGTTCATAGTGTATCGCCGAATGAGAGATGTGCATCACACGAAACTAAGTTTTACTATTGGATAACTATTTCGGAGCCCAGTGCAAGCGTCCCAAGCGGGCGGGTGTCCGGAATCCCGGACCCCCCGCCCAAGTAGGTAGCGCTAAGTGTCGTTTTGAGCCCCCAAAACGACACTTAGCGCTACCTAGTTGGCGATGCCCAGCGACTCCAGCATGGGCCGGAATTTCGCCCACGTCTCGGCCAGTTCGGCCTCCGGCAGCGAGCCGTCAACAATTCCACAGCCGGCATATAACCTCACGGTATGCGGGTCCTCGATGACCGCCCCGCGCAGCGCGATGCCCCATTCACCGTTGCCGGCCGCATCCAGCCAGCCCACCGGGCCCGCATACGGTCCGCGGTCCAGATGCTCCAGCTTGCGGATCAGCGCCCCGGCTACCTCCGTGGGGGTGCCGCAGACCGCGGCCGTCGGATGCAGCGCGTTGATCAGCGCAAGGGAGGTGGGCACGTGGCCCTCCACCTCGGTGAGCTCGGCTTTCACGTCCGAGGCCAGATGCCAGACGTTGGGCAGTTCAAGGATGAAGGGTTCGTCGTGGGCGTTCATGGCCTCGGAAAACGGCGCCAGTTGCGAGGTCAGCGACTGGATCGCGATCTCGTGTTCGTGCCGCTGCTTCTCCGAGCCGGCCAGCACACGCTCGGCGTACTCCATCGGAAGTCCGTCCTCGCCGTGCGCGTCACGGCGGTCCAGCGTGCCGGCCAAAACACGCGCCTGGGCGGTGCGGCCCTCCACCTGAATCAGCATCTCCGGCGTTGCGCCCACCAGCCCGTCCACCCCGTACGTCCAGCATTCCCGGTAGCGGACGGCGAGTTCACGCAGCACCTTTGCCGCGTTCACGCCCGACGGAACGGTGGCCACAATGTCGCGCGCCAGCACCAGCTTCTCCAGCGCCCCGGTGCGGATTTCCGCCACTCCGGCCGTCACGGCGGCCATCCAGTCTTCCTCGCTCAGCGACCCTGTATGCATGGTGGCCCCGGCAGCCAGCGGCACAGGACGGACGACGGCGCCACCCGCCGGTGCGGGGACCTCGCCGGGGGTGCCGCCCGCCGCAGCGGGGGCGGGGGCGGTGCTGCCACCACTGAGCCAGCGGTCCAGGGCGGCGAGGGCGCCCTCCCTGGTGAGTTCGCCGTCGTCGAGGGTTAACTGCGTGAGCCAGTACTGGCCGTCGCGGACGCCCACCACGATCTCCGGAACGATCAGGCGCGATTCGTGGGCGGACTTTTTGGAGAAGGCGAAGGAGCCGAAGGCGACCGGGCCGGTGCCCGGCAGGACAACCGAGTCGGTGATATCTGCCTCGAGGACGAGGTGGCGCCACCAGATGTCGGCCTCGAGGAAGCGCTCCGGGCCGGTTGCGGTGAAACGGGTGATCTCGCCGAAGCCCACGAGGCCGGCTTCGCGGCGGGTCCAGCAGAGGACATCGTCCCGGACCAGGAACTGCGGAAGGCCGCCGGCAGACGCGTTGCCATCCAGGGGGACCGTGAGGGTGCGGAACGTGCTCGTCATGATGAGACAACAGTACTCTGGCGGCCGATGCGGGCTGTGTCGGCCCTGCCGGAACGCCCTGGACCCGGTCCCAAGCCGGCCCTGGACCCGGCTCGGGGGAGCCTCGGCCCTCAGACCCGGGCCGGCCTGCCCGTCCGGCGTTCCGGCACGGCAGGGGCCGAGAACAGCTCCGGCCGCGACGCGCGCATGCTCCGGACATCATCCAGAATGAAGCGCAGGTGACTGCGCAGGCAATCCTGAGCGGCCGGCAGGTCCCCGGCCAGGAGCGCGTCAAGCACCTGACGGTGGTCTGCAGCGTATTCCGTGATGCCGCGGTAGCCGCTCAGTCCCAGGTAGCGGGCGCGGTCCAGATGGCCCTTGGCGTTGGAGACGGTGGCCCACGCTGTTTCATGGCCGGCAAGGGCAAGCAGGGTGCGGTGGAAGTCCTCGTCCAGCGGATAGAACTCCTCGCGGCTGGTGCACGCGTCCTGCCTGTCCAGCAGTTCGTAGAGCGCGGCGGCGGCATCGGGCGTGATTTTGTTGGCGCAGTCAGCCAGCGACGCTACCTCGATGGCTTCGCGGATGAACTGGGCCTGGGCCACCGTATCGGGGTCCAGATAAGTCACGTACGTGCCGCTCTGCGGGCGGATCTCCACCAGCCCTTCCTGCGCGATCAGCATCAGCGCCTCGCGGATCGGCTGGCGGCTGGTGCCCAGGTGGTGGGCAAGCTCGTTCTCGGAGAGAAGGGTGCCGGGCGCATCCTCGCCGGAGATGATGCGCTCACGGATCTGCGCATACGCCATCATCCTGGCAGAGATGCGCGGGGTGCTGTCGGTGGCGGCCATGCCTCAACATTAGCCGGGCTGACGGGCTACGGCGCCTTCAGTCCGGAGCCCCCGAAGGCTGCCAGACACCTCTTGACACACTGGTATGGCAGTGCTTGAATGGCAGTCGTTGTTCCAATGTGGGAACAAAAAAACGTCTCGCCCATGCCGCATCATTGAAGCTGTGCATCCGGCCAGACCCGTAGAACAGAGGGGTTCATGACGGCAGCAATCCAGGTCGGCGCCACCCAGCGCTCATCCAAAGACCTCATCAGGACAGCAGTATCCGGCTGGCTCGGAACAGCCATGGAGTATATGGACTTCCAGCTCTACTCGCTGGCAGCAGCCATCATCTTCCCCAAAATCTTCTTCCCCAACTTCGACCCCGTCGTGGGACTGCTGGTCGCTTTCATCACCTATGGCGTCGGCTTCCTGGCCCGCCCGGTCGGCGCCTGGTTCTTCGGACGGATGGGCGACCGCGTGGGCCGCAAGAAGGTCCTGGTGATCACCATCATGATGATGGGGATATCCACGATGCTCATCGGGTTCCTGCCCGGCTACGCCCAGATCGGGCTCGCAGCGCCGATCCTGCTCGTGGTCCTGCGCCTGGCCCAGGGCTTCGGCGCCGGCGCCGAACTTTCCGGCGCGTCAGTCATGCTGGCTGAATACGCGCCGCCGAAGAAGCGCGGCCTGATCGCTTCATTCGTCTGCCTCGGCACCAACTCCGGCACGCTGCTGGCCTCCGGCCTGTGGGTCCTGCTGACACTGCTGCCGGAGGAAGCGCTCATGAGCTGGGGCTGGCGCCTGCCGTTCATCGCCAGCATCGGCATCACCCTCTACGCGCTGTGGATGCGCCGCAACCTGAAGGAAAGCCCCGTTTTCGAGGCCACCCGGGAGTTGGACGCCGCCGACGCCGCTGCTGCCGCCGCCTTCGCGGCGAACTCCACCACCGTCGGACAGTCTGCAGTTGGCGCGCCCACCGCCGCCAAGTCCAAGCGCAAAGGCAAGGCCTTCTTCCTGGCGATGGCCCTGCGGATCGGCGAATCCGGCAACTCGGCCATGATCCAGACCTTCCTCATCGGCTACATCGTGACCGGCCTGAGCATGGACAAGAGCGTGGGAACGTTCGCTCTGCTGATCGGCTCGTTCCTCGGTTTCGCCACGGTCCCGCTCGCCGGCTGGCTTTCCGACAAGGTGGGGCGCCGCGCCATGTACCGCGCACTGTCCGGCTTCCAGATGCTCTTCGCCATCCCGGCCCTGCTGATGATGCAGACCCGCGATCCGCTGCTGGTCTCACTGGCCCTGATCATCGGCCTCTCCATCTCCGTGCTCGGCATGTTCTCGGTCCAGTCTGCCTATGTGAACGAACTCTTCGGCTCCCGCAACCGCTACACCCAGCTGGCTTTGGCCAAGGAAATCGGCGGCGTGCTCTCGGGCGGACTGGCCCCCATCATCGCTGCAGGCCTGCTGGCCCTGTTCACCAACTCCTGGTGGCCCGTCGCCGGAATGATGGTCCTCTACTCAGCCATCGCCTTCGTGGCCACATTCCTCGCCCCCGAAACCAAGGGACGGGACCTGACCCTCGTGGAGGACGCAGTATGAAAGCAGTAGTGGTCCATTCCGCCGGAGACCTGCGTCTTGAGGATCGTCCCGACCCGGAGTGCCCGGCCGGCTCGGTGATTATCGACGTCGAATACGGCGGAATCTGCGGCTCGGACCTGCACTACGTCAGCCATGGCGCTTCCGGACTCAGCATCCTGGCAGACCCCATGGTGCTCGGACACGAGGTGGCCGGCCGGATCTCCAGGCTCGGCGAGGGGGTGGCGGACTTCGCAGTTGGCGATGCCGTGACGGTCCACCCCGCCGTGTTCTGCGGTGAATGCGCGGACTGCCTGGCCGGCCGCACCAACCTGTGCCCGCAGGTCACCTACTACGGCAGTGCCGCGCACCGGCCCCACACAGACGGTGCCTTCGCATCGCGGAAGGCCGTCCCGGCTAGGCAGCTTCGGCGGTTGCCTGCGGGCGTCAGCACACGCCATGCCGCCGTCGCGGAACCGCTCGCCGTGGCGATCCACGCGGTGGGCCGGGCAGGCAGCCTGGCCGGCAAGGACGTCCTGGTCAACGGTGCCGGGCCCATCGGTGCCTTGGTGGTGGCGGCAGCCTGCCGTGCCGGTGCTGCCTCCGTCGTGGCCAGCGACCTGTCCGAAACATCCTTGGCGATCGCGAAGCGCATGGGGGCCGACCGTGTGGTGCTGGTGGGTTCCGGTGCCCGGCTCCCTGACGTGGACGTGGCGTTCGAGGCCTCAGGCGCCCCCGGCGCCCTGGGCGGCGTCCTGGCGTCCGTACGCCGTGGCGGCACCGTGGTCCAGGTGGGCAACCTGCCCGCCGGGCCGGTGACCACCGAGCTTGCCGCGCTGGTCTTCCGTGAGATTGACTACCGCGGAACCTTCCGCTTTGCGGACGAACTGGACGATGCCCTTGCCTACCTGGCCGACGGGCTGGACGTGGAACCTCTGCTGACCCACACATTCGACGCCGGCGACGTCTCCGAGGCGTTTGCGGTGGCGTCGGACCGGGGGACCGGCTCGTCGAAAGTCCTCCTGAGGTTTGTCTGAGACAATGTCATAGTGAACCGAGCATCCTTGGAAAAGCGTCCGGACGAAGTAGCCACGATGTTTGACGACGTCGCGCCGAAGTACGACGTCGTCAACGACGTCCTGTCGATGGGCCAGACTCGTCGCTGGCGCAAGATCGTGGTCGACGCGGTGGACGCCAAAGCCGGCCAGCGGGTACTCGACCTGGCAGCCGGAACCGGGACCTCCAGCGAGCCGTATGCCGACGCGGGAATAGACGTCGTGGCCTGTGACTTCTCCCTCGGCATGCTGAAGGTCGGCAAACGCCGCCGCCCGGACATCAACTTCGTTGCCGGTGACGCCACCAACCTGCCCTTCGCTGACAACAGCTTCGACGCGAGCACCATCTCCTTCGGGCTGCGCAACGTCAACGAGCCCAAGAAGGCGCTGGCCGAAATGCTGCGCGTCACCAAGCCCGGCGGCAAGCTTGTCATCGCCGAGTTCTCGGCGCCCGTAGTCCCGCTGTGGCGCACGATGTATACCGAATACCTCATGCGTGCCCTTCCCGCCATCGCCGTGAAGGTTGCCTCCAACCCGGACGCGTATGTTTACCTCGCCGAGTCCATCCGCGCCTGGCCGGACCAGGACCATCTGGCTGCATGGCTGGAGGAATCGGGCTGGGAAAAGGTTACCTACCGCAACCTGACCGGCGGGATTGTGGCCGTGCACCGGGCAACCAAGCCGCTCGAATCAACTCCCGACGGCAGTGCTGCCGCCATCGCCGCGCACAAGGGCCCCGTGGCCAAGCTGCGCCGCAACATCACCCGCTGATACCTGTGAACGTACTTATTGTCGGCGCCGGGCCGGCCGGCTCCACCGCTGCCTACTACCTTGCCAAGGCAGGCATCAGTGTGACCGTCCTGGAAAAGACCAGCTTCCCGCGCGAGAAGGTCTGCGGCGACGGCCTTACCCCGCGTGCCGTCCGCGAAATCCAGAAGCTCGGCCTGCCGCACCCCGAATCGGAGGGCTGGCGCCGCAACAAGGGCCTGCGGCTCATTGCCGGCGGACGGACCATCGAGCTGCCCTGGCCCGAGGTTTCCGACTTCCCGGGGTACGGCCTCATCCGCACCCGGCTGGGCTTTGACGAGGAATTGGCCCGGCACGCCCAGGCCGCCGGCGCCGAAATCCTCGAACGGCACAGCGTCACGGAAGCCCTGCGGTCCGAAGACGGCCGGGTGACCGGCGTCCGCGCAGCGCTCCTGGACGAGTCCGGACGCAAGACGGGGGAGACGCGCGACTTCATTGCCGACGTCGTACTCGCAGCGGACGGCAACTCCACGCGAACCGCAGTGTCGCTGGGTATCCAGAAGCGCGACGACCGCCCCCTCGGCGTCGCGGTCCGCACCTACTTCACCTCGCCCCGGCACGACGACGACTGGATGGAAGGCTGGCTGGAGCTCCCCGGCCGCGACGGAAAACTGCTTCCCGGCTACGGCTGGGTGTTCGGCGTCGGCGACGGCACCTCCAACGTCGGCCTGGGCATCCTGAACTCCTCCAAGGAATTCGGCAAGCTGGACTACAAGCAGGTCCTGCGCGAGTGGACCGCCGGCATGCCCGCCGAGTGGGGCTTCAGCCCGGAGAACCAGGTGGGCGAAATCCGCGGCGCGGCGCTGCCCATGGGCTTCAACCGCACCCCGCACTATTCGCCCGGCCTGCTGCTCCTGGGCGATGCCGGCGGCATGGTGTCCCCGTTCAACGGCGAGGGCATTTCCTACGCCATGGAGTCCGCGCGGTTCGCCGCCGAGTTCATCATTGACGCCTCCGCGCGCTCTGTTTCCGCGGGGCCAACGTACGACGCCGACGCGCACCTCGCCGGATACGCGGACTATGTGCGCAATCAGTGGGGATCGCACTTCACGCTGGGGCGGGCATTTGCCGCGCTGATCGGAAAGCCCGCTGTCATGAAGCTCGCCCTGCGGACCGGGATGCCGATTCCGGTGCTGATGCGCTTTGTGGTGCGGCTGCTCGCTAACCTGACAGACCCGGCGGCGAAGGGCTTTGAGGACCGGGTCATCCGCGTCCTGGAATCCCTTGTCCCGGCCACGTCCAACAGTCCATCGGCTACGAACCAGCGGTATCCGCAACAAAAAGTTAGGGTTAACCCGTGACCAACTCTGCAGACCACAGCTGGACGCATGCCGGGCACGGCCTGCCGGACACCGAACCCAGCCTCAACACCACCGCGATTGCCACGGCACTTCAGCTGCCGGCAGGCTTCGCGGCGATCGCGGAGGATGCCGAGCTAGGCCCCGCCATCACCACCAACCTGGCCAGGGTGGAGAAGAAGCTCCGCGAGGCCATTGCCAACTCCGATCCGTTGGCTGACGCAACATCGCGGCACCTCGTGGAGGCCGGCGGCAAGCGTGTCCGGCCGCTGCTGACGCTGCTGTGCGCCCACCTTGGCGACGCTTCCTTGCCTGCTGTGGTGCAGGCGGCGGTGGTGGTGGAACTGACCCACCTTGCCACGCTCTACCACGACGATGTTATGGACTCAGCACCGTTCCGCCGCGGCGCCCCCACGGCCCACGAAGTATGGGGCAACTCCGTCGCTGTCCTGACCGGCGACCTCATTTTTGCCCGCGCCTCCATCCTGGTGTCAGAGCTCGGGGGGCGTGCGCTGGGCATCCAGGCCCGCACCTTTGAACGCCTGTGCCTGGGCCAGCTGCACGAAACCGTGGGCCCCCGCCCGGACGAGGATCCCGTGGAGCACTACCTCTCGGTGATCGCGGACAAGACCGGCTCGCTGGTGGCGGCCTCCGGCCAGTTCGGCGCCATTTTCTCCGGCGCCGATGAGGCCTTCGAGGACATTCTGGTGGAGTACGGCGAAAAGGTGGGCGTGGCCTTCCAGCTCGCCGATGATGTCATCGATGTCACCGGCGTCAAGGTTAAGTCGGGCAAGTCCCCGGGCACCGACCTTCGCGAAGGTGTCCCCACCCTGCCAGTGCTGTTCCTGCGCCGCGACGCAGCGGCCGGCGACCAGTCCGCCGTCGAGCTTTTGAAGCTCATTGACGGGGATCTGTCATCGGATACTGCCTTGGCCGCTGCCGTTGCCGGGCTGCGCGAGCACCCCGTAACTGCCGAGTCCTGGGTGATTGCCCGGCGCTGGGCCGACGAAGCCATTGCCGCGCTGGCGCCGTTGCCCGAGGGCGTAGTGAAGGACTCGCTGTCCAACTTCGCGCTTGCCGTAGTGGACCGCGCGAGCTGATTCTGCTGTCGTTGAAGCGGGCCCTGCCGGGGGACACCTTGGCGGGGCCCGCTTTTTGTTGGCTTGGGACTATCCATCTGCCCGCGGGGCAGCCGGTTTAAATGCAATAGCCCCGGTTCTCAGCAGCGTCACGAGTCATACGCTGCATCGAACCGGGGCTATATCTCCGTTCGCATCAGACCCGCCGGAGGCGTTTAGCGGATCCGTGAATAGTTTATGACAGGTCTGTCACAGAGTGCAAGCCTGCTGTTACGGGTGTGTCATAAACTTTCCGGATTCTTCGCGGGGCACATTGCTGCCCTGAGAGCGCCTTCCACGCCTCGGAGCCGGCGTGTCCGTGTCAAAGTGCCCCGGGAGCGGGAGTTGTCCACATGGCCAGGCACGGACCTGCCATCACCTGCAGCCCGCTGGCACGGTCGAACCATGAATATGGAGACCTTCCTTGGCCTGCGGGCCGGCGTAACCCGGACTTCGACGCTCCGTGGGGCTGGATTTTCGCGGGCGCACCTCAACAAAGCAGTCTCGGCCGGACGCATTGTGCGGATTCGGCGCGGCGTCTACGGCCTGCCGAGAGAGGGCGGGGCCCTGGGCCTGGCGCTGCAGCACAATGCCCTGCTGACCTGTTTGTCGGCCGCCCCCACGTACAGGCTTTGGACGCTAAATGATACGACTTCCGTGCATCTGAGTCCGGGGCACAAGAGGGCGCCGGCGGGGACGGTGGCGCATGGACGATGCCCTCATCCGCGCCACCCCTGGCTGCCGGTGGCCGGCCTGGTTGATGTCCTGATCCACGCCCTACGCTGCCTGCCCGAGGCGGAGGCGTTGGTCATGCTTCAGTCCGCAACCCAGCGGGGAGACGTCACCGTGGAGTTCCTGCGGCGCAAGTTACCCGGCAACCGCAATGCCCGGGCCAGGGCCGTCCTGGACAGCTTGATCCCGAGGGCGGATTCCATCCTTGAAGTGCTGGCTAATTACCACTTCCGGCGGGCGGGGCTGCATGTGCGCAGGCATGTAGAGCTTCCGGGGGTGGGCGAGGTGGACTTCCTCATTGAGGAGTGCCTCGTGGTGGAAACCGACGGAGAAACGCACTTGGAGCCACGGCAGGTGAAAAAGGACCGGAAGCGCAACAATGCCACCCTCATCGGCGGGCATCTCGGCCTCAGATTCGGCTATGACGACGTCGTCCATCACCCTGAGCGGATGGTGGCGGAGGTGCTCGCGGTGCTGGAGCAGTTCCGGAGCGGAGCTTTCCGCAGAAGGTGACTGCCGCCGTCGTGCTTCACTGCCGTCGCGGGGCACTTTGGTGGCCTCTGCCGCGGAACCAGACGAAAATGACGCCACAGCTGCGTCAAAGTGCCCCACGACGGCGGCGGCTCGCGCCGGCTCGCGCCAGCACCGCCGGCAGCCGGGACGCCGGCTAGTCCTCTTCGTCGTTGAAGGCCCACTCGAACATGTCGAACACGAACTCGGAGAAGGTGCCTTCCTCGCTCTTCCACTGGCCGCGGGCGTTGTTGCGGCGGTAGACGATGGGGTCCGGGACGCCGAGATCGCCCACCCGGAAGCCCCAGGTGAACTGTTCCTCTTCGTCTTCGAGGAACATCAGGAAGCCCTCGTCATCAACTTCCAGCTCTTCGGGGTCCCAGAAGTAGTGGTAGGCCTCCATGAGGTCTTCGCAGCCGCCGAGGGCCTGGTAGAACTCGCGCAGGACCAGCGGAACCTGGAACTGGTGTTCGGCGAGTGCCGCGTCCAGTTCCGCTTCGGACAGGCCGTCCTCTTCCTGCCATTCGTCCTCGAGGTACTTCGGAACAAGCGCACGGAACTTCTCGAGGAACATGTCAGTCATGGACCCAATCCTAGCTAATTGCCGGGGCCCGAAGTGCCGCCGCTGCCGGGCCGCGGTTCGTCCCCGGGCCCCCCTGCGGCAGAAGGCCCGGAACCGGCCTCATCGTCACCCCGCCGGTGCCAGCCGTGGACGGCCAACGGGGCCCGCCAGGACCGGCGCCAGGCCAGGACCCGGAACGTGAACACCACGGCGGCCACCGCTGCGGCCGTGAACACGTTGAAGGCACCCGCACTCCACAGCCCGGCCGTCAGCCCGGCCCCCAGGAAGGCCGGCAGCGCGTAGATGTCCCTGGGGTTGAAGAGTTCGGGAACCTCGTTGGCCGTGACGTCCCGCAGGAGGCCGCCGCCCACCGCGGTCATCACGCCCAGCAGCGCCGCGGCCACCGGATTCATGCCGGCGTCGAGGGCCTTGACGGTGCCGGTCATGCAGAACAGGGCCAGGCCGCCGGCGTCGAACAGGACCAGCAGCGAGGTGAAGCGCTCCACGCTGGTATAGAGGGAGTAGACCAGCACCGTGGCCAGCAACGGCGGGAACAGGTAGGCCGGGTTGCTGAAGGCAGCGGGCGGACCATTGCTCAGGATCAGGTCCCGGATGATGCCGCCGCCCAGGCCCACGAGGGAGGCCAGGAGCAGGGACCCCACAATGTCGATGTTTTTCCGGGCCGCCAGCAGTGAGCCGGACACTGCGAAGAAGAACACGCCCACGAGGTCCAGCCACACTGGAGCCGAGTCAAAAGCGAATGTCATGGGCGTCCCCGCTGAGTCAAAGTGGGCGGACAAGGTGGTGCCAACGTTACGCTAGCCGCTATGAACAAACCCATCATGGTGGCCTGTGCCCACGGGACGTCCAGCCAGCAGGGCGCCGCAGAGGTCAACGCCCTGCGCGCCGCCATCGCCGCCCTCCGCCCGGACCTTGACGTGCGCGAAGCCTACGTGGACGTCCAGCAGCCGGACCTCGTGGACGTGGTGGCCGGCCTGCCCGAAGGGGTACCCGCCGTTGTGGTCCCCCTGCTGCTGAGTGTGGGCTACCACGTGAAGGTGGACATCGCGCGGGCGGTCAAGAGCCGCCCGGGCACGCTGGCCGCGGCGCCGCTGGGCCCCGATCCGCGGCTCGCCGCACTGCTGGACCGGCGCCTCCGCGAAGCCGGCGTCACGGACCGTGACCTGATTGTCCTCGCCGCGGCAGGGTCCTCCAACCCCAACGCCGCGGTCAGCGTGGAAGAGCTCACGGGCCAGCTCCGGGAACTGCGAAGCAACCGGATCGAGGCCGCTTATGGCGCCTCGGCCAAGCCGTCAGTGCCCGACGCCGTCGCCATGCTTCGTGAGGAAGCCGAGGGAGGTGCCGGGGCGGGACCGTCCGCCGGGGGCGTTGACCTCGGCGGCCGCGTGGTGATTGCCTCCTACCTCCTCGCGCCGGGCTTCTTCCACGACCAGCTGGCCAAGGCGGGCGCTGACCTCGTGACGGAACCACTGCTGCCCTCGGAAGTACTCGCCGAGATCGCGCTGGACAGGTTCGACGCCGCCGTCGCACGCGGTCAGTAACGGCACCTTCCCAACCCCGAAAGCCGCGGGGAAATAATGGCGCGGCCAAGCACAGGAACCGGCCGGCTTCAAGGCTCTCCGGCGATTCGTGACGAATTGTTTCCCTAGGTGACTCAGGGTTTCCCGACCCTTTGTGACGCAATTCGGGGGCACCTACAGTCGATGCATGACTGATACAGCTCTAGCCGGAGCGTCCGCGGACCCCGCTGTCGCCACGCGCCCCGCGCGCACCAACCGCCCCGCCGCAAAGCCGCACGGGCAGTGGAAAGTGGACGGCAAAACCCCGCTGAACGCCAACGAAACCTGGAAGCAGGAAGACGACGGCCTCAACGTCCGCGAGCGTATCGAGACCATCTACGCCCGGGACGGCTTCGACGCGATCCCCAGCCAGGACCTGCACGGCCGCTTCCGCTGGTGGGGCCTGTACACCCAGCGCAAGCCCGGGATCGACGGCGGCAAGACCGCAACACTCGAGCCGCACGAGCTCGAAGACAAGTACTTTATGCTCCGGGTGAGGATCGACGGCGGCGCGCTCACCACCGAGCAGCTGCGCGTGATCGGCCAGATCTCCGTTGATTTCGCCCGGGATTCCGCCGACCTCACCGACCGCCAGAACATCCAGCTGCACTGGATCCGCGTGGAGGACATCCCCGAGATCTGGAACCGGCTCGAGGGAGTAGACCTGTCCACCACCGAGGCCTGCGGCGATGTTCCCCGCGTCATCCTGGGCTCCCCGGTGGCCGGCATCGCCAAGGACGAGATCATCGACCCCACCCCGCTCATCGCCGAGCTGGGGGAGCGGTTCATCGGCAACCCGCTGCTGTCCAACCTGCCGCGCAAGTACAAGACCGCCATCACCGGCCACCCCAGCCAGGACGTGGTCCACGAGATCAACGACTTCGGCCTGGTGGGCATGGTCCACCCCGAGCTGGGCGCCGGCTATGACCTCTGGGTGGGCGGCGCGCTGTCCACCAACCCGATGCTGGCCAAGCGCCTCGGCGCCTTTGTCCGCCCCGAAGAGGCCGCCGACGTGTGGCTCGGCGTCACCAGCATTTTCCGCGACTACGGGTACCGCCGCATGCGCACCAAGGCCCGACTGAAGTTCCTGCTGGCCGACTGGGGTCCGGCGAAGTTCCGCCAGATCCTTGAGGACGAGTACCTGGGCTACAAGCTGGCCGACGGTCCCGCCGCGCCCAAGCCCACCACGCCGGGCGACCACATCGGCGTGCACGAACAGAAGGACGGCAAGTTCTTCATCGGCGCCACCCCGCTGGCCGGCCGGCTCTCCGGAGCGCAGCTCGTCAAGCTCGCGGACACCCTCGAGGCCGCCGGCTCGTACCGCCTGCGCACCACCCCGCACCAGAAGCTGGTGGTCCTGGACGTTGCCAAGGACCAGGTTGAACCGCTGGTTGCCGAGCTGGACGCCCTGGGCCTCTCCGCCCGCCCGTCCGTGTTCCGCCGCGGCACCATCGCCTGCACCGGCATCGAATACTGCAAGCTGGCCATCGTGGAAACCAAGGTCACCGCCGCCACCGCCGTCGCCGACCTGGAACGCCGCCTGGCCGACCTCGCCGGGTCCGGTGAACTGCCGCACGCACTGTCCCTCCACATCAACGGCTGCCCCAACTCCTGCGCCCGCATCCAGACCGCGGACATCGGCCTCAAGGGCATGATGCTGCCAACGCCCGACGGCGATCCCTCCCCGGGATTCCAGGTTCACCTCGGTGGCGGGCTGGCTTCCTCCGACCGCGAAGAAGCCGGGCTGGGACGCACCGTCCGCGGCCTCAAGGTGTACGTCGAGGACCTGCCCGACTATGTGGAGCGCGTGGTCCGCACCTTCGTTGCCCAGCGCGCCGAAGGCCAGACCTTCGCCGAATGGGCACACGCAGCAGACGAGGAGGCCCTTCAGTGAGTAAGCACGCAGCGCCCGTACCGGCCATTCGCCCCAAGGAAGAACTCAAGGCCCTCGCCGAAGCCGGCGCCGCCGAGCTCGGCTGGGACGCCCCGGCCCGCGACGTGATCGCCTGGGTGGAGCGCAACTTCGACCTGCCCGCGGTGGCCGTCGCCTGCTCCATGGCAGACGCCGTCCTCCCGGCGCTGGTCGCGGACCAGATGCCCGGCGTCGACGTCCTGTTCCTGGAGACCGGCTACCACTTCCCGGAAACCTACGCCACGCGCGACGAGGTGGCGGCGAACCTCCGCGTCAACGTGGTGGACGTGCTGCCGGAGAACACGGTGGAGCAGCAGGACCGGCTCCTGGGCAAGGACCTCTTTGCCCGCGACGCCGCCCAGTGCTGCGCCCTCCGCAAGGTGGCCCCGCTCCAGCGCACCCTGGCCGGCTACGAACTGTGGTTCACCGGTGTCCGCCGCGACGAAGCCCCCACCCGCACCAACACGCCGCTGGTGACCTGGGATGAAAAGAACGGGCTGGTCAAGGTCAACCCCGTGGCCGCGTGGACGTTCGACCAACTGGTCCAGTACTCCGATGACAACCTCCTGCCCGTGAACCCGCTGCTTTCCCAGGGTTACCCTTCCATCGGCTGCCAGCCCTGCACCCGCAAGGTGGCGCCGGGCGACGACCCCCGCGCCGGCCGCTGGGCAGGTTCCGACAAGACAGAATGCGGACTACACGTATGAGTACTTTCCTAACTGAGGAGACCACGCAGGTGACTGAAACCGCCGTCTCCACACGCCTCTCCAGCCTGGACGCCCTCGAATCCGAAGCGATCCACATCATCCGCGAGGTCGTGGCCGAGTTCGAGAAGCCTGCGCTGCTGTTCTCCGGCGGCAAGGACTCGGTGGTGATGCTGCACCTGGCCACCAAGGCATTCTGGCCCGGCAAGGTTCCGTTCCCCGTCCTGCACGTGGACACCGGCCACAACTTCCCCGAGGTCATCGACTTCCGCGACCGGACGGTGGAGCGGCTGGGACTGAAGCTCGTCGTCGGAAGCGTCCAGGAGTTCATTGACCGCGGTGAGCTGGCCGATCGCGCCGACGGCACCCGCAACCCGCTGCAGACCGTGCCGCTGCTGGACGCCATCACGCAGAACAAGTTCGACGCCGTCTTCGGCGGCGGCCGCCGTGACGAGGACAAGGCCCGCGCCAAGGAGCGCATCCTGAGCCTGCGCGACGAGTTCGGCCAGTGGGATCCGCGCAACCAGCGGCCCGAGCTGTGGAACCTTTACAACGGCCGCCACACCGTGGGCCAGCACGTCCGCGCGTTCCCCATCAGCAACTGGACCGAGCTGGACATCTGGCGCTACATCGAACGCGAGAACATCGAGCTGCCAGGCCTGTACTACGCCCACGACCGCGAGGTGTTCGCCCGCGACGGCATGTGGCGAGCGGTCGGCGAGGTGTCCCAGCCGCTGCCGCACGAGGAAGTCATCACCAAGAAGGTCCGCTACCGCACGGTGGGGGACATGTCCTGCACCGGCGCCGTGGAATCGGACGCCGCCACCGTGAGCGACGTCGTCATTGAAGTTGCCGCCTCCACCATCACCGAACGTGGCGCCACCCGGGCAGATGACCGCATCTCCGAGGCCGCCATGGAAGACCGCAAAAAGGATGGGTACTTCTAAATGAGCACCGAAACTGTTTTGTCCGGCTCCGCCGGTGGCCTGGAAACAGCCCTGCCCACTACGCTTTTCCGCTTCGCCACCGCAGGATCGGTCGACGACGGGAAGTCCACTTTGGTGGGCCGCCTCCTGCACGATTCCAAGGCGATCCTCGCCGACACGCTCGACGCCGTGGCCCGCACCTCCGCGGACCGCGGGTTCGGCGGCGCCGGGGCCACGGGCACCCAGGCGATCGACCTGGCCCTCCTGACCGACGGCCTGCGCGCCGAGCGGGAGCAGGGCATCACCATCGACGTCGCGTACCGCTACTTTGCCACGGACCGCCGCAGCTTCATCCTGGCCGACTGCCCCGGGCACGTTCAGTACACCAAAAACACGGTGACCGGCGCGTCCACGGCGGATGCCGTCGTCGTACTCATTGACGCCCGCAAGGGTGTCCTCGAGCAGACCCGCCGGCACCTGTCCGTGCTGCAGCTGCTGCGCGTGGCGCACGTGATTGTGGCCGTGAACAAGATCGACCTGGTGGACTTCAGCGAGTCCGTGTTCCGCGAGATCCAGGCCGACGTGCAGCAGGTGGCCCGCGAACTGGGCATCGGTTCCGCCGAGCTGGGGACCGCCGACCACATCGACGACCTGCTGGTGATTCCGGTGTCCGCCCTCGACGGCGACAACGTGGTGGACCGGTCCGAGCGCACCCCCTGGTACGACGGCCCGGCCCTGCTGGAGGTCCTCGAGACCCTGCCGGCCGCCGATGAGATCGACACCCAGCTGGAGAGCTTCCGCTTCCCGGTGCAGCTGGTCATCCGGCCGCAGGGTGCGCTGGCTCCCGACGCCGTGGCCGCCGGCCTGGACGTTGAGGCCTTCCGCGACTACCGCGCCTACGCCGGGCAGATCACCGAGGGGTCCGTGAAGGTGGGTGATTCCGTGTCCGTACTGACGCCGGGGCAGGATCCGCGCACGACGACGGTGGCTGGCATCGATTTCGCCGGGGAGTCCCTGCAGGAAGCGTTCGCCCCGCAGTCAGTGGCGATCCGCCTGGCGGAGGAGTTCGACGTCGCCCGCGGTGACACCATCGCCGCCGCCGGCACCGTCCGCGAGTCCTCCGCCGACCTGTACGCCGCGCTGTGCTGGCTCTCGCCCAAGCCTCTGCGGGAGGGTGCCAAGGTGCTGGTCAAGCACGGCACCCGGACCGTGCAGGCGCTGGTCCGCAATGTCAGCGGCAAGCTGGACCTGGCCACCTTCAAACTCGAGGGTGCGTCCAGCCTGGACCTCAACGACATCGGGCACGCGCAGCTCCGGCTCGCCGCGCCGCTGCCGCTCGAGAATTACCTGCATCACCGGCGGACCGGCGCGTTCCTGGTGATCGACCCGCAGGACGGCAACACGCTGGCCGCGGGCCTGGTCAAGGACCACCCGGGCGACCACGAGGACGACCGCTACTCCATCTGAGGCCGTCTGCGGGCTTCCCGGGGCACCCTTGCCTCCCGCCTGCCCTCCGGCCCATCATCGGGAGTGGGAGGGCAGACCGTTGGAATCCATCACACCCAAGCTCATCAACTGGGCCTCGATCCTGGATGAGAACACCCGGGCGCAGGCCATCGCCACGTCCACGCTGCCCTTCATCTATCCCCACCTCGCCCTGATGCCGGACGCGCATCTGGGCAAGGGCGCCACGGTGGGCTCCGTCATTCCCACCCTGCGCGCCATCATCCCGGCCGCCGTGGGCGTGGACATCGGCTGCGGCATGATCGCCGTCCGGACCCAGTACTCGGTCCAGGACCTGCCCCGGGACCGGAAGCGGCTGCGCGAAGACATTGAACGCGTGATCCCGCTGTCCGCCGGCCACAACAACCGGACCGTCAAAGCCACTGCCGAGCCGCGGATCGCCGAGCTCAGGAAGCTCGCAGCCAAGGCAGGCTTCAACCCTGCCCAGTACGTGGAAAAGTGGGAGCTGCAGCTGGGCTCCCTGGGCTCGGGCAACCACTTCATCGAGGTCTCCGCCGACGAATCCGACGCCGTCTGGCTGTTCCTGCACTCCGGGTCCCGCGGCGTAGGCAACAAGATCGCCCAGCACCATATCGGCGTCGCACAACAGGTGAACCGGAAGCGTGGCACCAGGCTGCCCGATCCGGACCTCGCGTATTTGGAGGAAGGCACGTCCGAGTTCGACCGGTACATCAAGGAGCTCCGCTGGGCCCAGCATTTCGCGCTGCTGAACCGCGAGGAAATGATGGACCGCGTCATCACGCAGTTCAGCCACTGGGTGGGAGGCCCCGTCACCGAGCGGGAACGGATCAACTGCCACCACAACTTCACCCGGCAGGAGACGCACTACGGGAAGTCGGTGTGGGTCTCCCGCAAGGGGGCCATCAAAGCCGAGCACGGCGATCCCGGACTGATCCCCGGATCGATGGGGACGGCGTCGTACGTTGTGGAGGGACTCGGCAACCCCGTTTCCCTCAATTCCTCCCCGCACGGCGCCGGCCGCGGGTATTCGCGGACCGCGGCGCGCAAGACCTTCTCGCTGGCGGAGCTGAAGACGGCCATGCAGGGGATTGAGTTCCGGGCCACCGAGGCGTTCATTGACGAGATTCCGGCGGCGTACAAGCCGATCGACCAGGTCATGCAGGACGCCGCGGGCCTGGTCACGGTGCGGCACAAGCTGCGCCAGCTGATCAACGTTAAGGGTGACTGACCAGGGCCACAGTGGCTGAATCCTGCTGCCTTGGATACTCTGCAGGGTACAGGCCACGCGGGAATCCGAGGGGGACCGGTTGGAAGATCATGAGTCACTCGTTGCCCGCTCCCTGGAGCAATACGAGGCACGCCTGCCGCGCCTGAATAGGGCATCTGATGCGATCGGGCACGCCATCCGGGCCAGGCTCCGGGACGATGGCCTGAACCATCACACCGTGCAGTCGAGGGTGAAGGACCCGGTTTCCGTCAGGGGAAAGCTTGACCGGCTCACCGCGGACGGACGGTTCAAGTATGAACACGGCCTCGAACAGCTCGACGACCTCATCGGGGTCCGCGTGATCATGTTTCTCGAGCCGGACATCGCGGACGTGGCCACAGCACTCAAGGGCCAGTTCAACTGCCGCGAGGACGATGACAAGACCAGCTCCCAGCGGCGGAACGGCCAGATCGGCTACGCCGGGAGGCACCTCATCCTCGAAGTCCCGGCGGAAAACGTGCCGGTGGGCTGCCAGGCTTATATCGGTGAGCGTTTCGAGGTTCAGATCAGGACCGTGCTGCAGCATGCCTGGGCTGCCTTTGAGCATGACATCCGCTACAAGGGCCTCGCCGAGTCCAACGCTGAGGTGGACCGCGCGTTCACCATGGCGTCAACGCTGATCGAACTGGCGGACGCGCAGTTCTCGGCCATCAACGACATCGTCAAGCGCCGCCAGGCTGAAAGCACGGCCGGGTTTGCGGTGGACCCCGCCGCCACCGAACTCACCGGGGACATCCTCCAGGACATGCTCGCGCGGCTGCTGCCCGAGCACCCCAGGAGCCAGGCCCGCCAATACACCTGGCTGGGGGACCTGCTGGCTGCCAACGGCGTGCGCACGGTGGCCGACGCCGAAGGGCTCTTTGGTGCCGCGGACTGGTCTGGCGTGGCCAAGCGGATGGACTACAAATTCCGCGCCGGGCACGTCCGCATCGCCGACGACTTCCTGCTGAAGACCTGGGGCC
This sequence comes from Pseudarthrobacter sp. IC2-21, assembly GCF_034048115.1. Classification (NCBI taxonomy): domain Bacteria; kingdom Bacillati; phylum Actinomycetota; class Actinomycetes; order Micrococcales; family Micrococcaceae; genus Pseudarthrobacter; species Pseudarthrobacter sp. IC2-21. The sequence goes on along the minus strand of NZ_CP139145.1, from coordinate 3,253,059 downwards.
CGGACTACATTGCGCGCACCAAGTCGCTGGGGGATGACCCCAAGCGGGAAGCGAAGCTGACGCACCGGCTGGAGCGCATGCAGGACTAACCCCGGCGACGCCCCGCCGCCGGGTATGGGGCCTGGAATATGACGCCGCGTGAACGTGCGTGACCCCCCGTTTCTGCTTCATTGAATGGGTTTAAGCCACTCCCTATGGTGAAACAATGACAAGTTCCAAGCCCGGGATGACCCGCATAGTGGCAGGCGAAAATGCTGTCCCACGGCGCAAGCGCGCCGTCGAAGCAGCCCTGGCCATCGGGCTCGTGCTGCTAATTGGCATCGGCGCCGTGGTGGCGTCCAGCATTTCGCGCGATGCGGCCGCAGAGGCTGCCCCGGCGCCCGCACCGGCCGAGGAACTGAAGCTGGGCTACTTCGGAAACCTGACCCACGCCGCCGCGCTGGTGGGCGTGAAGCAGGGGATCCTGGCCCGGAACCTCGGCCCCACCAAACTCAGCACCGAAACGTTCAACGCCGGGCCCGCCGCCATCGAAGCCCTGAATGCCGGCGCCATTGATGCGGCCTACATCGGCCCCAACCCGGCCATCAACTCCTTCGTCAAAAGCCACGGGGAGTCCGTCAGCGTCATCGCGGGCGCCGCTGCGGGCGGGGCGCAGCTGGTGGTCAAGCCCGGCATCAGCTCCGCAGCTGACTTGCGTGGCAAGACCCTGGCCTCGCCTCAGCTGGGCGGTACCCAGGATGTGGCGCTCCGGGCGTGGCTGTCCTCGCAGGGCTACAGGACCAACGTGGACGGCAGCGGGGACGTCGCCATCAATCCCACGGATAACGCGCAGACGCTGAAGCTGTTCCAGGACGGAAAGCTCGACGGCGCGTGGTTGCCTGAGCCGTGGGCCTCCCGTCTGGTGCTGACCGCCGGGGCGAAGGTGCTGGTGGACGAAAAGGACCTGTGGGACGGCTCGCTGTCCGGCAAGGCCGGCGAGTTCCCCACCACCATCCTGATCGTGAACAAGACGTTCGCCGCCGAACACCCGGACACCGTCAAGGCCCTCCTCCGCGGCCACGCCGAATCCGTGGCCTGGCTGAACAATGCACCAGCCGCGGAGAAGGCGGATGTCATCAACTCCGCGCTCCAGGAATCGGCCGGCGCGGCGCTGCCTGCCGGCGTGCTGGAACGGTCCCTGCAGAGCATCATTTTCACCGTCGACCCGCTCGCCGGGACCTACCCCAAACTGCTCAAAGACGGAGTGGCGGCCGGCACCACCAAACAGGCCGACATCGCCGGCCTGTTCGACCTCCGCGCCCTGAACGACGTGATCGGCGCCGGCCGGCACATCTCCGCCGCCGGCCTTGGCCGGGACTGACCTTAGCAGGGACTGACCTCGCTGCCACAGCACCACCACCAACGTAAGGACGGGACCATGCCAGTCATACTGGAACAGCTGGGCAAGCGCTTCGGCGACGGCGCCCCGGTGCTGGAGGATGTCAACGCCACCATCGGCTCGGGCGAGTTCGTCGCCCTCCTCGGTGCGTCCGGCTGCGGCAAATCCACCCTGCTGAACATCATGGCGGGACTGGAGGCCCCGACGTCGGGCGCCCTGGAAGTTCCCAGCGACGGCGCTGCCTTTATGTTCCAGGACGCCGCCCTGTTCCCGTGGCTGACCGCGCGGGAAAACATCGAACTTGCCCTCAAGCTGCGCGGTGTGGGGAAGGCCGAGCGGCGTGTCAAGGCCGACGAACTCCTGGACCTGGTGCACCTCGGCGGTGCCGGGGACAAGCGCCCGCACGAACTCTCCGGCGGCATGCGCCAGCGCGTGGCACTGGCCCGGGCGCTCTCGCAGGACCGGCAGCTGCTGCTGATGGATGAGCCGTTCGCCGCCCTCGACGCCATTACCCGCGACCTCCTCCACGATGAGCTGGAACGCATCTGGAAGGAAACCGGGCGCACCATCGTTTTTGTCACGCACAACGTCCGCGAGGCCGTGCGGCTGGGCCAGCGCGTGCTGTTGCTGTCCTCCCGCCCCGGCCGGGTGGTCCAGGAATGGGCCGTCACCGAGGAACACCGAACCGACGCCGGCCTCGCCGGACAGCTGACCGGGGTCATCACCGCCCGGCTCCGTGAGGAGATCCGCCGCCATGCCAAGTAAGTTCCTGTCCGGCTCCGCGCCGGATGCCGCCCCCGCCCCTTCGCGGGACGGCGATGCTGCAAGCAGCATCGCGTCCCGCTCAGGAAGGCCCGAGGCCACTCCCTGGGCGGCATCCGGCGCTGCGCCCGCAGCCCGCGAGCACGTCCATGCCGCCCTGACCCGCACGTCCACCGGGACCGAGGACCTGCGTGAGCTCGAATCCGGGCTGGACTCGCTCCAGTCCGATACCTCGCGCAAGCACCGGATCGACTGGAGCCGGGTGCTCCTGCCGGTCGCCGCCCTGGTGGTCCTGGTCCTGGCCTGGCAGATCTACGTCTCGCTGGGCGTCAAGCGCCGTGACCTTGTCCCGGGCCCGCTCGACGTCCTGGGACAGGTTGGAGTGCTCTGGGGCGAGGGCAAGCTGCAGGAAGCGGTCTGGACCTCGCTCCAGCGCGGAGTAGTGGGGTTCCTGATTTCGGTGGCCATCGCAACGCCAGTGGGGCTGCTGCTGGCCCAGGTTGCTCCGCTGCGCCGTGCCTTCGGGCCATTGATCTCCGGACTGCAGGTGCTGCCATCCGTGGCCTGGGTTCCTGCCGCGATCATCTGGTTCGGCCTCTCGGACGCCACCGTGTACTTCGTGATTTTCATGGGCGCCATTCCGTCCATCATCAACGGGCTCATCTCCGGCGTGGACCAGATCCCGCCCCAATACCGCCGGGTGGGCACGGTCCTGGGCGCGAACCGACTCCAGATGGCCCTGCAAATCATCCTTCCCGCCGCACTGCCCGGCTACCTCAGCGGTCTCAAGCAGGGCTGGGCCTTCTCTTGGCGCTCCCTCATGGCCGCTGAAATCATTGCCGTGGGCGGCACCATCGGCTTCGGCCTGGGCTCGCTGCTGGATCAGGGCCGGGTTCTTTCCGACATGACCATCGTGATGGCCGCCATCCTGCTGATCCTCGCCGTCGGCATCCTCATCGAGCTTTTGGTGTTCGGGCCCATCGAGAAGCGACTCCTCCGCAGCCGCGGCCTCCTCGCCGGCAGCACCCGCTAGGCCGCTCTACCTAAGAGGCACACAAGTTCCGCTCAATGCCCGACGGCGAGTCCCGCCGTCGGGCATTGCTGTTTCCTGCGCCAGCGGCCAAACCGGGGCACTTCGACACGGACACGCCGCTGATTCGGCCGGTTCGGGGCCCGAGCCCCGTCAATGTGCCCCAGGACGGCGGGCGGCTGGCCTGATCGGTGAAGGCCAGCAGGTGACCTGGCAGGCCTGGCATTTCGGCGTCCCGCAGCGTGGATGCATCATGACGGACCGGGTGGAGTTCACCGCGCCCTTCGGGATCCTGGGGCGCCTCGTCGAAAAGCTGGTGCTCCGCCGGTACCTGGAGCGCCTCATCGCCCACCGTGGGAGGTTCCTGGCCGGCGCCACCAGCCGAACCGGGGCACATTGACACGGAAACGCCGCCCCCTGAGCCCGCCCGGGGCCCGGTCACCGGCAATATGCCCCCCGACGGCGCCCCGGCCATATGTGACGCGGCGTTACCTTACGTGAACGGGTGTTTCCGCCGTCATTGGTGGTCATACGGCGCGGCCCTACCGTTGATCCATGGCAATTCAGGATATTTACCCCACCGCGCTGCGGCTCCTCGGCCGCCCCGTGCTGGTGGTGGGCGGCGGCCCGGTGGCTGCCCGCCGCGCCAAAGGACTGCTCGACGCCGGTGCGCAGGTCACCGTCGTGGCTCCCGCTGCCTCCGCCGCTCTCCAGGAACTGGCCGACGCCGGGCTCCTCACCTGGGAGCCGCGGCCCTACCGCCGCGAAGACGTGGACGGCGTCTGGTTCGTCCAGACGGCAACCGGCGATCCCGCCGTGGACACCGAAGTTTCACAAGATGCCGAAGCGCAGCGCATCTGGTGCGTCAACGCCTCCGATCACGAAGCCTCGGCAGCCTGGACTCCCGCCGTCGCCGTGGTGGATGACGTGCATATTGCCGTCAACGCCGGGGGAGACCCGCGCCGCGCCATGGCCCTGCGGAACGCCGTCGCCACCGCACTCGATACCGGCGACCTCCCGCTGCGCCGCCGCCGTGCCCACCGCGGCTCTGTTGCCCTGGTCGGCGGCGGACCGGGCGATTCCGGCCTCATCACTGTCCGCGGCCGCCGGCTCCTGGGCCAGGCCGACGTCGTGGTTGCCGACCGTCTGGGCCCGCGCGAACTGCTGAATGAACTCGCCCCGGACGTCCGCGTCATCGAAGTGGGCAAGACTCCGGGCCACCATCCTGTCCCGCAGGCCGACATCAACCGCATCCTCGTCGACGAGGCGCAGCAGGGCCACCGCGTGGTCCGGCTCAAGGGCGGCGACCCGTACGTCCTGGGCCGCGGCGGCGAGGAAGCCGAATACTGCCGGCAGCACGGCGTCGAGGTGGAAGTCGTCTCCGGCGTCACCTCCGCGATCTCCGTTCCGGCCGCCGCCGGCATCCCCGTCACGCACCGCGGCCTGGCCAAGGGCTTCAGCGTGGTCACCGGCCACGAGGAACTGTCCGAGGTTCCTGCCCGGGCCGACCACACTGTGGTGCTGCTCATGGGAGTGGGCCAGCTCCGCGATTCGGCGTCTGCTCTGGGCAAAGCCGGTCTCCCTGCGGACACCCCCGTTGGTATTGTTGAAAACGGCTATTTGCCGAATCAGCGCGTGACCATCGGCACGCTAGGTTCCATCGCCGACCAGGCAGAGGCCATCGGCGTCGCAAATCCTGCGGTGATCGTGATCGGTGACGTTGTCCGCGTCAGCCCGTTCGCGCCGTCGCACTTCAAGACGGCCGATTACAGCACCACCACCCCGAACCGCCCCCGCACCAACCAGACCATACCAAGCAACACCCCGAGAACCACCAGCGTCCTCACCCCCTAGCCCTCACCCAACTAGGTAGCAGCAAGTGTCGTTATGAGCCCTCAAAACGACAGATAGCGCTACCTAGTTGGGACGGACCGAAGAAGAAGGAACACAGCCGTGTCATCAAGCACCTCCGTAGGATCTGCCGAGCGTCCGCTGCGCGTTGCCGTCGTGGGCTCCGGCCCGGCCGGCGTTTACGCCGCGGACATCATCACCAAGAGCGAAGCCGTCAAGAGCGGCGAGCTGACCGTCAGCATCGACCTCTTTGACCGCTACCCGGCACCCTACGGCCTGATCCGCTACGGCGTGGCACCGGACCACCCGCGCATCAAGGGCATCGTCAACGCACTGCACAAGGTCCTGGACCGTGGCGATATCCGCTTCTTCGGCAACGTGGAGTACGGCACGGACCTCACCATCGAGGACCTCCGGACCCACTACGACGCCGTCATCTTCGCCACCGGCGCCATCAAGGACGCGGACCTGAACATCCCGGGCATCGAACTGGAGGGTTCCTTTGGCGGCGCGGACTTCGTCTCCTGGTACGACGGCCACCCGGATGTCCCCCGTGAATGGCCCCTCGAGGCCAAGGAGATCGCCGTGATCGGCAACGGCAACGTGGCCCTGGACGTGGCCCGCGTCCTGTCCAAGCACGCCGACGACCTGCTGGTCTCCGAAATCCCGGACAACGTCTACGCGGGGCTGAAGGCCTCGCCCGTCACGGACGTGCACGTCTTCGGCCGCCGCGGCCCCGCCCAGGTCAAGTTCACCCCGCTGGAGCTCCGCGAGCTGTCCCACTCCAAGGACGTGGACATCATCCTGTACGCCGAGGACTTCGAGTTCGACGAGGAATCGGACCGCCAGATCCAGAGCAACAACCAGACCAAAACCATGGTGGGCACCCTCACCAACTGGATCGCCGAACAGCCCGAGGACCTCTCCGAGCTCAAGGCCTCCCGCCGCCTGCACCTGCACTTCCTGCACAGCCCCGTGGAAATCTACGATTCCCCGGAGAACCCGGGCCAGGTTGCCGGCATGAAGTTCGAGCGCACCGAACTGGACGGCACCGGCAACGCCCGCGGCACCGGCGAGTTCGTGGACTACCCTGTCCAGGCCGTGTACCGCGCCATCGGCTACTTCGGTTCGGCGCTGCCGGACGTGGAGTTCGACCACAAAAAGGGCGTGGTCCCGAACGACGGCGGCCGCGTCCTGGATGCCTCCGGAACCCATGTGCCGGGCATCTACGCCACCGGCTGGATCAAGCGCGGCCCCGTCGGCCTGATCGGCCACACCAAGGGCGACGCCCTCGAGACCGTGACGTACCTGCTGGAAGACCGCCAGAACCTGCCCTTAGCCCAGGCACCCGAGGCGGACGCCGTCGTCGAACTTCTCGACGCCCGCGGTGTGAAGTTCACCAGCTGGGAGGGCTGGCTTGCCCTGGACGCCCACGAACTCGCACTCGGCGCGGCGGCCACGGAGGCCGGCGGCTCCCACGGCGTGGAGGTCAAGCGTGAGCGCATCAAGGTGGTGCCGCGCGAGGACATGGTTGCCATCTCCCGCGACGGCGTCACCGCCACGGTCTAGCAGCCAGGACAAGCAACGCGGGGTCACTTTACGCCCGATTTCACTGCGGAATTGAGCGGAAAGTGACCCCGCGTTGCTGCGTTCCGGATTCCGTATCTGAGCCGGCCGGATCAGGAACCGGCTGGCACCACGACTCCAAAGGAGCCCTCGTTGAGTGCGTCGGCCGTCGCGGAGGGGGCCACCACGCCAAAGTCGTAGCCCTGCGCCCGCAGTGCGTCGATGGTGCCGGCAAGGTAGGTCCACTGCGACGCCGGGCAGGACAGGACGTCGTTCCCGTCGTGGAGCAGAATGATCGCGCCGGGCGCCGCTTCGTCCAGGACGTACTTCTGGACGCCGGCCGCACCGGGGCATTCAAAATCGCCGGGTTGGCCTACGTGCCAGTGCCATTGGATCCCGCCGCTCATGCCGAGGCCCCTAATGTACTCGAGGGAGTAGGGGGTGCTGTTTCCGAACGGGAAACGCACGAGCTTTGGCGCCGTGCCGGTGATGGTCTGGATCGCGGTGTTGGTGCGGTCAATTTCCTGCTTCTGGCTTGCCTGGTTGAGGTCCGGGAAGTTGGCGTGATCCCACGCGTGGTTGCCGATGACGTGCCCCTCGGCTTCGATTCGGCGGACGAGGTCGGGGTACTGCTGTGCGTGGGAGCCCTGGAGGAAGAACGTCGCCTTGACGCCCTTCTGTTTGAGGACGTCGAGGACGAATGCGGTGCGCTCGGCCGAGGGCCCGTCGTCGAAGGTCAGGCCGATCAGCGGCTTGTCGGCGGCTTGGGCCGCCACGGTTGGGGTGCCGGCCAGCAAAGCCAGGACCAGGCTCGCGCCCGCCAGGGACGTGACGGCAATCTTGCTCTTTCTCATGGTGCTCATCTTCCCTTCCGTAGGGTGTCTGCAACCTTGCTAGAGGAGCACCCTACGGCGGCACCCGGGCACTGTAAACACCTAATTTCCGGGCAGGCCGCCGCCGGGGACAACCATGGGGTACGGCACCTGGGTCACATAGGGGGGGCGGCCATCAGATAGGGGTTTGCTGTGCGGCCGGCACACCAGTTGGGGCCGGCCCCACCAGCAGCGGCCTTCCATATCAACGCCCGGCGCCGCCCGCGGCCATCAGTTCGAGCCGCTTGAGGGTTTCCGTGTTGCGCACGTCGATCACGGGGTCGCGCACCAGCTTGGGGATCAGCTTTCCGGGGCCCTTGATGGCGTCCTCGGCGATGGTGACGCGGCACTGTGCGCCCATGTCCTCCAGGGTGATGGCCACCTTGGCTTCGCCGATGGGCCACCCGCGTGCCACCAGTTCCAGCGAGCGGCCGGGCTCGACGGCGGTCACGCGGCTGCTGTCGTCTATCAGCAGCGGCCAGGCGCCCACGGAATGGTGCAGCCGGGCCCCAAGTTCGGGCCAGTGGCCGTCAACGGCCCGGATCCTCGAGGCGCCCACCACCCAGCCGGAGTACAGCCAGCCATCGGCGATGACCTTCCAGACGTCTTCGGCCGGGGAGTTGAATACGCGGGAAACGGTTGACATGGCTTGCCTTCCTTTTGGTGGTGCGAAAAGCCCTTACATGGTGGGAAAAGGCTACATGCGTCCGAAGCGGGCACGGACGAGGGCAAAGACGCCGTAGCAGATGAAACCGAACCCGACTGCGACGAGCAGGTAGGGGCCAAACGGGTGGTCGCGGAGCGCCTTCAGGCTTCCGTCCAAGCCGGTGGACTCTTCGGGGCTGCGCTTCCCGGCGGCGATGACGAAGAGCAAACCCGCGAGGTTCAAGGCGATGCCTTTGGCCACGTGCCCGGTGACGCCCAGGGAGTCGATCAGCCGGCCACGGCGGGTCCCGTCAAAGTGGAAGAGTTCCTCCTTGAACCCGCGCCGGAGTCCCTTGACTACGAAGTAGACTCCCACCCCCATGACGGTGAGGCCCAGCGCCACCAGCGCAGGCAGCCCAAGCGGGGTAGTGAGCAGGGCGGTGCTGAAGTCGCGGGTGGTTTCGCCGGAGTCCCCGCGCATTCCGACGGCGAACCCGGCGAAACTGAGCCCCACACTTCCGTAGGCGACGGCGAGGAAGCCGGAGGAGACCAGTTTGCCCAACCGCTCCTTGCGGGGCAGGTGCCTGGCGCGGAGGGTGGCTTCGCTCAGCTGCCAGAGGGCCAAGCCGGTGCAGGCGACCACGCAGACCCACAGGATGGCGGGTCCCCACGGGTTGGCGGCCAACTGCTCGATGGCCCCGGTGGGTTCCGCCTCACCAGGTTGCCCGAAGGCCAGCGCGATGGCGATGGCGCCGATGATGATGTGGAGCAGCGCCATCACGGCAAATCCCGAGCGCGCCACGACGTCGAGCGCCTTGGTGTCGGACGCTTCCTCGACGGCGTCTGCCGCTTCACTGATGCCGGAATCCCCGTTTGTCATGACTTAGCCGTTCATGGGCCCCTCTGCGTGCAGTTTCCCGGCGCCGGGGCCCTCAACATGGACTGTGCAGCGGACCACCAGCTTGCCCGGGGCGTGGTCAAGCTCCACCAGGCTGTCGTTGGCGCTCAACGAGGTGAAGACCTCCGAGCCTTCCACCACCGTGACGCCGCGGGCCTTTGCCGTCTGGGTCGCGTTGTCCAGGGCTTCCCTCTCCAGGCCGGCCATATAGCCGCCGTCATTTTCCCTGGCAGGATCGCCGAAAGCCCAACCGAACAAAGTCCCTGTTTCCATGGCCACGATGTTACGCGTCCCCGTCATGGACGGCGGACTTCCGTAACATTACTAAGTGTGCTTACCATGGCGTGTGCCTGACCTTCGGGAAATCGGCAACGACCGTACAAGCATTCGGAACCAGCTCAACGTGAGGAATACACATCATGGCAGGAAATCTTGTTGCCCGCGCCGTTCACGACCTGACGGCCGCGGCGTGGTTCGGCGGTTCACTCATGGGCGCAATCGGGCTGAACGGGGCGGCTGCGGAAGCCAAGGACCCGGCCGAACGTACCCGGCTCTCCAGCGCAGGCTGGATGAAGTGGGCGCCCGTGCAGACGGCGGCGTTCGCCTCGCACCTGGTGGCGGACCTGGCCATTGCGTGGGAGAACAAGGGGCGCATTGCCAAGCAGGAGGGCGTGGCCCGGGACACGGTCATCAAGACCGCGGTGACCGTGGCCGGCGCGGCCGTGACGCTTTATGCAGGCATCCTGGGCAAGAAGGTGGACCAGCTGGCGGACCAGGGCGGCGAGGGTGCCACCGAGCCCAGGGCCGGAGCTTCGGATGAGCTGAAGTCGGCGCAGCAGCAGCTCAAGATGCTGCAGTGGGCCATCCCGGGCTTCGCCGCAGCGGTGATCATCCTCGGCGCCAAGCACGGTGAGATGCAGCGGCCCAAGAACGTGTTCGCCGGCCTCCGCTCCTAACGGGAGCTCCTAACGGGAGCTCCTAACGGGAGCCGCTAACGGGAGCCGCGGCAGCAAAAGCAGGAAACGCACGACGGCGGTCCGGCACGTGGGTGCCGGACCGCCGTCGTGTGCGTCGATGTTAACTCACGCCCGGAGATGACGCCCCAGCAGCCCGGGCCGGGTCAGGAATTCAGGTTCCGGCTGACGCTGTCCACAGCGGCGTCGGGGTCGCCGGCCTCGATCGCATCAACCAGTTCGCCGTGGCCCGTACGCGTGAGGCCGTTAAGCCTGCCGCTGCGCTGCTGCTTCAACAGCTCCCGGTGGAACACGTCACCGAAACTGACGTACAGCTCGTGCAGCAGCGGGTTGCCGGAGGCCTGGGCCACGCGCGCATGGAATTGCCAGTCAGCCCGGGCCCACCCCTCGAAGTCCGCGGCCTGCCAGGCGAGTTCCCGGGTGGCGAGGACGGCGCGGAGGGCGGAGACGTCGTCGGCCGTCGCGTTGCGGGCGGCGAGCCGGGCTGCCTGGGTGTCCAGGCCCAGCCTGACCTCCAGGATGTGTTCTTCCGTGTGGTCCTGGTACATGCGCCGGGCGGCGCCGGACATCTCGCTGGTTGCACGGACGTACGTGCCGTCACCGCGGCGGACCTCGAGCATGCCGCTGTGGGCCAGGGCTTTGATGGCTTCGCGGAGGGTGCCGCGGGATACCCCCAGCCCGGCCATGAGCTCCGTCTCGGACGGTATGCGCTGCTGCAGCTGCCATTCGCCGGAATGGATCATCTGGCGGAGTTTGGCCGTGACTTCGTCGGCGAGGGGTTGGCGGTGCGAGGTGCTGAGCGTCATGGGGTCCTGCTCTTCCGGCCGGCAAGGGGAGCGCGCGAGATCAGGTGGGCCACCGCAACCTGGACCACCGCGAGGGACAGCAGCAACGCCACGGGCAGGGTCCAGCTACCGGTAATGCCGTACAGCAGGCCGGTGCCGAACGGGCCCGCCGTGGCCAGCAGGTAGCCGATGGACTGTGCCAGCGTGGACAGGGCCGTGGTCTCCGCAGTGCTGGTTCCGCTCCGGCTGATCATCACCATGACCAGCGGGAAGATGCCCAGGCCGACCCCCAGCAGGACGGCAGGAATGACCGCAAGGCTCACCGGCAGCCACAGCAGCGACGCCAGGCCGGCCAGCATCACCGTGCTGGCCAGGTACAGGGCGGGCCGGAGCATGCGGGGACGCGAACCGATGGCGATGACCAGCATGCCGGCCGGCACGGAAACAAGCTGCATCAGCCCGTACAGCAGGCCGCTGTCCGCCGCGGCAACTCCCATGGTGATCAGCATGGACGGGAACCAGCTGATCAGCGAATAGGCCAGCAGCGCCTGCAGGGTGAAGATGGCGGTGAGCAGCAGGCCCTTTCGGGTGCGCAGCAGGGGCCACGGCGAAATGTGCGTGCTCGCCTTCCGGACGCTGTGCCGGTGAGTGTGCAGCACCACGGGCAGGAAACCCAGGAACGCCGCCACTGCCAGGAACCCGATGGCACCCACGGCGGACGACGGCGAACCCAGGGCCTGGGCCAGCGGGATGACTGCGACCGCCGAGGCCGTGGCGCCGATGGTCATGGTCACGGTGTACAGCATGGTCATTGTGGAGGTGCGGTGGGCGAAGTGCTCGCGAATGAACGACGGCATGGCCACATTGCAGACCGCCAGTCCGGACATCCCGATCACCGTGCCCGCGAGCAGCATGCCGGTGGAAGGGATGCCCCGCAGCAGCAGGCCGCCGGCCAGGAACGCCAACGCCAGCAGGATGGCCTTCTCCACGCCCAGCCGGCCGGTGAGCCACGAAGTCGCCGCCCCGGCCAAGGCGAAGCAGAGCGTGGGAACGGAGGGGATGACGGCGGCCAGCAACGGCCCGTAGCCCAGGACCTGCTGAAGATCGTGCAGCAGTGCCGATGCGCCTGAGATTCCCGCCCGCAGGTTCAGGCCGATGAGCACCAGAGCCACAACCCCGAGTACGACGGCGGTACGCGTCTTGGGCGGGGCAGCGGACAAAGCGGGTGGCGCGGGCGGGGCAGCGGACAAAGCGGGTGGCGCGGGCGGGGCAGTCATGCTTTTCAGGTTAGACGTTAGACGTATGATGTCTGAGTTTCTGTGGGGAATCTCTCTGCAATTAACCTCCCGGGCATAGACTCAGGCCAGCAGGCCGCACGGGGCCCGGCGAAGGCGGAAGGACGGCTGGTTATGGCTTCCCAGCAAGTTGAGGTCGAGAAGAAGTACGACGTCGGCGCTGACGCCGAGGTGCCTGACCTTCGGTTGGTCCCCGGGGTCGCCCGGGTGGGGGAGCCTCGCGTGGACCGTCTCGAGGCGGTGTACTTCGACACCGAAGGCTCGGCGCTCGCTGCCCGCGGGATCACCCTCCGGCGCAGGGTGGGCGGCCACGACGCCGGGTGGCACGCGAAGCTGCCGCCTGAAGCCTCCCAGGACGCGGATTCCGCGTCAGGACCCCGGCGCCGCCGCGAGCTTCACGCGCCGCTCGGCCAGCCCGGCGTCGTGCCTGACAGCCTGCTGGCGCACCTGCTGGTGTATTTGCGCGGCGACGATCCGCTGCCCGTTGTCCGGCTGGAGACCCAGCGCACCACCTATCCGCTTTATGGGGAGGACGGGGTGCACCTCGCGGACCTGGCGGACGATCAGGTCACCGCACAAGTCCTCAAGAGCAGCGGCGCGCAGGACGGTGACTCGGATACCCGGCAGTGGCGGGAATGGGAGCTCGAACTGGTTCATGGAAGCCCGGAGCTCTTTCCTGCCGCCGAGGACGTCCTCACGGCTGCCGGGGCCAGCCCTGCCGGCCACGGGTCCAAGCTGGCAAAGGCCCTGCAGGGGACTGAAGCCAAGGTCCCGGCGGATGACGTCACCGGCGCCGTGCCGCCAAACAATGCGGGTCCACGTAAAAAGGGCCCCGCCTCAGAGCTTCTGGCTGCTTACCTGGCTGCGCAGATCCGCGAAATCCTTGCCCATGATCCGGAGGTCCGGCTGGAGCAGCCCGAAGCGGTGCACCAGCTTCGCTCTGCCACCCGCAGGGCCCGGTCCGCGCTGGCGGCTTACCGCCGGCTTTACAGTGCCGGGGCGGTGAGGCGCCTGCGGGATGAGCTGAAGTGGCTCGGGGGCGTGCTGGGAGCGCCGCGGGACGCCGATGTGATGCTGGACCGGCTGCGGGGGCACGCGGCCGAGCTCCCGGAGGGTGAGGCAGCGGCGGCGGTGGCGGCCCGGTTGGAGGAGGAGCTGGGCAACCGCCTGGACACGTCCTACCGGAAGCTCCAGAAGGCGCTGCTGTCCGAGCGGTACTTCCGGCTTCTTGACGACCTCGATGCTTTCAGCAGCCGGCCGCCGGTCCGGCCCCAGGCCGCGGCCCCGGCCCGGAAGACGGCCGGAAAAGTGGTGGCCAAAGCGGCCAGGCGGCTGCGGCGCGCAGCCAAGGCCGTCAAGCGGTCCCGGCGGGGAGCTCAGCACGAGACGGCGCTGCACGATGTCAGGAAAGATGCCAAGCGGCTGCGCCACGTGGCCGAGTCTGTGGTGCCGGTCCACGGCAAACGCGCCTCGAAAATTGTCCAGGCTGCCCACCGGCAGCAGTCCATCCTCGGTGACTTCCACGACAGTGTGGTGGCCAGGGACCTGCTGGCCGTGCTGGCGGCCGATCCGGACCTGCCGGAAGCGGAAGCCTCGGCCTTCGTCACGCTGCATACCCGGCAGGTCCAGTTGGCAGCAGAGGCCGAGGCCAAGTACTGGAAAGCGCGCAGGAAGTCCCGCCGGCTACTCAAACGCGGGGTCGGGTAACGTCCCTCCTCCGCGGTTTATCGGGCGTTTAGTGACCCCGCGTTGCCTTGAAGCCGGGGACGTCAGACCTGCCGTGCGCCGAGCCGGGTGACGGCGAGGGCGAGCCAGAGCTGGACCCTGTCCGCGGTGAGCGAGGGATCGTAGCCGGTCAGTTCGGTGATCTGGGCCAGCCGGTAGCGTACCGTGTTGCGGTGCAGGGTCAGGGCCTCGGCGACGGCGGCCACGGAGCCGTTGTGGTTCAGATAGCTTTCCAGCGTTGCCATCAGCTCGGAGCCGTGGGTGGCGTCGAACGTGCGCAGCGGGCTGAGGGATTCGTTTGCCATGTCCGCGAGGGGGACATCCTCGCTGGCCAGGAGCAGCGACGTCAGGCTGAGGCGCTCGGGCTCATTGACGGGCAGGCCGTGGCTGGCCGCGTCCCTGGCCTCGAAGTAGCTCCAGCGCAGGCCGTTCGGCTTGGTGTACGCGCCCCCGATCCCGATCGTCGCGTGAATCCCGGCCTCGGCCAGGTGCGAGCTGAGCTGGCGCGCCAGCTCGGAAGCCCCGCTGCCGTCGTCGTGCACCACCACCACCAGGTCCTGGCCGACGACGGCGGCAACCGCGTTCTCCAGCGACTGCGGCACCGAGGTGCTCACCAATGCCTTGTGATGGGCAGCGGATACGGCCAGCAGCACCACGTTCCGGCGGGTGCTGTTCACGCCCACGCCGGCCAGCCGGCGCTGGGCCTCGCTCGTCTCAAGGGCCCCGTGGATGACGTCTTCCAGGACCTGGCCGCACAGGGCCCGCTGGGCCTGGCGCTGCTTAACCATGTTGTTCAGCTCCACGCTGATCAGGTTCTGGGCGTAGCTGATGATGCCGGAATCCTCGAAAGGAAGGCGCACCCAGAGGGTGCAGGCATCGCGGCGTCCGGTGGGGATGGGGTAGGAGGCCCAGGTACGGGCCGAGGGATGCTCGGGGGAGCTGTTGTACAAGAGGGCCGTGAACTGCGTCAGGGCGATGTCCGTGCGGAGCATGCCACCGAGGTGTTTCAGGAGCTGGGTCAGGCCGCCGCCGGTCAGGAGTGCGCGCGCCAGGATCTGGTGGCCGGCGATCAGGCGTTCCAGCTTGGCCACATGGTCCGCGGACTGCGCGTCCGCCACCAGTTTTCCGATGGCGATGAAGGGCGTTTCGTAGGGGACCCGGACCACCGGAAGCCCCCAGCGGTTGGCCTCGGCAAGGAGCGCCGGCGGGACGTCATCGTGCGTGAGCCCGGTGCCGAATCCGATCCCTACGGCTCCCGCACGCTGGACCTGGCGGACAAACCGCCGCTGTTCGGGTGCGGAGCGCAGGCGCATTCCGGTGGTCAGGACCAGTTCCCCGCCGTTGAGGAAGCGTTGCGGGTCCTCCAGTTCCGTGACCGCCACCCAATTGATGTCGTGGTGCCAGGTGGTCTCCGCCAGCCCGGCCTTGGACAGGTGTAGCGACTGGACACCGAGCAGCATCGCGAGGGAAATGGCCATACGCCAAGAATAGACGTGCGCTGGGCGGCCGCACTAAACATGGCCCCGGACGGTGTGCAGGTGGCTATTCCCGTCCTTTCGGCGGGGGCATAGGCTCAGAGCAGCTGCAACACCCTACCGTTTCCCCTGAAAGAGGTTGTACACCGTGGTTCAGACCTTGCAGAACTTCATCAACGGCGAGTTTGTCACCCCGGCCGGCACCACCCTGTTGGACATCGTCAACCCCACCAACGGTGAGCTGGTGGCGAAGGCGCCGGTTTCCGTGCAGGCGGACGTGGACGCCGCCATGGCCGCGGCGAAGGATGCCTTCAAAAGCTGGAAGCAGGTCACCCCCGGCCAACGCCAGCTGATGCTCCTCAAGCTCGCCGACGCCATTGAGGCACACAGCGACGAACTGGTCGAGGCGCAGCACCGCAACACAGGCCAGGTGCGCTCGCTGATAGCAGCCGAGGAAGTGGCTACCGGAGCGGACCAGCTGCGTTTCTTTGCCGGCGCGGCGCGCATCCTGGAAGGCAAATCCGCGGGCGAGTATTTCGAGGGGCACACCTCGTTCGTCCGCCGCGAGCCCATCGGGGTGGTGGCGCAGGTGGCGCCGTGGAATTACCCCTTCCTGATGGCCATCTGGAAGATCGGCCCGGCCCTGGCTGCCGGTAACACCGTGGTGCTCAAGCCCTCGGACACCACGCCCGAGTCCACCCTGGTGCTGGCCCGGCTTGCCGGGGACATCCTGCCCGCCGGGGTCCTGAACGTGGTCCTGGGAACGGGCGAAACCGGTGCGCTGATGGTGGAGCACAAGGTTCCCGGCCTGGTGTCCATCACCGGGTCCGTCCGGGCCGGCATTGCGGTGGCTTCCGGTGCTGCACGCGGCCTCAAGCGCGCCCACCTGGAGCTCGGCGGCAAGGCGCCGGCCATCGTCTTCAAGGACGCGGACATCAAGAAGAGCGCCGCCGCCATCGCCGAATTCGCGTTCTTCAACGCCGGCCAGGACTGCACGGCGATCACCCGTGTCCTGGTGGAGGATTCCGTGCATGACGACGTGGTGGCGGCCATGGTGGAGCACACCAAGACCCTGCACACCGGCTCGCAGAACGATGAAGAGAACTACTTCGGCCCGCTGAACAACGTCAATCACTTCAACGCCGTCACCTCAGTGGTGGAGCACCTCCCGGAGAACTGCAGGATCGTCACCGGCGGCCACCGGGCGGGGGAGAAGGGCTTTTTCTTCGAACCGACCATCATCACCGGGGCAAAGCAGACGGACGACATTGTGCAGAAGGAAACCTTCGGCCCGGTCATCACCGTGCAGAAATTCACCACGGAGGCCGAGGCGCTGGAGCTGGCAAACGACGTCGATTACGCCCTGGCTTCCAGCGTCTGGACCACCGATCACGGCACGGCCATGCGGATGAGCCGCGACCTGGACTTCGGGGCCGTCTGGATCAACACCCACATCCTGCTCACTGCCGAAATGCCCCACGGCGGTTTCAAGCAGTCCGGCTACGGCAAGGACCTGTCCATGTACGGCGTCGAGGACTACACGCGCATCAAGCACGTGATGAGTGCGCTTGACGCCTGACCCGGCCGCCTAACCAAACTTCCTCCGCAGGAACCACGAAAGAGACACCCATGACTACCACCGCACATGACATCGTCTTCCGCCTGGAACAGAAGCGCCGCGTCCAGGCCGACTTCCCCGGCCCCAAATCCATCGCCCTGACCGAACGCCGCCGGGCCGTGGTTGCCGCCGGCGTCGCCTCGAGCGTCCCGGTCTATGTGGCCGATGCCGACGGCGGAATCATCCACGACGTGGACGGGAACTCCTTCATCGACCTCGGCTCGGGCATCGCCGTGACCAGCGTTGGCGCGTCGGATCCCGCCGTGGTGGGGGCCGTGAAAGAAGCGGTGGAACACTTCACCCACACCTGTTTCATGATCACCCCGTACGAAAGCTATGTGGCCCTCGCCGAACAGCTGAACCGGCTGACCCCCGGCGAGCATGAGAAGCGCACCGTACTCTTCAACTCCGGCGCGGAGGCAGTGGAGAACGCCGTGAAGGTGGCCCGCATCGCCACGGGGCGTGACGCCGTCGTCGCCTTTGACCACGCCTACCACGGCCGCACCAACCTGACCATGGCGCTGACGGCCAAGGCCATGCCGTACAAGTCGGGGCCCGGCGGGAGCTTTGGCCCGTTCGCGCCCGAGATCTACCGCATGCCCATGAGTTACCCGTACCGCGAGGAAAACCCGGAGCTCACCGGCACCGAGGCCGCCCAGCGCGCCATCACCATGATTGAAAAGCAGATCGGCGCGGACCTGGTGGCGGCGGTCATCATCGAACCGATCCAGGGCGAGGGCGGCTTCATTGTCCCGGCCGAGGGCTTCCTGCCAGCCCTGGCCGCCTGGGCCCGGGACAAGGGCATCGTCCTCATCGCCGACGAGGTCCAGTCCGGATTCTGCCGCACCGGTGAATGGTTCGCCGTCAACCACGAAGGCGTGGTCCCGGACATCATCACCATGGCCAAGGGCATCGCCGGCGGCATGCCGCTCTCCGCCATCACCGGCCGCGCCGACCTGCTCGACGCCGTCCACGCGGGAGGCCTGGGCGGAACGTACGGCGGAAACCCGGTGGCGTGCGCGGCGGCCCTGGCTGCGATCGGTTCCATGGAGGAGTACAACCTGGCGGGGCGGGCCCGGCATATCGAGGAACTGGCTACCGGCCGGCTGCAGGCCCTGCAGGAAGAACTGGCCGGCGCCGGAAAGGCCGTTGTGGGTGATGTCCGGGGCCGCGGTGCGATGCTGGCCATCGAACTGGTCCACGCCGGTTCGAAGGATCCCAACCCTGAGCTGACCAAAACCGTGGCAGCAGCCTGCCTCAAGGAGGGTGTCATCATCCTCACCTGCGGCACGTACGGGAACGTGATCCGCCTGCTGCCCCCGCTGGTGATCAGCGACGAGCTCCTGATCGACGGCCTGGACGTCCTGGCCGGTGCCATCAGGGCGAACGCCTAGCGCAGCAAGCCCGCACCCAAGAGTGCGGGAGAAGGCAGCACCTCCGGGCGTCCGGGGTGCTGCCTTCTCGTTGTCCTGGCGGCTTCCACAGGGGGTACCTAACGTTCATTGCGGGGAGGTACCCAGTACCCCTGCCTTCTGGGCTGCCACCTAATTCCTGACGTTAACCTGGCCCCTTCCGTAAGTACCCCCAAGAATCTTTTCGAGTACCGACTACTCGTGTTTGGCCTCCTCAGCGCTACGTAACTTGGATTTACCAATGGGCCGGGAATACTGCTCCTGGAAGGCCCCGCTTCAGAGACTCGTCATGAAACCCCTCAATAGGTATCGACACCCCGGAGCCTAGATGGGGAGCGTCGCGGCACTGCCCGCCCGATCCGTTGCCTGCCGGTTTCAGTAAGCGGAACCCCGTTCCCGCTCCTGCCGTCTCAGCCGCCGTCCACGGACAGCGCGGTCCGCCTGCGTCTGATGACGTGCAGTGGCACGTACCGAGGGTACTTCGAGCCCGGCTTGACTACGCCCAGGGGCGGAAGCAACCCCGCCCGCGGCCAATGACAACATCTTGATCCTGCTCGAGACAGGGAAATGCAATGACGCATGTCTTCACAGAAGCCGAGGATCGGGCCGGCGGCAGGGCCGCTGGGGCCTGCAGGTTTGCAGCAGCGGAGAGCCTCCAATGACGCCCCTCCAAAGCGTCTCACTGCCTGCCCAGGCGACCTTCGGCCGGGATGGCGCGTTGTTTGAGGGGCTGCTTGGCTTCGTGTCACAGCTGAGCGTGGTGCTATGGGGCCTGGTGCTGCTCACCGTGGTGGTGCGCTTCGTGGGCATCGGGCTCTATCGGCGTGGAGCCCGCCGACGTGCCGCCCGCATGGCTCTTGTCCAGGCCGTGCCGCCGAGCGACCCCGCTCCGGCTGCCGCGTCAACCACCACGGCCACTGCGGAGGTGGTCCAGCCGGCCACCGTTCAGGTGCCGCCCGCGCTCGCTTCCAATTCCACGGAGCCACCGGCATGGACATCCCCCTCCTGATCTTTTGGTTGTTCGCCGGCGTCAGCATCCTCTACGTCGTGCACTTCGGCTTTTACCTGGTAGGCGCCAACTTCTATGACGTTTGGCAGCAGCGCAGGAGGGGGGTGAAAGCCGTCCGGCTCCCCGTGGAGTACGAGGCGGAGTGCGCGGCCACGGCAACGTGGACCTGCCGAGCGCTTCCCGAAGTGCCCGGTTTGGTCTCCATCATCATTGCCGCCCATAACGAGGAGGCGGTGATCGTCCGGACTCTTGACTCGATCCGGCGGAGCACCTACCGCTCGATCGAAACCATCGTCGCCGATGACGCGTCCACCGATCTCACAGGCCGGCTGGTCCGCGACTACCAGGTGCGCCACCCCGACATGAACCTGCGGATCGTGCGGATGCATAAGAACGTCGGCAAGGGCGCAGCGTTGAACGTGGTCCTTCGCCGCCTCGCGCGCGGCCAGTTCGTGATGACGCTGGACGCCGATTCGATCATCGAGCCCGACTCCATTTTCAATGCGCTGTCCTACTTCGAGGATCCGTACGTGGCCGGTGTGGCCGCCAATGTGCAGATCCTGGAAGAGTCGACGGCGCTCGGCATCCTGCAGCGGTTCGAGCACATGATCGGCTACCGCTCGAAGAAGCTCTATTCGCTGCTGAACTGTGAGTTCGTGGTGGGAGGAGTGGCTTCCACCTATCGGATGCGCGTCCTGCGCAAGGTCGGCTTTTATGACACTGACACCGTGACGGAGGACATCGGCCTGAGCGCCAAGGTCACCAGCCTGGGCAACCGGCGCTTCCGCATGGTCTACGGCGCTGACATCGTTGCGAAGACCGAGGGCGTACTCACGCTCCGTGCCCTGGCCAAGCAGCGTTACCGGTGGAAGTACGGCAGCATCCAGAACCTCATCAAGTATCGCGCCATGATCTTCAACCCGAGTCGACGCTACAGCGGCACTTTGGCCTACTACCGGATGCCGATGGCGGTGTTCAGCGAGTTCACGCTGCTCGTCTCGCCCCTGGCCTGGACGTATGCGGTGTACTGGTCGCTGGTCACTAAGACGCCCACCCTGATACTCGGTGCCTACGCGACCATCACGGCCTACACACTGCTGACCGTCTGGTTGGATGAGAACCTGACCACGCGGGAACGCGTGCGGCTGTCCTGTTACGCGCCGACGGCCTACTTCCTGTTCTACATCATGGACTTGGTTCAGCTGACGGCCGCAGTGGGCTGCATCGTGCGCTCGCGGGGCCTGTTCCGGCGTCCCGGGATCAACACCTGGCAGTCGCCGCCGCGGGCGGGCAGCGTGCTGGTGGTGGCTCGTGCGTAGGCGCCGGTGGTTTCTCCGCGTGCTGCTCAATCCCCTTGTAGTTATCTCGATTGTGGTCGTCCTGCTGGCGGCCGGGTGGCTGCTCTATACCGGCGGGAAGAGCAGCCTCTCCCAGGCCCGGCCCGGCGCGAACCTGTTTCCCGCGCTCCTTGCGACCGCAGCCGGAACTCCGGCGGCGACGGACCCCTCAGCGCCGGCCAGCCCGGCCAGCCCCACGGGCGGCTGGAACGTCCGGCACAGCGGGAATGCCCGGACCTCGCTGGAGCTGGTCAAGGGACAGATGACCAGCCAGGCGCTGGAGCTCGATATTAGTGAGTACTCCTCCGGCGACGTTGCGCTGACGAGCCCACGGGTCAGTGTGGAACGCAGCAAGACCTACCTGTTCAAGGCGTTCATCAGCAGCGACGAGGACTTCAGGCTACTGGCCCGCAGGTACCACGCCGACGGCAGCACCACCTTGGAGCAGCTGCGAAACCCTCTCGAACGGCCGGGCGATACCCCGTTCACGGTCAGTGACGCGTTCAACAGCGGGGATTCGATCACCGCGGTTGAGTACGTCTTGCGACTTTCAGCCAAGGGCAGCCTCCGGGTGGAGGGCGCCTACGTCGAGGCGGCGGACGACGTCCGGGTGGCCGGCCCTGCCGCGACGATGGCGGCCGCCCCTGCCGGAACGACGACGGCGGCCCCCAACCTCATCCCCAACCCCAAGCTGGCCATCCCCCCGCCGGGTACACCGGACCCATGGTCCCCGTACAGCTCAGGTGTATCCACTGTGAAGTCCGGACGGGGTGAGGACAAAAACGGCACCTTCCTGTGGACAAGTGTCGCCAACTACCAGAACGGCGAGGCGAAGTGGCAGTACGATCCGATTCCTGTCACCGCCGACCGGTACTTCGAGTTCGGTGCCACCTACCAGTCCGAGCGCGACGTGGACGTGGTGGCGGAGTTCGAGCTCGCGGCAGGCGGGCGCGTGTTCAAGAACCTGGAGACGGTGCCCCCGGCGGGGGAGTGGACGACGATCAAGGAGTCATTCCAAGTCCCCGCCGGGGCAAATGCGGCAATGGTCACCCTCATTTCGCACGGGGAAGGCACCACCGGCGTCCGTGATTTTTCCCTGACCGACATCACCAAACCAGGACCTCTGCGTTGGGACCGGCCCATGGTCTCGATCACGTTTGACGACGGTTGGCAGTCCATCTATGACCGCGCCCTGCCTTTGTTGAACCAGCACGGCTTCCGGTCCACCCAATACGTCAATGCCAGCTCCATCGAGACGCCGAACTTCATGACTGCCGCCGAGGTGCAGCAGATGCACGACGCCGGGCATGAGTTCGCCGCGCACAGCTACGAACACGTCGATCTCACCTCGATCAGCGCTGACCGGTTGGATGAGCAGTTGCGAAAGAGTGAGGAGGCGCTGGCCGATGCCGGACTAAGCACTGACAATCTGGCAACCCCGTACGGGCGGTCCGATCCCCAGGTCGACTGGTATGCGAGCAAGTACTTCGACATCGTGCGCGGGACGGACGACGGAATCAACACCCGGCAAAACCTCAACCCACACGACCTGAAGGTGTTCTACGTCACCGACCAAACCACGCCGGAGGCCCTGACCGAAGCACTTGCGGAGACGTCCCGGTTGAACGGCTGGCTCATCCTCGTCTACCACCAGATCGCAACCCCTGAATCCACCGGCACTCAGGAAACCGGAACCATCGCGGCGGACCGGAGCACCATCACCAGCGATGTCCTCGACACTCAGTTGCAGATCATCGACCAAAGCCGCATTCAAGTCCTGCCCGTGACGCAGGCGTTCAAGCAGTTGCAGGGTCAGTGATCACCATTCGGCTGTGTCCACTTGGCGCCGTCGGACATCCGAAAAGAACGGAGAATCTCATGAGCAGAGTCAGATCCGGCTGGGCACGCGGGCGTGCCCAGCTTGCGGCCATCGGGGCGGTGGGGGCCGTGGCCACCGCACTGCTGTCCCCGATGACCGCGAATGCCGCCATGGAAAACCCTGCCCCGACTCCTATGGTGTCCTTCACCTTCGATGACGGTATGGCCAGTGCGCTCACCCAGGCGGCACCCACGCTGCAGAAGTACGGGCTGACCGGCACCAACTATGTGATCACGGATTGCGTCGGCATGACAGAAGTGCCGAATACCTGCCGGGCCGGTGCGGAGGTTCCACATATGACGTGGGCTGAGATCGCGCAGTTGCAGAACGCCTACGGCTGGGAAATCGGATCGCACACCGTCGATCACCAGTGCCTGGTGAGTGTAGGTAACGATTGCCAGGCCACCAAGCTGACGGCCGCCGAGGTGGACGCCGAGTTGGCAGACAGCAGGGCCGCGCTCAAGGCCAATGGCTTCAACGCCACCGCGTTCGCCCCGCCGTACGGCGACTACGACATGTCGGCCGTCGCCCAGGTGGCCAAATATTACAGCTCCATGCGCGGTTTCGCCGATACAGGCAACAACGTCTGGCCGCTCGGCGATTACCTGCTCCGGGACGTCCCCGTCCAGGAGATCACCACACCGGTGGCCGCTCTGAAGGCCCAGGTGGACGCGGCGATCGCGAATAAGCAATGGGTCGTCTTTACCTTCCATGACATCAGGCCGGGTCCGAGCCAAGTTCCGGATGATTACCAGTACGGCACGGCTGAGCTTGACGAACTGGCGGCGTACGTGAAGACCAAGGTGACCGCCGGTCAGATCAAGAACGTCAACGTCAGCAAGGGCCTGGTGAACGGCACCCCTAACAAGATGCCGAACCCCACGTTCAACAACGGCCTCGGGGATGGCTGGCGGACCGACGCGCCGTCAACGATCACGGCCGACGCCGCCAACAACGGCAGCTTCCCCGACGCTGCCCGGTCCGTGAAGCTGGTCTCGGGTACTGCCACGGGTCACTTGTTCTCGCCCATCGTTCCCCTGACACCGAGGACGAACTACATGTTCAAGGCCTTCCTCAATGTCGCTGCGATCACCACGGGTGAGGTGGGGTTCTACGTCGACGAATACAACGCGGCCGGACAGTGGATCTCCGGGCAGTTCCGCAAGCGGGAAAATTCACGGTGGGTGGAGTCGATGAACTTCACCTACACGCCGAGCTCGACCGATGTGGCTTCGGCAAGCCTCCAGATCTGGGTCATCGGCACCGGCATCACTGCTTATGTGGACAACGTGCAGATGCTGGCGATCGGCGCGGATGCCACCCCGCCGGCAGCGTCCAACCTCCTCGCCAACGGCACGTTTGACGCCGGCATCAGCTCGGGCTGGACAACAGACTCCGCAACCACCATCGCGGCGGACGCGGCGAACCACGGTAGCCCGGCCAACCCGGTGAACTCGGTGAAGATGACAGCCACCACGGAGAACAAGCATCTGCTCTCCCCGCAGGTCGCGGTGACGGCCGGTAACTACAGCATCGCCGGCTACCTCAACGTCGCCGCACGAACCAGCGGGGAGGTGGGCTTCTACATTGACGAGTACAACGCGGCCGGGCAGTGGATCTCCGGGCAATACAAGCTCGGCGTGAATGCCGCCGGCGTGACCAATGTCGACCTGACGTACTCGCCTAGCACCACCGCCGTCGCGAAGGCGCGCCTGCAGGTTATCGTCCCAGGCAACTCGGGACTGCAGGGGTACTTCGACGACGTCCGCTGGACCAGGTCCTGACCGCGAGGGAAGAGGACAGGATGGCCGGACGCGCGCGCACAGTGCTGGTGGTGCTGGCGTCCGGCCTTCTTGTCATCCTCGGCGGCTGCTCCTCACCCCAACCCGATGTGACAATTGACCTGCTGCGCGAGAACTGGAAGGACGTCACGGGGGTAACGGCCGGCGGCGACGGCCTGCAGGTCACCGCCTCCGCCCGGAGCATCGTCGGGCAGGACGGCAGGGGAGGCCAGCCGGACCCGCCCCTCAATCTGGCCGGCACGCATCTGATGGTCGGCGGGGACTTCACGCTGAGCGCGACGTTCGCCGATATGACAGCTGACGCGTCCTGGGCGCTGTACGACAAGCCGCCCGTGATCGCGGACGAGTTCCGCGTCGAACCGGCGGGCCTGCGGCTCACACTCCAGGGCAAGGAACTGGACATCGCCGTCTTCGACGGCACACAGAACAAAGACCTGGCCCGGCCGGTCCCCATGCACGACGAACGGGTGACGCTGAACAACCCGGAAGCGCCGCTCACCGTGCACCGGTCCGGAGACACCCTGACCGTCGCCAGCGGCGGGGAGACCCTCACGTCGCTTGCCCTCGGAAAGGTGTTCTCCTCGGGGCGTCTTTGGCTCGGATTCTCGAGCGACTCCGGAGGCTTCGACGTCACCTCGCTGACGGCGGCTGCGCCCCGTAGCGCCGGCTTGCGCACATCAGGGGCCGCAGCCGCCGACGTCTGGCAATCGGAGGACGGCCTGCAGGCACTGGCGGCCAAAACCAGGCCGGACTTGCGGATCGGCGCGGCCGTGGCACTGGGCCCCCTGAGCAGCGACGAGGACTACGCGCGGGTGCTGGTGGGCAACTTTGGTTCCATCACGCCGGAGAACGCGATGAAACCCCAGTTCCTTTCCCCGAGGCAGGGCGTTTACACCTTCGAGGAGGCGGACGCGATCATCGCGATGGCGCAAAGCAAGGGCATGATCGTGCACGGACATACCATTGCGTTCACCGAGGCGATGCCGCGCTGGATGCGGGAACTGCCCAGCGGCACGGACGCAGAGCGCAAGTCCAGCGCCGCCGCCCTCCTCGACTACGTCACCACCGTGGTGACGCACTTCAAGGGACGGCTTGACTCGCTGGACGTCGTCAACGAACCGTTCGATGTGGACCAAGGAACCAGCTTCCAGCAGAACATCTGGTACCGCGTCTTCGGATCCGGGTACCCTGCGGTGGTCTCCAAAGCCGTGTACGCCGCTGATCCGGCCGTCAAGCAGTTCATCAACGAGAACGGGGCCGACGTACCGGGTCGCCGCCAGGACGCCCTGCGCAAGCTGGCCTCGGACACCAATGCCCAGGGCGGCCACCTCTACGGTGTCGGCCTCCAGGCACACGTCTATGACATCGGGACGGACGCCATCTCCGCGGGGGACCTCAGCAAGACGCTCGACGCCTTCGATGCCGCCGGCCTCCGCGTGCGCATCTCGGAGAACGACGTCACGGATGACCAAGGGACAGACACGCAGGCGCAGCAATACGCCACGGTACTGGCGGGCTGCCTGCGCTCGCGTGCCTGCGTCTCCTACACCACCTGGGGCGTGGACGACCGTTACGACTGGAGCATCGACCACGACGGCAACCTGCGGCAGGGCCACGACTTCCTGTTTCATGACGGGCAGCCCACGCCCGCGTACGACGCGATGAGGCAGGTTCTGGGCGGCTGACCGCCGCACCGTCAGTTCACCGCGTTGGCCTTGCCTGGGCGCGGCCGGTCAACGTTATGAGGCTTCATTGAGTCTTGCCCGCTTCCTCGCCGTCGAGTTCTTCCCCGCTGTGCGAAGCATGTCCACGGTCAGGACCAGCAGGGCCAGCCAGACCACGCCGAAACCGATCCAGCGGTCGGTGGTCATGGCCTCCTGGAAGATCACCAGCGCCACCACGAACTGGAGCATGGGCGCCACGTACTGCAGCAGCCCGATGGTGGTCAGCGGAAGCCGGCGGGCCGAGGCGCCGAAGAACAGCAGCGGCACGGCGGTGAGCACGCCGGACGCCGCCAGGAGCCAGAAGTGACCGGGACCCTGGGTGGCCAGAGTGGCCGTGCCGGTCGCGCCGAGGACCACCATGGTGACTCCGGCCAGGGGTGCGAGCACCATGGTTTCGACGCTGAGGCTTGTCACCGCATCCACTTTGGGGCCAACCCGGTTCTTCACGAACCCGTACAGGCCGAAGCTGAAGGCAAGCGTCAGGGCGATCCACGGCAGTTTGCCGTAGCTCACCGTCAGCACCGCCACGGCAACAAAACCGATTCCGACGGCGGCCCACTGCAGGGGCCGCAGCTTCTCCTTGAGGACAATGACGCCCAGGAGGACCGAGACAAGGGGGTTGATGAAGTAGCCCAGCGAGGCTTCAACAGCCTGCCCGGTGGTCACGCCGTACGTGTACGTCAGCCAGTTCACGGCAATGAGGGCACCGGCAATGGCCAGGGGGCCGAAAACCGAGCGGTCACGGAAGGCGGTGGCCAGTGTGGGCCAGGACCGGGTGACGGTGATCAGCAGGGCGCAGAAAAGCAGCGACCACACCACCCGGTTGGCGACGATCTCCACCGGTCCGGCGGGCAGGAGCGCAATGAAGTACAGCGGAAGCAGCCCCCAGAGCCCGTAGGCGCCGAAGCCGAACAGGATTCCCGCCGTCGTCTCTTTGTCCACGGCCTTCGGCCCTGCACCCTGCGGCCCTGCACCCTGTTTCCCCGCAGGCTTGACGGCGGTGGCTTTGGCGGCTGGGGTGGGACCGTGGGGAGTAGGCACGTTTCCCATAACATCACGGTCCCGGCGGGTATTCCGCCAATTCATCAGTAGGCTTGCCTTTATGGAATGGACGAACCGGCAGGATGCCACCCAGTGAGGCTCCGCCGCAGCAACGCCAACGGCCGCGGCTACCGGCGGGTGGCCGCGGGGACGGGCTTCAGCTTCCGCGACCTGGACGGCTCCACGCTGCCGCCCGGGCCGGTCCGGGACCGGTTGGAAAGCATCGGGATCCCGCCGGCGTGGAAGGACGTCTGGATCGCGCCGTTCGAGAACGGGCACATCCAGGCGACGGGTGTGGACGCCGTGGGGCGGCGGCAGTACATCTATCATCCGGCGTGGCGGGAGCGGAAGGACCGGCTGAAGTTCGACCGCGCGCTGCAGCTGGCCGAATCCCTGCCCTCCGCCCGCCGGCTGGTCACCCTGGACCTGCGCAGCGACGGCGTCAGCCGGGAACGCGTCCTTGCGGCGGCGTTCAGGATGCTGGACAGCGGATCCCTCCGGGTGGGCTCCGAACGGTACACCAACGAGAACGGCAGCCGCGGCCTGGCCACCCTGCTGTGCGCGCACGTCCACGTCCGCAAGGACTGCCTGGAACTGAAGTTTCCCGCCAAGAGCGGGAAGGACTGGGAATCGGAAATCCACGACGCCGACCTGGCCGCCCTGGTGCGGACGCTGAAGCGCCGCGGCGGCAACGCCCGTCTGCTGGCGTATAAGGACGGGCGGAGCTGGCATCCGGTGACCAGCGCGGAGATCAACAGCTACGTTAAGGAGCGCACCGGCCAGGACTTCACCGCCAAGGACTTCAGGACGCTGCGCGGCACCATCGCGGCCGCCCTCAGCCTGGCCCGCAGCGGGCCGCAGCAAAAGGTGGCGGCGCGGAAACGGGCCATCAGCATGGCCATGGAGGAGGCGGCCGCGGTGTTGGGCAACACGCCGTCGATTGCGCGCAAAAGCTATGTTGATCCCCGGCTGCTGGACCACTATGCCGCGGGTGAAACCATCGATCCGCACCGGCCGCAGTCAGCCGAGTCCGAGCTCCGTGCGCTGCTGTACCGCGAGGGCGAGGTTGTGCCGCTGCAACGGAGCGGCTAGGCGGCGGCCGGGAAGCGGCGGCCAACCTTGCACCATCCGGGCCCTGGCACATTTAGAATAGGGGCACTGAGCGCAACCGTCGCTGTGCACAACCTGCTCGTGCGTAGGGTGCGCTGTACCGCGCGCCTTCGGCGCAATTCCTCCTTCCAGAAGGGCTCCCGGTGTCCCACCCAGGCGAAACCACCCCCAAGCGTCCACTGCGTGTTGCCATTGTGGGTGCGGGACCTGCCGGGGTGTATGCGGCGGACATCCTGACCAAGTCCAACGGCGTCAAGGACGGGGACTTTGAGGTCAGCATCGACCTGTTCGAGGCCTATCCGGCGCCGTACGGCCTGATCCGCTACGGCGTGGCACCCGACCATCCCCGCATCAAGGGCATCGTGAACGCCCTGCACAAGGTCCTGGACCGCGGCGATATCCGCTTCCTCGGCAATGTCACCTATGGCCGTGACCTCACCCTGCATGACTTCCGGGCCTTCTATGACGCCGTGATCTTTTCCACCGGTGCCATCAACGACGCGGACCTGCCCATCCCCGGCATCGATCTGGCCGGCTCCTTTGGCGGGGCGGACTTTGTCTCCTGGTACGACGGCCACCCCGATGTACCCCGCGAGTGGCCGCTGGATGCCAAGGAAATCGCCGTGATCGGCAACGGCAATGTGGCCCTGGACGTGGCCCGGATGCTGGTCAAGCACGCCGACGAACTGCTCACCACGGAGATCCCGGACAACGTGTACGCCGGCCTGAAAAACTCGCCCGTCACGGATGTCCATGTCTTCGGCCGCCGCGGCCCCGCCCAGGTTAAGTTCACCCCGCTGGAACTGCGCGAACTGAGCCACATGAGGGACGTGGACATTGTGCTGTACCCGGAGGACTTCGAGTTCGACGAAGCCTCCGATGACGCCATCCGCAGCAACAACCAGATCAAAACCATGGTCAACACCCTCACCAACTGGCTGGTGGAGGAGCACGCCGAAGCGGAGGAACCATCCTCCCGCCGCCTGCACCTGCACTTCCTGCACAACCCGGTGGAGATATACGACGACGGCGGGTCCGGCCACGTGGCGGGCATCAAGTTCGAGCGGATGGAGCTGGACGGGACCGGCAACGTGAAGGGCACCGGCGAGGTCGTGGACTACCCGGTCCAGGCCGTGTACCGGGCCATCGGCTACCACGGCTCGCCGCTGGATGAACTGGAATACGACGCCAAACGCGGCGTGGTCCCTAACGAGGGCGGCCGCGTGCTGGACGCTGACGGCAACCCTGTCCCGGGAATCTACGCCACCGGCTGGATCAAACGGGGCCCGGTGGGACTGATCGGCCACACCAAGGGCGACGCCCTCGAGACCATCGGCTTCCTGCTGGAGGACCGGCTTTCGCTGCCCCCGGCCCGGAACCCGGATCCGCAGGCCATCATCGACCTCCTTCACGAGCGCGGCATCGAGTTCACCACCTGGGAGGGCTGGATCAAACTGGATGCGCACGAAGCAGCCCTCGGCGCCGAATGGGTAGGCGGCGACGGAACTGCCGACGTCGTCCGTGAACGCATCAAAGTGGTCCCGCGCGAGGACATGATCAACATCTCCCGCGCCTAGGCGCCCGGAGCGCTCCCGCGGCGAAGGCCGCACCGGGGGTCCCAAAGCGATCATTGACACCGGCGTTTCCAAACAGCCGGTACCCCACTAGACTGGAGCACCTGCCGGCCCGGTGCCGGCAGCCCCTGGAAGCGGCCGTGCCCGGCAGGAGTTCAAAGATGAATCCCCTTCACCCGTCAGCGTCTGGCGCGGAGACCATGGAGCAGGCGCAGAGGCATGCCCTGGCAGGCCATGAGTGGCTGACCGGCTCGGGCCCGCTGGACGCCGGCGTGGCCGAAAACCTGGTGGTCACCGGATTGCGGAGCCTGGTGGAGGAATCCTGGCAGCGATCCGCACAGTTGAAAGCCAACCCGGACAACCCTGAAGCGCCCCTCGCCCTGGACACCGACGAGCTCGAGGACTACCGGCGGCAGCACCCCCTGGCCAGCATCATGCCCGTGATCCATAAGCTCCTGGTGCTGCCCAGCCACGACAGCGGCCTGCTCGTGGCCGTCGGGGATGAGGTGGGGCGGCTGCTTTGGGTGGAAGGTGATCCGGCGCTGCAGCGGCGTGCCGAAGGCATGATGTTCGTTCCGGGGGCCGACTGGTCCGAGGCCACTGTGGGCACCAGCGCCCCCGGAACTGCCCTCGCACTGGGCCGCGGCATTCAGATTTCCGGCGCGGAGCACTACCAGCGGTCCGTGCACGAGTGGAGCTGTACCGCGGTACCGTTCCATGATCCGGATTCCGGGGCGCTGCTGGGCGTTGTGGACATCACGGGCAAGGCCAGCGCGGTGGCGCCCCATACGTTGTCGCTCGTGGAAGCTACGGTGGCCGCGGCACAGGCGCAGCTCCGTGTGGAGCGGCTGCAGCTGGCCGCAACCCTTGCCAGCCGGCCGGCCCGACGACGGAGCTCGGCGTCGGCGGCAGGGTCACGGGCGGCGGGCCCGGGTGCGGCGCGGGCCGGGGGAGCGGGCGCCGGTCTGAAGGAAGGCAGCCTTTACCGCAACAGCCTGCAGCTTCTGGGCCGTGACCAGGCGCTGCTCAGCATCGAAGGCAAAACGGTGGCCCTGTCAGCCCGGCACAGCGAAATCCTCACGCTCCTCAGCACCCACCCGGAAGGCCTGAACGCCGAGGAGCTGTGTGTGCTGCTCTATCCGGGCGACGGATCCACCATGACGCTCCGTGCCGAAATGGTGCGGCTGCGTAAAATCCTGCAGCAGCTCAACCCCGCCGCCGTCCCCGAATCCCGGCCCTACAAGCTCAGCATGGACCTGGTCCCGGACAGCGGACAGGTGTTGAACTGCCTGCAGCGCGGGGCCCACCGGATCGCGCTGGAAATCTACCGCGGCGCCGTCCTGCCGCGCTCCGAAGCGCCCGGCATCGTTGACCTGCGCCACCGGGTATCCTCGCTCATGCGCGAAGCGGTGCTCACCGACGGCAGCGCCGAGACCCTGCTCAAGTACGCGGCGCTTCCGGAGGCAAGAGACGACGTCGACGTCCGGACGGCGGCGCTGAAGCTGCTGCCGGCGCGCTCACCCAAACGGGCCGCCGTCGTCGCCGATCTTGAACGGCTGGAAGCCGAACTGAGCGCCTAAGGCGCCCTGCAACCTTCCCGTGTGAGCTGACTCACACGGTTGCAACCTGACTGCAACCTGCACACTCCTACGCTGGGTCCAACGGCGGCCGCCGGCCTCAAGGCACCGCCTCATGCACAGCAAAGGAGCTAGCAATGACTGTTTACGCACAGCCCGGTACCGAGGGTTCGAAGGTCACGTTCAAGGACCGCTATGAGAACTGGATCGGCGGCGAGTGGGTTGCCCCCGTCAAGGGCCAGTACTTCGAAAACATCACCCCCGTCACCGGCAAGGTCTTCTGCGAAGTGGCCCGCGGAACCGCTGAGGACATCGAACTCGCGCTGGACGCGGCGCACAAGGCGGCACCCTCCTGGGGCAAAACCTCCGTTGCCGAGCGGGCCGCGGTCCTGAACAAAATCGCGGACCGGATCGACGAGAACCTGGAAATGCTGGCTGTCGCCGAGTCCTGGGACAACGGCAAGCCGATTCGAGAAACCCTCAACGCCGACATCCCGCTTGCCGCCGACCACTTCCGCTACTTCGCCTCCGCCGTCCGGGCCCAGGAAGGCCGGCTGTCCCAGCTCGACGACGACACCACCGCCTACCACTACCACGAACCGCTCGGCGTCGTGGGCCAGATCATCCCGTGGAACTTCCCCATCCTGATGGCCGTCTGGAAGCTGGCCCCCGCCCTCGCGGCAGGCAACGCCGTGGTCCTCAAACCGGCCGAGCAGACGCCTTCGTCCATCCTCGTCCTGATGGAACTCATCGGTGACCTCCTGCCCGCCGGTGTGCTGAACGTGGTCAACGGCTTCGGCGTTGAAGCGGGCAAGCCGCTGGCCTCCAGCCCCCGGATCCGCAAGATCGCCTTCACCGGCGAAACCACCACCGGCCGGCTGATCAGCCAGTACGCCAGCCAGAACCTCATCCCGGTCACGCTGGAACTCGGCGGCAAGAGCCCCAACATCTTCTTCAACGACGTTGCCGCGGACACGGGCGACGCGTTCTACGACAAGGCGCAGGAGGGCTTCGCGCTCTTCGCCTTCAACCAGGGCGAAGTCTGCACCTGCCCGTCCCGCGCCCTGATCCAGGAAGACATCTACGACTCCTTTATGGAGGACGCCATTGCCCGGGTGGGAAAGATGATCCAGGGCAACCCGCTGGACACCGAAACCCAGGTGGGCGCCCAGGCCTCCAACGACCAGCTCGAAAAGATCCTCTCCTACATCGACATCGGCAAGCAGGAAGGCGCCAAGGTGCTGATCGGCGGTGAGCGTGCCCAGCTCGAAGGCGACCTGGCCGGCGGCTACTACGTCCAGCCCACCGTCTTCGAGGGCCACAACAAGATGCGGATCTTCCAGGAGGAGATCTTCGGGCCCGTGGTGTCGGTGACGAAATTCAGTGACTACGACGACGCCATGGGCATCGCCAATGACACCCTCTACGGCCTCGGCGCCGGCGTCTGGTCCCGCAACGGCAACGTTGCGTACCGGGCAGGCCGCGAAATCCAGGCAGGCCGTGTGTGGGTCAACAACTACCACGCCTACCCGGCGGGTGCCGCGTTCGGCGGCTACAAGTCCTCAGGCATCGGGCGTGAAAACCACTCCATGATGCTGGACCACTACCAGCAGACCAAGAACCTGCTGGTCAGCTACAACGAAAACAAGCTGGGCTTCTTCTAAGCCCGTCCGGGCGGGTGGCCCCGGGCCGCCCGCCCACCCTCATCACCTGCACTCAAACGCTAAGGATTTCGCCAATGACGACGACAATGCAAGCTGCAGTAGTAACCGAATTCGGCAAGGACCTCCAGATCAAGGACGTCACGCTTCCCGCTCCGGGTCCGGGGGAAGCCCTGGTCAAGGTTCTCACCACCGGCGTCTGCCACACTGACCTCCACGCGGCGGAGGGCGACTGGCCGGTCAAGCCGACCCCGCCGTTCATTCCGGGCCACGAGGGCGTGGGTGAAGTGGTGGCCCTCGGCGAGGGTGTCACTGACCTCGCCGTCGGGGACCTGGTGGGAAACGCGTGGCTGTGGTCCGCCTGCGGGGACTGCCAGTACTGCCGTACCGGCTGGGAAACGCTGTGTGAGGCGCAGAAGAACGCCGGCTACAGCGTGGACGGCTCCTTCGGCGAGTACATGCTGGTGGACTCGCGCTTCGCGGCGCGCATACCGGCGGGATCCGACCCCGTCGAGGTGGCGCCGGTGCTCTGTGCCGGCGTCACCGTCTACAAGGGGCTCAAAATGACCGAGGCCAGGCCGGGGCAGTGGGTCACCATTTCCGGCATCGGCGGCCTGGGCCACATCGCCGTCCAGTACGCCGTGGCCATGGGGCTGCGGGTGGCCGCGGTGGACATCGCGGACGACAAACTGGCCCTCGCCAAGGCCCATGGTGCCGAACTGACGGTCAACGCCCTGCACGAGGATCCTGTGGAAGTCATTCAGCGCGAAACCGGAGGTTGCCATGGAGTCCTTGTCACCGCAGTGCACCCGTCCGCTTTCGGACAGGCGATCGGCATGGCACGCCGGGGCGGGACGATTGTGTTCAACGGCCTGCCGCCGGGCGATTTCCCGGCGCCCATTTTCGAGATTGTGCTCAAGGGCCTGACCGTCCGCGGTTCGATCGTGGGCACGCGGCAGGACCTGGAGGAAGCGCTGGACTTCTACGCGCAGGGCAAGATTCACCCCACCGTGTCCGTGCGGGAGCTCGGGGAAATCAACGCAGTCCTTGACGAGATGAAGCACGCCAAGATCGATGGCCGCGTGGTGCTGAGGTTCTGATGCCCAACCAACGGCTCGACGCCGCGGTGACGCTGCCCGGGGAAAATTTCTCCCGGGTGGCGCTCACCCCGGAGGCGGTGGAACTGCTGCAGAAGCTCTGGCGCCAGCACGGGCCGCTGATGTTCCACCAGTCCGGCGGCTGCTGCGACGGCTCCTCGCCGATGTGCTTCCCCGCAGGCGAGTTCATCACGGGGGATTCGGACGTGCTGCTGGGACTGTTCGATATCTCGGACGGGCTCAAGCCGGAGCCGCTGGAGTTCTGGATGTCCCGGGAACAGTTCGAATACTGGAGCCATACGCATCTGACGGTGGATGTGGTGGCAGGCCGGGGGAACGGCTTCTCGGTCGAATCTCCCGAAGGCAAACGGTTCCTGATCCGGTCCACGCTGATGGACTGGCCCGTCTGAACCGGTTCGACAGGAAAGCCCTTGAGGGCCTCGAAAAGGAGGCTCTTGAGGGCTTTCCTGCATTATCTTCGGCGTCTGAGCTGTCTCACGATGCGGAACAATTGTGACCGTCCAATGGGCGGGCGGTAAAGTCAATAAGTCTGTTTCCTACACTATTCAAGATTGTGGAACCACTTATGAACCTTCTCCGGACCAAATCCATCGAGCAGTCGATCGCCGACGCCGACGAACCCGGACGCAAGCTCAAGCGGTCGCTCAGCACTTGGGACCTGATGATCATGGGCGTTGCCGTTGCGGTCGGCGCCGGCATTTTCTCAGTTGGCGCCAAGGCCGCTGCCAACTTCTCCGGCCCGGCCGTGACTGTCTCCTTCGCCATCGCCGCCGTGACCTGCGCCCTGGCCATCATGTGCTACGCGGAGTTTGCCACCGCCATTCCCGTTGCCGGGTCCGCCTATGTGTTCACGTACGCCACCATGGGGGAAGTGCTGGCCTGGATCATCGGCTGGAACCTGATCCTGGAACTCTTCACCGCCGCGGCGGTCATCGCCAAATACTGGGGAATCTACCTCAGCAAGGTCTTCGCGCTGATGGGCGCCGACGTCCCGCCCGCCCTCTCGGTCGGCGGCGTCGACCTCTACTGGGGCGCCTTCCTGATCGTTGCCATCTTCACGGTCCTGCTGGTGCTGGGCACCAAACTCTCCGCCCGCGTAGGCAACGTTTTCACCCTGATCAAGATCGCCGTGGTGCTCTTCGTGATCGTTGTGGGCTTCACCTATGTGAAGGTCGAGAACTACAGTCCGTTCGTCCCGGCAGCTGAGCCCACGGCCGGCGGCAGCGCGGATGTCCTCAAGCAGTCCTTCTTCGGATTCCTCACCGGCGCCGCTCCGGCGCAGTACGGCACGCTGGGCATCTTCGCCGGCGCTGCCCTGGTGTTCTTCGCCTTCATCGGCTTTGACGTGGTGGCCACCTCCGCGGAGGAAGTCAAGAACCCCCAGAAGACGCTGCCCCGCGGCATCTTCGGCGGCCTCGCCGTCGTCACCCTGCTTTACATCCTGGTGTCCCTCGCGCTGACCGGCATGGTGTCCTACACGGAACTCGCCGCGGCCAAGAACCCCACCCTCACCACCGCCTTCGAAGCTGTCGGCAACACCACCGCCGCCAAGGTCATCGCCTTCGGCTCCCTAATCGGTCTCACCACCGTCATCATGGTGCTCCTGATGGGGCTGTCCCGCGTGGTGCTGGCCATGAGCCGCGACGGACTGCTGCCCCGGAGCCTGTCCAAGACCAGTGACAAACGTTCGACGCCGGTGCGCCTCCAGATCATCTGTGGTGCGGCAGTGGCACTTGTCGCGGGCCTGACCAACGTGGACCTGCTGGAAGAAATGATCAACATCGGTACGCTGTCCGCGTTCGTGATGGTTAGCCTTGGCATCCTGGTGCTGCGTAAAAAGCGCCCGGACCTGAAGCCGTCCTTCCGCGTTCCGTTCGGCAAGGTTTTGCCCATTGTGTCCGCCCTGCTGTGCCTGTACCTGATGACGAACCTGGCCGTGGAAACCTGGATCTTCTTCGCCGGCTGGCTGGTAATCGGCCTCATCATCTACTTCGCGTACGGGCAGAAGCACTCGCGCCTGAACGAGAAGTTCGCCGAGGCTAAGTCCGCAGTCGACGGCGCCCCCGAAAAGGAACTTGCGTCCCGCGTGTAGCCGCTTCGGCCGCCCGCACGAAGGCTGTTCCCGGCAGTTCCGCCGGAATTTCCCGGGATTAGAGGCACCCGGTCCCTCAGGGGATCGGGTGCCTCTTCCATCTGGGCCGGCACTGATTACGCTGCCGGCCTCTGGCCGACCGGTGCGCTTGCCCGGGTCACGGCGCAGCGTGCCTGCCCACCCAGTCAACGAGGGGCCGGAGCTGTTCCCAGAGCCTGGCGATCTCCTGAGCAGCCGCCGGCGACGAGACCCACTCCGGCTGGCCGAGGTCGGTGCCGGCCGAAAGCGATTTGTGCTTAAGCAGTTCTGCCCGGGGATGCGCCCGGTCATAACCGCGCGGCACGGTCTTCAGCTTCTCGCCTCCCACGGCAAAACCGGCCGCGGCGATGCCGTCCACGATGTGCCGCAGCGATTCACCGGTGCCCGAGGCGTCCACCGAATTCCGGAACCTTGCCAGCTGGGCCGGGGTGTGGGAATGATAGCCGCCTCCCACCAGCAGCCCGTCAGCGCTGACCTGAAGGTAATAACCCACACCTTCCTGGGCCGAGGCAAAGGCGCCCTGGGCGGTTTTGTAGGGCGACTTGTCCTGGGAGAACCTGACATCCCGGTTCGGCCGGAAGATCTTCGCCGGACCGAACCGTGGTTCCAGTTCAGCCAGCAGCGCCGTGAGGGGTTCCCGGACCAGGCTCGTATAGCTGTCCTTATGCTCCAGCCACCACTCCCGATTGTTGTTGTCCTCAAGCTCGGCGTAGAACTCGAATGCCCCGGCGGGAATGCCTTCAAATGTGCTCATGCAGTGATCCTAGGCAGGGGGACCGGCCGCCAGCCATAGGTTGCACAGGCTATGTGGAAAGCCTCGATTTCCTTCATAAACCTGCGAAGGTCAGGGACCCTGTCCACCATACGGTCGCTTACGTATCATGAGGGTAACAATGGGCTGATCTGGTTGACCCTTCAACGTCCGGTAGCAGAGACTTTCCTTGAACGTCTGTTCGGACTGCGAACAGAGTTGGTTTGGGGCGTTTGAGCACCCAATGCCCCTCACAAAGGAGTGAACATGAAACGTCGTAGCGTCATCGCTGTACTCGCCGCAGCATCCGTCCTGGGCCTGTCCGCCTGCGGGTCGGGCTCACCGAGTTCCACAGGCGGTGGAGCATCCTCCGCCGGAGCCGGGAATGCGAATTTGACCAAGGTCAGCGTCGGAGTCATCCCCATTGTGGACTGCGCACCGATCTTCCTCGGCAACAAACAGGGGTTCTTTAAGGACGAGGGCATCCAGCTGGATATCCAGACGGCCTCCGGTGGAGCGGCAATCGTCCCCGGCGTGGTCAGCGGGAGCTTCGACTTTGCGTTTTCGAACCTGATCTCCGTCATGGTGGCCAAGGACAAGGGCCTTGACCTGAAGTTCGTGGCCAACGGGGCGTCCACTACCGGTGAAAAGGGCAAGGACATTGGTGGTGTGGTGGTTCCCGCCGGGTCCCCCATCACGGCCGCCAAGGACCTGGCCGGCAAAACCGTTTCGGTGAATAACCTCTCCAACATCGGCGATACCACCATCAAATCGGTTATCGAAAAGGGCGGCGGTGACCCGAACAGCGTGAAGTTTGTTGAGGTGGCCTTCCCTGACGCCCCGGCCGCCTTGACCAACAAGCAGGTGGACGCAGCCTGGATCCTGGAACCGTTCCTCTCCAAGGCGGTGGCCGAGGGGGGCACCATCGTCTCCTCGAATTTTGTCGAGATGAGCCCGGAACTGGATATCGCCGGCTACTTCACGAAGGCTGACACCGTCAAGGGCAAGGCCGACCTCACGGGAAAGTTCACCCGTGCGATGAACAAGTCACTTGAGTACGCCCAGGGCCATCCCCAGGAAGTTCGGGACATCGTGGGAACATACACCAAGATCGATGAAGCCACCCGCGCCAAGATGATCCTGCCGCGCTATCGCGTGGAGTTCAACAAGGACGCCTTCAAGACCCTCGGCGACGCCGCCGCCAAGTACGGCACGCTGAGCAAGGCTCCGAACGCAGGCGACCTTCTCCCGTGAGTGCAGACGCTGTCACTTCCGGCGGTCCCGTCTCCACTGCGGGACGGGACCGCCGGCCGGGCCGCAAGGTGCCGGTAAAACAGCTGCTTGGCCTGGCGGGGATCATCGGATTCCTTGGCACGTGGGAGCTCATTCCGCGGCTGGGCATCATCAATGAACGCTTCCTCCCGCCCGCCAGCGAAGTTATCCTCGCCCTGGTGCGCGACTTCGGCCTGACAGCCTTCTGGATCTCGG
The DNA here is from genome assembly GCF_034048115.1 of Pseudarthrobacter sp. IC2-21. Classification (NCBI taxonomy): domain Bacteria; kingdom Bacillati; phylum Actinomycetota; class Actinomycetes; order Micrococcales; family Micrococcaceae; genus Pseudarthrobacter; species Pseudarthrobacter sp. IC2-21. Next base: position 3,214,571 of record NZ_CP139145.1, on the reverse strand, counting down.
TTGGTGAGACCATGATGGCCTGGTTCCTGGGCCTGGTCATCGCCGTCACCCTGGCCGTGCTGCTGGGCTTCGTCATCGGCTCCAGCGACTTCCTCCGGAAAGCCACGAACTCCACCGTGGAATTCCTGCGGCCCATCCCATCGGTGGCCCTGATTCCGCTGGCGGTGCTGCTCTTCGGCGTGAAGATCGAATCATCCCTGATGCTGATTACCTATGCCGCCTTCTGGCAGGTCCTGATCCAGGTCCTTTACGGCGTGGCAGACATCGACATGGTGGCCAACAACACCGCAAAGACCTATGGGCTGGGCCGGATGGCGAGGATCCGCTACGTCGTTTTCCCCACAGCCCTGCCCTACCTGATGACAGGCGTCCGTCTGGCCGCCACGGTGGCACTCGTCCTGGCCATCACCGCAGAACTGGTGATCGGCTCTCCCGGTCTCGGCCGGGAAATCGCGCTCGCCCAGTCCGGCGGCGCCATCTCGGGCATGTACGCCTTGGTACTGGCCACCGGCCTGATTGGCGTGCTGATCAACGCGGTGATGCGGTTCATCGAGAAGAAAACCCTGTCCTGGCACTCCTCCGTCCGCTCCGAGGTGATCGTGTGAAAAGTCTGAAAACCCTCGGCTACGTCCTGGCGCTGCCGGTCCTGCTGGTCCTGCTCTGGTGGGCCTCCACCCTCGGCACGGTGAACTTCTTCGTCCCCACTCCTGCAACCCTGGTCGCCAAGTTCGGCGAGGTCTGGTTCGGCCCCCGCTTCTTTAGCGACGTGCTGCCCAGCGTTGGGCGGCTCCTGGTGGGGGTTGTGGCGGCGATCATCATCGGCGTCGTCGGCGGCGTCCTGATCGGTTCCGTCAGATGGCTCCGGGCGCTGCTGGAACCCACCCTGGAGTTCTTCCGCGCGATCCCGCCACCTGTCCTGGTTCCGGTTCTGATCCTGCTGATGGGCATAACGGACTCCATGAAGGTGGCGGTGATCATTTCCGGCTGTGTGTGGCCTGTCCTGTTGAACACCATCGAAGGTGTCCGGGCCGTGGACGGGGTCCTCTCGGATTCGGCCCACACCTACGGGATCGACGGCTGGGCCCGCGTCCGGTACCTGGTGCTGCCTTCAGCCAGCCCGCAGATCATGGCCGGCGTGCGCCAGTCCCTGTCCCTGGGGCTGATCCTGATGGTCATCTCCGAAATGTTCGCCTCGTCCTCGGGGCTTGGCTTCACCATCGTCCAGTTCCAGCGGTCCTTTGCCATTCCGGAAATGTGGTCCGGCATTGTGGTGCTTGGTCTGCTGGGTGTAGCCATGTCGTTCATCTTCCAGTGGGCCGAGCGGAACATCCTGCGCTGGTACCACGGCCAGAAAGAGGTAGAAAATGCAGCCTGAGGCAACCCCGGCACCAGCCGGGAATACACAGCCAGCCGGGAAGACTCTGCCGGACGCGATGCTCTCCGTGCGCGGCCTGAAGAAGGTGTACCAGACCGACGGCGGCGACATTGAGGCGGTGCGCAACCTGACCTTTGACCTGCGCGCCGGCGAACTGGCCTGCCTCGTGGGTCCTTCCGGCTCCGGCAAGACCACCCTCCTGAAGTGCATTTCCGGGCTGATGGCGCCCACCGAGGGCGAGGTGCTTTTGGACGGCAAACGCGTCTCGGGTCCGCCGAAGAAGATGGCCGTCGTCTTCCAGGAGTACGGCCGCTCCCTTTTCCCATGGATGCGCGTCCGTGAAAACGTGGAACTGCCGCTGAAGAACCAGGGTGTGCCCAAGGCCGAACGGGACAAGCTGGTGGACGAGGCCCTTGAGGCGGTGGGCCTGGCCCACGTTCCGCGCTCCTACCCGTGGCAGCTTTCCGGCGGCATGCAGCAGCGCGTGGCCATCGCCCGGGCCATCGCGTATCAGCCGGAGGTGCTGCTGATGGACGAGCCCTTCGCCGCCGTGGACGCACAGACCCGCGCGGATTTGGAGGACCTGATCCGCATGGTGTGGAAGAAGCTCGGAATCACGATCCTGTTCGTGACCCACGATATCGACGAATCCGTCTACCTTGGCGAGCGCGTCATCATCCTGTCTTCCTCGCCCACGGTGGTCCAGGAGGATATCCTCATCGACCTTCCGGTGGACCGCGACCAGTTGGAGACCCGGTCCCTGCCGCGCTTCACCGAGCTCCGCCACCACGTCTACGAGCAGATCCAGCTGGCCAAGAAAGGCCACCGCCCGGCGGCAGCGGGCGAGGTTTCGGCGGCCCCGACCCAGGCCTCCGCCAGCCGGACCGACGTGGCGTAGCCCCCTGCGCACAACAAAAACACCCCGCCACGGACAATCCGTGGCGGGGTGCTTCGGTTCTGCGGAAAGACCGAACTAGCCGATCTTGTTGGCAGCCTCAGCGTCGGAGTCAACGGCGCCGGCACCCAGGTTGGCGCGCAGCTTCGCGCCGAGGTCGGCGTCAACGTTCGTCCAGTACTGGATGGCGCGTTCCTTGATGTCGGCGGTCTTCACGCCGCCCACGGCGCCGGTGATGGTGTCCAGCAGGCGGGCCTTGGCGCCGTCGTCGAACACTTCGCGGTACAGCGTGCCGGCCTGACCGAAGTCGCCGTCTTCGGCACGGAGCGAGTGTGCGGAAAGCGTCAGCTCGCCGTCGTTCTCCCAGCCACCTGCCGGGGAAGCCGGCTCAACAGCGGCGGGGCCGCCTACGGAGTTCGGCGCGTACACCGGAACAGAGGGGGCGTTGAAGCTGAAGCGTCCCTGGCCGTCCTGGCTGTAGTTGTTGACCTGGCTCTTGGGCAGGTTCACGGGGAGCTGGGCGTGGTTGGTGCCCACGCGGTAACGGTGTGCGTCTGCGTAGGAGAAGATGCGAGCCTGCAGCATCTTGTCCGGCGAGGCTGCGATGCCCGGCACGAAGTTCGAGGGCGCGAAGGTGGCCTGCTCGATCTGCGCGAAGTAGTTCTCCGGGTTCTTGTTCAGCTCCATGGTGCCCACGTGGATCAGCGGGTAGTCAGAGTGCGGCCACACCTTGGTGAGGTCGAACGGGTTGAAGCGGTACGTCTTGGCATCCTCGTAGGGCATGACCTGGACGTGCAGTTCCCAGGACGGGAAGTTGCCGGCGGCGATGTTTTCCTGCAGGTCGCGGATATAGAAGTCCGCGTCCGAGCCGGCCAGTTCCTCGGCCTGATCGCCGGTCATGGCCTTGACGCCCTGGTTGGACTTGAAGTGGTACTTGACCCAGAAGCGCTCGCCTTCGGCGTTGATCCACTGGTAGGTGTGCGAGCCGTAGCCCTGCATTTCACGCCAGGAAGCCGGCAGGCCGCGGTCGCCCATGAGCCAGGTGACCTGGTGCGCGGACTCGGGGGACAGGGTCCAGAAGTCCCACTGCATGTCGGCGTCACGCAGGTGGGTGCCCGGGAGGCGCTTCTGGGAGTGGATGAAGTCCGGGAACTTGATGCCGTCGCGGATGAAGAAGACAGGGGTGTTGTTGCCCACGAGGTCGTAGTTGCCCTCGGTGGTGTAGAACTTGACGGCGAAGCCGCGGGGATCGCGCCAGGTGTCGGGGGAGCCGCTCTCGCCGGCCACTGAGGAGAAGCGGATCAGCATGTCCGTCTCAACACCCGGCTGCAGGAACGCAGCCTTGGTGTACTTGGAAACGTCCGAGGTGGTCTTGAAGGTACCGAAAGCACCGCCGCCCTTGGCGTGCACAACGCGCTCCGGCACGCGCTCGCGGTTGAACTGGGCGAGCTTTTCGATCAGGTAGTGGTCAGTCAGGATGATGGCACCGTCGGCACCAACTGACTGGGAGTGCGCGTCGGACGTGACGGGGGCACCTGACTGGGTGGTTGAAATGGCAGTCATTGTTCTCCTATTTCTCTATTACTTGGTTACGTTCAGAAGGAAGTTGTTGGGACTGCTGGCAGTCCTGGCAGATGCCCTGGTACATCACATCGGCAATCTGGATGGTCATGGGCTTGGCATTCTCATCCCAGTGCGGCGTCAGGCAGGGTGCGTGCCCGACGGCGCATTCCACGTCTTCCACGCGGCCGCAGCTGATGCAGATGGCGTGGTGGTGGTTGTCGCCTACGCGGGTCTCGTACAGGGCGGGGGAGTGGGGCGGCTCGAACCGGCGCAGCATGTGCAGGTCTGTGAGGTCGCCCAGGACCACGTAAACGGACTGCGCAGTGAGTTCCGGGAGCTCGGCCCGGGCGGCAGCGAGGATGCTCTCCGCCGGTGAATGCGGGTGGTGTTCGACGGCGGCAAGCACGGCCAGCCGCTGCCTGGTCACCCGGCGGCCGTGGGACCGCAGGGCGGCAGCCCATGCTTCGTGGCCCTCAAAGTGTTCCGTCATGCCTTCAGTATGCCACTTATTATGATCTCGTCATAATAAGTGCGGGTTAACATCGGGCAAAGTTAAGGAACTCCTGGAGCGGGTTCACGGACTCGCCGGCCGAGCGGCCCAGGGCATGGACTTCCAGCCGCCCGGCCCGCACGGTGCGCGGCCGGTCCCATTAGGGTTGCGGGGTGGGGAAATTACTGGCAGACGTCACGCCGCTGCGGGAGAGCCCGGCGTTCCGCCGTCTCTGGCTTGGCTCTGCCGTGGCCGCCGTGGGCAGTCAGCTCACCCTCGTGGCCGTCAGCCTCGAGGTCTACCGGCTGACCCAGGACAGCTTCTACGTTGGCCTCCTCAGTGTTTTCGCGCTGGTGCCGCTGGTGTTCGGCGGCCTGCTGGGCGGTTCCATCGCCGATGCCCACAACCGCCGCACGGTGGTGCTGCTGGCCAGCTCAGTCCTTTGGCTGACCACCGGCCTGATTGCGCTCCAGTCCTGGCTGCACCTGGGAAACGTCTGGATCCTCTACCTCCTGGTGGCCCTCCAGAGCGGCGCCCAGGCCATTAATCAGCCTGCGCGCAGCGCCATCATCCCCACGCTCCTCCGCAGGGAACTGCTGCCCGCAGCCAACGCGCTCAACATGATCACCTTCGGGCTGGCCATGACCGTGGGCCCTCTGCTGGCCGGCGTGCTGGTGGCGTGGGTGGGCTTCGCGTGGACCTACACCATCGACCTGATGTGCTTCGTCTTTGTCCTGTGGGCGGTCTTCCGGCTGCCGTCCATTCCACCCTCGGGAACCGCGGGCCGGGCCGGGATCCGGTCCGTGATTGAAGGCTTCCGCTTCCTGGGCACGCGGCCAAACCTGCGGATGACCTTCATCATCGACCTCGTGGCCATGATCCTGGCCCAGCCCCGGGCGCTGATGCCGGCCATCGGCGCCCTGATGATCGGCGGCGGCGAGTCCACCATGGGCATCCTGCTGGCCTCCACCGCCGTGGGCGCCTTCCTCGCCGGGCTCTTTTCCGGACCCCTGGGCCGGGTGCGGTGGCAGGGGAGCGCGGTGGTGTGGTCCGTGATGGGCTGGGGCGCCTCCATTGCCGGCTTCGGCGCGGTGGTGCTCCTGGCAGGGCGGACGTCCGACGGCGGCGCGACCCTGTGGCTGGTCCCTGCGGCGGTGTGCTGTGCCCTGGCCGGGATCGCCGACTCCATCAGTGCCGTCTTCCGCAACACCATCCTGCAGGCCGCCGCGCCGGATCATCTGCGCGGACGCCTCCAGGGCGTCTTCATTGTGGTGGTGGCCGGCGGGCCCCGCGTGGGCGACCTGCTGGCGGGCGGCGGGACTAAGATTTTAAGTGAGGGCTGGGTCCTGCTTCTGGGCGGGGCGTTGTGCGTGCTGGTGGCCTGGCTGGTCTCTCAGCTTCAGCCGGGTTTCCGGAAGTACGATGCCCATAGTCCGGTGCCGTAGGGCCCTGCCTTACCCGTGCGGCCTGTGCACCGGCGTTGTGTCGGGGCGGCCGTGTTGGGGCGAGATCGAGGAGCGGGGACATGCACAGGCATTACAACGGACTGAAGACTGCGGCGCTCTTCGGAGTGCTCTGGGCCGTGCTTCTGGGGCTGGGCGGCCTGATCGGGCTGAACACCCGCAGCGCGGCACCCATCTGGATCATGGCCCTGGTGGGGGTGGGCACCACAGCTTACGGCTACTGGAACAGCGACAAGATCGCCATCCGCTCCATGCAGGCCTACCCCGTGACCGAAGCCCAGGCGCCGCAGCTGTACCAGATTGTGCGCGAACTTTCAGCCCGGGCCAACCAGCCGATGCCGCGCATCTACCTCTCACCCACCATGAACCCGAACGCCTTCGCCACAGGCCGGAACCCCCGGAACGCGGCCGTCTGCTGCACCGAAGGGATCCTGCAGCTGCTGGACGCCCGGGAACTGCGCGGGGTACTGGGGCATGAGCTGATGCACGTCTATAACCGGGACATCCTCACGTCCTCGGTGGCAGCCGCGGTGGCCGGCGTGATCACCTCGGTGGGCCAGATGCTGCTGTTCTTCGGCGGCGGTGACCGACGGAACGCCAACCCGCTGGCCATGATCGCCATGGCGCTCCTGGCGCCCTTCGCAGCCTCCCTGATCCAGCTGGCCATCTCCCGGACCAGGGAGTACGACGCCGACGAGGACGGTTCGCAGCTCACCGGCGATCCGCTGGCGCTCGCCTCAGCCCTGCGCAAGATCGAACAGGGTGTGCGGATTGCGCCATTGCCGCAGGATCAGCGGCTGGTCAATACGTCTCACCTGATGATCGCCAACCCCTTCCGCGGCGGCGCCATGACCAAGCTGTTCGCGACCCACCCGCCCATGAGCGACCGCATCAACCGGCTGGAGCGGATGGCTGGCCGGCCGCTTAGCTGACGCTGACCACTTAAGCCAGGCGCCGCCGTCGTGCGCTAGCTGCGGAAGTTGACGAACTGCAGGTCTGCCTCGTCAAAGTCCTTCAGCAGCGCCATCACGGACTGCAGGTCGTCACGGGACTTGGAAGAAACGCGGAGTTCATCGCCCTGGATCTGGGACTTGACGCCCTTGGGCCCCTCATCCCGGATCAGCTTGTTGATTTTCTTGGCCAGGTCCTGCTCGATGCCTTCCTTGATGGTGGCTTCCAGCCGGAACTCCTTGCCGGACGCGTAGGGTTCACCGGTGTCCAGGGACTTCAGTGAGATGCCGCGGCGGATCAGCTTGGACTGCAGCACGTCCAGCACAGCCATGACCCGTTCCTCGGAATTGGCCTTCATCAGGATCTTCTCGCCGCTGAAATCAACCTCGGCGCCCACACCCTTGAAGTCGTAGCGCTGGACGAGTTCCTTCTGCGCCTGGTGCAGGGCGTTGGCCACTTCCTGCTTGTCCACTTTGCTTACGACGTCGAACGTTGACTCGCCTGCCATGACTCTCCTTGTGCTGATGGGTGCCCCCGCAATGGCTCCGGAGGGCGTTATTCTCTGCATTCCAGCCTAATACGGATCGGCTGTGACGCTACTGCGGACCGGCGCGGACGGATTCACAGTTCCCTCATAGCGGACGCCCGGCGGGAACGAAGCCATGCGGGGGAGAGTTGAACGAGTTGGAAGAAGCACGAAAGGGAAGCAATGAACAACAACGCCGTCCGTTACGTCACCCGGTCAACCGCCCTCGCCGCCGGAGCGGTTGCCACCGCCGCAACCTCCGTCGCGGCGGCCGCCCTGGCTGGTTCCATTATGTTCAGCCCCGTTCCGGATGCCTCCGCCCGGATGAACGGCGTCAGCGAGGACCTGCGGCGGGCAGTCCAGCTGAACCAGATTACGGAAGAGCAGGCAGTGAAGTTCGAGGCAAAGCTGGCAGGACGCATTCTCGGCGAAGCCTGAGTGACCCGGTTTTCCCGCGGAACCGCGCGGGTTTCAGGGCCGGCTGCGATGGTGAACCGGCTCGATTCGATTCTTCGGCAGAAGTTCTGTAAAGTTGTCTTGCCCGCGGTTACTGGAAGCGGAACGGCCCGGAAACGGACGTTCTGCAGACTGCAGCCGGGGGTGATCTTCTTTTGAAGTTCGGCAGATTACCCGAGCGGCCAAAGGGGGCTGACTGTAAATCAGCTGGCAACGCCTACGGGGGTTCGAATCCCTCATCTGCCACCCAAGGAAAAGCCTCCGGAACCACCAGGTTCCGGAGGCTTTTTTGTGCCTGGAAACCGGTGGGTCCGGCCCGTCCGCTTTTCCCCGCGGGACGGTCTATTCCCCTCGGCGTTACCGGGGGAATGGACCGTCAGCAGGGGAAAACCCGTGGGCCAGGCCGGCTGAAAACACCGTCGACAGGTCCTCCGGGCCGGGCGTAGTCTGGCAGCATCGGCGCATGTGCCCCGGTGCCCTGCGTCGATACACAATCGATGAAGGAGGACCAATGAGTGCTGTACGTGAATTCATGACCACGGATGCCCGGTGCATCAAGGAAGGGCAGACGCTCGAAGATGCGGCACGGATGATGTTGGACCTGGATTGCGGATCATTGCCGATCTGCGGCGATGACGGCAAGCTGCAGGGCATGATCACAGACCGCGACATCGTGCTGAAATGTGTCGCCGCCGGCCGCAGCCCCCGCGAGATGATGGCCCGCGAACTCGCCTCGGGCAAGCCCTACTGGGTGGACGCTGATGCGAGCGTTGACGCTGCCATCGAGATGATGGAGACCCACCAGGTCCGGCGGCTCCCGGTGATTGCCGACCACAAACTGGTTGGCATCATCAGCCAGGGCGACATCGCCCGCAACTACACCGAAGACCGGGTGGGCGCCCTGGTGGAGCACATCTCCGAACGCCATCACATGTCGGCCTAGCAGACACGCCGCATTAATCAATTCCCTATAGCCTTGTTCGCGGCTCCCTGCCTTGCAGGTTCGGAACCGCGAACAAGTTTCTGCTCAGTTCAGGGCGATCAGCAGCATCTGGTTGGTGCCGGGGATGCATGTCTGCAGGATGGCCCGCGGGAAGCCGCCGAACACCCGGATGACGTCGTTTGTGGTGCCCGGGTTGGGCACCTGGCCCCTGGCTGTCACCTTGAAGGTGCCGTAGCCGGGAATGCTGACCGTTTCACCGACGCCGATTCCGGAGAAACGCGCCCAGCCGCCGCAGAAATCGTGCTCCGTGATGAAGAGTGAATACCCGTCATTTGGCGTGTAATGGATGGGCCCGATGCAGGCGTCAACCATGGACTGTCCACCGGCACCTGCCACATAGATGGTCCGGACCGCCGGTGCGGCAGGAACCAGGGCCCCGGCCGCGGGAACCGCAGCCGGGGCCGGTGCCGGTGCAGCTTGCGCCGGGGCGGCGGCCTGGGCGGGTGCGGGGGCGGGTGCTGAAACCACGACGGCGGGACCGGTCAGTTTCAGGGTCTGCCCCGGGACGATCAAGCTGTAAGCACCGAGTCCGTTGGCCGCGAGCATGGCGTTCATGTCCACGCCGTGACGGGCCGCGATCCCGCCTACGGTGTCTCCCGGGACCACGGTATAGACGTTGGTGTCGGTGGCCGGTGGTGGTGCCGCAGCCGCCGGGGCCGGCGCTTCCGCCGGGGCGGCGGCTTCCGCTGGAATGGAAACGGGGTCAGCCGCAGCGGGGATGGCCGGGACCGCGGAGGGCGTTTCCGCGGGTGCCGCCGCCACAGGTGCGGTGCCCTGCCCATCCGGTGCGTCCGCCGTCGTGATTGCTCCTGCGGCCGAAGGTGCCCCGGGCGCGGTTGCCGCTGGTCCTATCAGAGCAGCGATGCTGAGTGTGGCAACGACGGCGGCGCCCGCCATGCCTCCCCACAGTTTTTTGTTGACCCGTTTTGGGCCCGTCACGAGATCGACCCTGGGGGCGTCTGTTTCGAAGTTTCGGCTGTGTGTGTTGTCGTTAGCGGTCGGCTGGTTCATAGGTGGCCCATCAAGGGTCGGCCCGGCCGGGTTGCGCGGCAATGCCACCACCGGATGCGGGACGGAGCAACGTGTGATGCGCTGTGGGGTCCCGGCCACGGCCGGAACCCCACACCGCACGATGGGGGCGCCCGCTTTCAGGAAAACGGGAGCTCCGCAATGAAGCGGCATCACCCACCCCAGCGTTGGAGGATGCGCCGGCAACTTTGTTCGGCCCTAGGAACTCCGAGTCTAGGAAGGCGACTTCGTCCGGGCACGAGTAGGGGCTACCCTATTTTTTCCGCCGCCTACTTGGCCGGGCCGGCGCTTCCTACCCGGCACCGGTCCGGCCGCTACCGGGCTCCGACGCCCGCACCGCAAGCGGCGACCATGCCGACGCCGGATTTGCCAGCTTGTTACTCGCGGGTAACAATTAGGCATGCACCTGCTTCTGCGCACCCTCCTGATGCTGTTCACGTCCGCCCGCCGCCCGGCGCTGACCATCTGGGGCACTTCGTCCCTGCCGCTGCGGGTCCTCCCGACCGACATCGACATTGCCATGCACGTCAATAACGGCATGTACTTCTCCCTGATGGACCTGGGCCGGTTCGACCTCATGGTGCGCAGCGGGGTGTGGAAGCGGATGCGCCAGCGCCGGTGGAGCCCCGTCGCGGCGGGGGAGACCATCGCGTTCCGGAAATCCCTGCAGCTGTGGCAGCAGTACACCATTGAAACGAAGATCATCGGCCTTGATGCCAAGGCCATCTATTTCGAGCAGCGCATGGTGGCCGACGGCGAAATTTACGCGCGTGCCTACATCGCCACCCGCTTGGTCAGCAAGGGAAAACCCGTCAGCCAGGAGGAAATCCTGCGCGAATTCGGCACTCCGCCGGCGGACCTGGTGCTGCCGGAGTGGATCCACGAATGGCGTGAGACCAATGCCCTCCCGGGCAGCCGTACCCCGGCGCCGCACCTGTGGGACGCCACGGTCTGACGGCCGCGGCGGCGAGCGTTAGGTGCCGACGTCGCGCCTGCTGACGGCCACGGCCGCCAGGGCGACCAGCGCCGCCGAGAGGCCCCACAGCCATCCGGCCGCAGCCCAGTCCGCTCCGTTGGCCACCGGGACGTTCCCGTACGCCCAGTGATAGGGGCTCAGGCCGAGCAGCCACTCGAGGTCCGGGCTCTGCCTGCCAACAGCGTTGAAGACGTATCCCAGAACGCCGACGGCGGCGCCCGCGGCCAGCCCGTAGGTCTTCCGGCCGGACACCGCGCCGGCGCACAGCGCGGCGGTGCCGGTCAGCAGTGACAGACCGGCAAACAGTACGGACGCACCAAAGAGATCCTCCGGGCGGATGTTGAGTTGGGCTGAATCGTTAAGCAGCCGCACCAGCACAAAGACCAGAGCCGAGAGAAGCAGGACCCGGACTGCCAGGGCCAGGGCACGTTCCAGCACCACCTGGACCCGGGTCACCCCGTGGGCGAGGGTCAGCTCCAGCTGGCCGGATTCCTCGTCGCCGCCCACCGCGGCAGCGCCCCACCCCACCGACGCGATGGTCATCAGCAGGAAGCCGATGAGCCCGAAGACCGTTGCCTGGGTGTAGCCGGGGCCGCTGGCGATCTGATCATAATTGAGGGCCTTCATCATTTCGGGCGGCAGGGCATCGATCATGTCCTGCATCTGCGCACTCCCGCCAATGGACGGGTACAGGGGCAGGTACAGAAATATCGCCGCAGCCAGTCCGGCTGCCCACGCCAGGGTGGAGCGCCAACTGTCGAAGAACGAGCGGCGGAAGAGCGGCAGGGTGGTGCTCACTGTGCTCACTTGGCTTACTGTGCTCACTTGGCGGACTCCTGTTGAACTGGCTTCCGATGGGTTGAAGCCCGGTGGCCGGAAACCCGGGGGCCCGGAGGAGGGGAGCCGGGCTCTCCGGGGCTGGAATACATCTGCAGCACCGATTCCTCCAGGTCAGGCTCCTCCAGGACCAGGTCCTTCAACTTCAGCGTGCTTAGGGCCTTCACCAGAGGCTGGATGGCGCCCGCCAGCGTGGCGGAGAGCGTGACCGTCCCGTTGGACTCCAGTACCTCCACGTGCCCGACGCCGGGCACCGCACCCAGCAGCGCACCGGCGTCGTGCGCGGTGATCCCGGTGGCCGAGAACCGAAGGTGCCGGACGGCACCCTCCCGCAGCCCGCTGACAGACTCGACGGCGATGATCTTGCCGTCCCGCAGGATGGCGACGGTATCCGCGGTCTGCTGGACCTCGCTGAGCACATGCGAGCTGAGGAAAATGGTCTGCCCCTGCTGCCGGGCCTCGCGGACCATGGCATGGAACTCCTGCTGGACCAGCGGATCCAGGCCGCTGGTGGGTTCGTCGAGGACCAGCAGTTCAGGGCTGTGCATAAACGCCTGGACCAGCCCGAGCTTCTGCTTGTTGCCCTTGGACAGCTTGCGGGTATGCCGGTCGAGGTCCAGGCCCAGCCGCTCGGCCAGCGCGTCGATCCTGCCCGGCGCCACCGGACCGCTGATGGCCTCGTAGTGGGAGAGCAGTTTGCGGCCTGTCACGCGGCCTTCGAGGAACAGCTCGCCGGGCAGGTAGCCGATCCGGCGCCGGAGCTCCGGTCCGCCCTGCCGCGGATCCTTGCCCAGCACCCGGACTTCCCCGGAGGTGGGGCGGATGATGTCCAGCAGGCAGCGCATGGTGGTGGTCTTGCCCGCCCCGTTCGGGCCGATGACCCCGAACACGGAGCCCGCCTCCACGCTGAAGTCCACGCCGTGCAGCACTTCCCGCCGGCCGAATTTCTTCGTGAGGGAACGGGTAGAGATTGCGTGGGCCATAACCCCTCCTATGTTCGGCAGTCAGCGCCTGATGCCCCAACGTTATGCCCCGGGCCGTTATGTGTATACGACCGCGCCGCCGAGATATTCCGATGACGCGGGCAGCGAACAGGGCGCCTGCGGCCGGGACATCCGCCCGTGCCTCGCGTACCGTTGGAATCATGGCAACCGTAGATATCACAGGTGAACAGTTCGCATCGACCATCGAAGGCAACGATATTGTCCTGGTGGATTTCTGGGCTGAATGGTGCGGTCCCTGCAAGCAGTTCGGGCCCACGTACAGTGCTGTGTCGGAGAAGCACTCCGACGTCCTCTTCACCAAAGTGGACACCGAGGCCGAGCAGCAGCTTGCCGCCGAGGCCGGCATTACGTCCATCCCCACCCTGATGGCCTTCCGCGAAAAGGTCCTGGTCTTCTCCCAGCCCGGTGCGTTGAACGCCCAGCAGCTGGAGCAGGTTGTGGACGCCGTTAAGGCCCTGGACATGGACGAGGTCCACGCCCACGTGGCGCGCTCGCAGGCGGAAGCCGCGCAGGCCGCCGCCGACCCAGCCGGTCCCAAGAGCTCCGGTCCGCAGGACGGCACGCAGATCCCTGACTTCTAAGCCCCACTTAACAGCAACGTGACTTTAACAGCAACGCGGGGTCACATTTAGCCCGAGATCCTCGGTTTTTCGGGCTAAATGTGACCCCGCGTTGTGGTTTGCGGCGAGTTACAGCCGTTCGATCTTGACGGGCTCGGCGAGCAGTGCGCTCAGGGATTCGTTAAGGTCCTGGACGGCGATGCCCTTGGAATGCTTCGTGAGGTCCTCCTCCGACGCCCACTGCTCCGTCAGCACCAGCTTCTCCTCGGTGGCTTCGGTCAGCTCGTACCGGATACAGCCGGGCTCGTTCACCACCTCGTCGATGGCGATTTCAAGGGCGAGCTTCACGCGGAAGAACTCGCCGTCGTTAGGGATGAACGTTGCCTGCAGGTCGATGGGTGCACTCATGGATTTCACAATACCGGCCGGCGCGCGGATGCTTCTCCTCAGGTCCTGATGTTGGTAGCGTGCCAGCATGCGCGCTTACACAGCCGGGGACACTGACGTTCCGCTCCTTGAGGAAACCATCGGACAGAACTTCGAGCAGGTGGTGGCCCGTTTCCCTTTTCACGACGCGCTGATCGAGGCCGCGGCGGTCCCGGGCGGCGATGCCCGCCGCTGGAGCTACACGAAGATGAACGACGACGTCGATCGCCTGGCCCGTGCGCTCCTCGCCTCGGGCGTCGCCAAGGGTGACCGCGTGGGCATCTGGAGCCCGAACTGCGCCGAATGGACCCTGCTGCAGTACGCCACCGCCAAGGCCGGCGCCATCCTGGTCAACGTCAACCCGGCCTACCGCAGCCACGAACTCGAGTTTGTGGTGAAGCAGAACGGCATGCGGATGCTGGTCACGGCACCGTCGGACCGCAACAGCGATTATGTGGGCATGGCACGCCACGCCTGGGCCTCCTGCCAGGACCTGCAGGAGCTGGTGTTCCTGCCGGATTCCGGTGCGGACGGGCTCGACGCCGGCGTCCCCCAGCGTGAGGCGGAGCTGACGTACGCCGAGCTGCTCAAGCGGGCTGACGGCGTCGGACATTCCGGCCTGAAGGCGCGGATGGCTGAACTGGATGCGCACGATCCCATTAACCTGCAATACACCTCGGGTACCACCGGGTTTCCCAAGGGTGCCACGCTGACCCACCACAACATCCTGAACAACGGCTACTCCATCGGCGAACTGCTGGGCTACACGGAGCATGACCGGGTGGTGATCCCGGTGCCGTTCTACCACTGCTTCGGGATGGTCATCGGGAACCTGGCCGCTCTCAGCCACGGCGCCGCCACCATCATTCCGGGGCGCGGGTTCACCCCGGCCGCCGCGCTGGAAGCCGTCCAGGACTTCGGCGGCACGTCCCTCTACGGGGTGCCCACCATGTTCATCGCCGAGCTGGCCCTGCCGGACTTCACGTCGTATGACCTCTCCACGCTGCGGACCGGCGTGATGGCGGGGTCGCTGTGCCCCATCGAGGTGATGAACCGGGTCATCACCGAGATGAACATGAAGGACGTGGCCATTTGCTACGGAATGACCGAAACCTCGCCGGTCTCCACCATGACCCGCGGCGGGGACACCATGCAGCAGCGGACCGAAACCGTTGGCCGCACCATGCCGCGGCTGGAAAGCCAGATCGTGGATCCCGGATCGGGGGAGGTCATGGAACGCGGGGAAATCGGCGAGCTCTGCACCCGCGGGTACGCCGTGATGGAGGGGTACTGGGACCAGCCCGAGAAAACAGCCGAAGCCATCGACGCGGACGGCTGGATGCACACCGGCGACCTCGCCCGGATGGATGAGGACGGTTACGTGGTGATCGAGGGCCGGATCAAGGACATGGTGATCCGCGGCGGCGAAAACATCTATCCGCGCGAGATCGAGGAGTTCCTCTACACCCACCCGGCCATCCAGGACGTGCAGGTGATCGGCGTCCCGGATGAGACCTACGGCGAGGAACTCATGGCCTGCATCATCCTCAAACCCGGGGCGGAGCGGTTGGACGAGGCTGCCGTGACCGAGTTCTGCCGCGGCAAGCTGGCACACTACAAGATCCCCCGCTATGTGGACGTCCGCGAAAGCTTCCCGATGACCGTCTCCGGGAAGATCCGCAAGGTGGAGATGCGAGAGGAAGCCGTGGCCCGCCTGGGCCTCTAGTACACCTCCGGGACTTGCAGTTTGGCGGGTCAGTGCCGGCGGTGGTCCTGGATGGTCATCCGCGGACCATAGGTGGGTTTACGGAAGCCGCTCAGATACAGCATCCGCACCACGCGCTGCCGGTGCCCGGCCCACGGCTCCAACAGGGCCAGCATCCCGGCGTCGTCCGTCCGCCGGCCGGTCAGGGCGGCGCCCACGTAGGCGGCAAGGTGATAGTCGCCCACCGCAATCGAGTCCGGGCAGCCGTGGGTCCGCTGCACCACTTCGGCCGCGGTCCACACACCGATGCCGGGGATGACCCGCAGCTTTTCGGCCGCCTCCAAAGCCGGGAGGGCAGACAGGCGTTCAAGCGCGACGGCGGACTGCAGCGCCCGCATGACCGTCGCCGAGCGCTGCGGGCCGACTCCGGCCTGGTGCCACTCCCAGGAGGGGATGCGCAGCCACTGCTCCGGGGTGGGCTGAACGCGGAGACCTTCGGGTGCCGCCGCGCCGGCCGCAGGTGCGGCGGCGCCGAAGCGGTACATCAGGTACCGGTAGCCGCGGCGGGCTTCGATGACGGTGACCTTCTGCTCCAGGATGGTGGGCACGAGGCAGTCGACCATGCGCCCGGTGGAGGGCAGGCGGACCGCCGGGTTCCGGCGTCGGGCCTCACGGACCATGCGGGGAAGGGTGGCGTGGAAGGCCGGTTCGTCGAATGCCGTCCAATCGTCGCCCGCGCCCAGCAGCCGCGGCACGCCGGCGAGCCCGGCGGCTGCACCGGGGCCCCAGGCCTGGGCGTCAACGGCGCCGCCGCCCCCCGCGCCGCCGTCAGCGCCGGCATTGGTGAGGCGCAGCGTCACCGGGCCATCCGGCGTCGTAAAGGCGCTCCACAGTCCGTCCGTCCGGAATGAAAACGAGGGATCCCCGGTGCCCCGCAGGAGCGTGCCCAGGGTCTGGCGCAGGCTGTAGGGGCCATCCGGATGCCACCGGAGGGACGCGTCCGCCGCGGCGGCCAGCCGGGCGGGAGCGTCAGCAATGGTCATGTCTTCATCGTCCCACGGCGGCCTGACAACAGAGCCCCGGGTGCCCCTTACGGACCCCGGGGACCGGGACTAGACTCCAAGTGGCGCGGGGCGTCCGCGCCTTCCCATTCGCATTCAAAGGAGCATGCAATGGCCGGAGTTGTGCATTTCGAGATTCCCACCGCCGACAAAGAACGGGCCAACACCTTCTACCAAAGCGCGTTCGGCTGGACCCTCGTCCCGATGCAGGGGATGGACTACACGAGCGCCATCACCACGCCCTCGGACGACCAGACAGGCGTGCCCAGCGCGCCAGGGGCCATCAACGGGGCCCTGTTCCCGCGCACGGACAGCCTCACATCGCCCATCATCACCATTGATGTGGATGATGTTGACGCGGCACTGAAGCAGATTGAAACGGCCGGCGGCCAGGTGGCCCAGCCCAAAGCCGCTGTTCCGGGCATGGGCTGGTTCGCCTACTTCAAGGACACAGAGGGCAACATCATGGGCCTCTGGCAGACGGATTCCTCGGCCGCAATCTGACGGCGGGGCAGAGCCCGCCACGGCAGGCGGTAGCTTTGTACCTATGAAGTACGCGCAGTCCGTCCTGGACCTCATCGGAAACACGCCGCTCATCAAGCTCAACCACGTGACGGAAGGCATCAAAGCCACCGTCCTGGTCAAGCTGGAATACATCAATCCCGGCGGCTCCATCAAGGACCGCATCGCGGTGAAGATGATCGAGGAGGCCGAACGGACCGGCAAACTGCTGCCCGGCGGGACCATCGTGGAGCCCACGTCGGGCAACACCGGCGTGGGGCTGGCGCTCGTGGCCCAGCAA
This sequence comes from Pseudarthrobacter sp. IC2-21, assembly GCF_034048115.1. Lineage (NCBI taxonomy): Bacteria > Bacillati > Actinomycetota > Actinomycetes > Micrococcales > Micrococcaceae > Pseudarthrobacter > Pseudarthrobacter sp. IC2-21. Next base: position 3,197,449 of record NZ_CP139145.1, on the reverse strand, counting down.
AAGGGCTACAAATGCATCTTTGTGGTGCCGGACAAAGTGGGCGAGGACAAGCGCGCCGTGCTTCAGGCCTACGGCGCCGAGGTGGTGGTCACGCCCACCTCCGTTCCCCCGGACAGCCCGCAAAGCTACTACGGCGTCTCGGACCGGCTCGTGCGCGAAATCCCCGGCGCCTACAAGCCGGACCAGTTCTCCAATCCGGCCGCGCCGCGCAGCCACTACGAGACCACCGGCCCGGAAATCTGGCGCGACACGGACGGCCGCATCACCCACTGCGTGATCGGCGCCGGCACCGGCGGCACCATCACCGGCACCGGCAGGTTCCTCAAAGAGGCTTCCGCGGACCGTGCCGAGGCCGACGGCGGCGTGGTCAGGATCATCGGGGCGGACCCCGCGGGTTCGGTCTACTCCGGCGGAACCGGACGCCCGTACTTCGTCGAAGGCGTGGGCGAGGATATGTGGCCGGACAACTACGACAAGTCCGTGCCGGACCAGGTGATTGCTGTCAGCGACGCCGACTCGTTCGAGATGACCCGCCGGCTGGCCCGTGAGGAAGGCCTGCTGGTGGGCGGCTCCTCGGGCATGGCCGTAGTGGCAGCACTGCAGGCTGCGCGTGAGCTCCCCGAAAGCGCCGTGATGGTGGTCATCCTCCCCGACTCCGGCCGCGGCTACCTGGCCAAGATTTTCAACGACCAGTGGATGCGCTCCTACGGCTTCCTCTCCGCCGGCGAGGAAGCGTCCGTGGGCGAGGTCATCAAGACCAAGAACGGCGAATTGCCGGACCTGGTCCACATCCACCCGAACGAGACGGTCCGCGATGTCATCAACATCATGAACGAGTTCGGCGTCAGCCATATCCCGGTCCTCTCGCAGGAACCGCCCGTGGTGATGGGCGAGGTCCTCGGCGCCGTGGACGAGCGCACCCTGACATCCAAGCTGTTCCGCGGCGAGGCGAAGCTCACGGACAAGGTCTCCGAGCACATGGGGGAGCGGCTCCCGGTCATCGGTTCACTGGAAAGCATCTCCGCAGCCCGCGCGATGCTTTCCGACGCGGACACCCTGATGGTCACCTTCGTTGGCGCGCCCGTGGGTATCCTCACCCGCCACGACCTCCTCGCCTACCTCAGCAACTAACAGGCCAGGCGGGGCAACCTGCCGCCACCCCGCCACGAAAGGATTACCCATGTCTGCTTCTGAAAACCAGGGCTTCAACACCCGCGCCGTCCACGCCGGCCAGGCCTTCGAACCCCGCACCGGTGCTGTGGTGCCCCCCGTGCACTTCAGCTCCACCTACGCCCAGGACGGCATCGGCGGCCTCCGCGACGGCTACGAATACGGCCGCGGCACCAACCCCACCCGGGATGCCCTGCAGGAACAGCTCGCGGCGCTCGAGGGCGGCACCCACGCCTATTCCTTCAGCTCCGGCCTCGCCGCGGAGGACTCCCTGATCCGGGCGCTAACCCGGCCCGGGGACCACATCGTTCTGGGCAATGATGCCTACGGCGGCACCTACCGGCTCATCAGCCGGGTCCTGGGCGACTGGGGGATCGGCAACACCCCCGTGGACATGGCCGATCTGGACGCCGTGCGCACGGCAGTGGCCGCCAACAAGACCCGCTTCGTGTGGGTGGAAACCCCCTCCAACCCGCTGATGAAGATCACCGACATCGAAGCGCTCGCCAAGGTGGCGCACGACGCCGGGGCCCTCCTGGTGGTGGACAACACCTTCGCGTCGCCCTACCTGCAGAACCCGCTCGCCCTGGGTGCCGACGTCGTGGTCCATTCCACCACCAAGTACATCGGCGGCCACTCCGATGTGGTGGGCGGCGCCATTGTGGTCAACGATGCTGAGCTGGCCGAGAAAATCGGCTTTGTGCAGTTTGCGGTGGGCGCGGTGTCCGGGCCGATGGATGCGTTCCTCACCACCAGGGGCCTGAAGACGCTCGGTGTGCGGATGGACCGGCACAGCGACAACGGCCAGGCGGTGGCCGAATGGCTGCTGCAGCGCCCCGAGGTGGAGGCTGTGCTGTACCCGGGCCTGCCTTCCCACCCCGGCCATGAGCTGGCGAAAAAGCAGATGAAGAAGTTCGGCGGCATGGTGTCCGTCCAGTTCAAGGGCGGCGAGGCGGCGGCCCGGACCGTCGCGGAGAACACCTCGGTGTTTACGCTGGCGGAATCCCTCGGCGGCATCGAATCGCTGATGAACTACCCCTCGGAGATGACCCACGCCTCGGTCAAGGGCACGGAGTTGGCCGTTCCGGTCAACCTGATCCGACTTTCCTGCGGCATCGAAGACGTGGAGGACCTGATCGCGGACCTGGAGCACGCCTTCACGTTCCTGAAGTAACCCGCGGGAGAGCACTTCGCGCTAGTCGCGCAGCGAAATACTACCGCGAAGTGCTCACTCGCGTTCCCCAAAAGAAGCTGGCTTTCTTGAAGAAAGTTAGCTAGGGTGCCTTTATGGCACTCCGATCCGACTGGTCCCAACGCACCTGCAGCCTGGCACGGGGCCTCGATGTCCTCGGCGATCCGTGGACCCTGCTGGTGCTCCGCGAGGTCTTCTTTGGCAACGGGCGCTTCGACGCCATGAAGACCCGGCTGGCGGTGGCCGACTCGGTGCTGACCAAGCGTCTGGCCGGGCTGGTGGAATCCGGGCTGCTGGCCAAAAAGGCCTACGACGACGGCGGGCGGCCGCGTCAGGAGTACGTCCTGACCACCAAGGGGGAGGACGCCCTCCCCGTCCTCAATGCCGTGGCCATCTGGTCCGAAAAGCATTTGCCCGCGCCTTCCGGGCAGGCCCACATGTATGTGATCCACTCCGGCTGCGGCCGGCGGACCGGCTCCGCGGACACCTGCACCCACTGCGGGGAGCGGCTCACGGCCGCCAACACCAGCTGGCACAGCCTCACCCGGTCGGACGCTCCCGTGGAACTCGCCACGGCCGGCGCATGACTGCCACCGGATCGCGCCGGCGGCGCCGCCTGCACCCCGCTTGGACCGTTGCCGCCGTGGCCTTCCTGGCACTGGTGGGTGCCGCCGGATTCCGGGCCGCCCCGGGCGTGCTGATGGTCCCGCTGCAGCAGGAATTCGGCTGGTCCACCACGGTCCTCTCCGCTGCCGTGAGCATCAACCTGGTGCTGTTCGGCCTGACTGCTCCGTTCGCCGCCGCCCTGATGGAGCGGTTCGGGATCCGCGCCGTCACGGCCACCGCCCTGGTGATGATCGGCGCTGGCAGCGCCCTGACCGTGCTGGTCAGCCAGTCCTGGCAGATCCTCCTGAGCTGGGGTCTGCTGATCGGCCTGGGCACGGGCTCCATGGCTCTGGTCTTCGCGGCCACCATCGCCAACACCTGGTTCGCCAAAAGCCGGGGCCTGGTGATCGGGATCCTCACCGCCGGCAGTGCCGCGGGCCAGCTCGTCTTCCTGCCCTTCATCGCCATGCTGGCCCAGGATCCAGGCTGGCGGCAGGCCTCCCTGTTGATTGCCGCCGGCGCGCTCGCGGTGGTACCGCTGGTGCTGAAGTTCCTCAAGAACGCACCGGCCGACGTCGGCGCTTTGCCTTATGGCGCAACGGAGCCTGCGGAGGAAACGGCTGAGCCTGCTGCCGCCCCTGTTGTGGAAAGCGGACGCAGCAGCAACGCCGCCATGCGGGCCCTCCAGGTCCTCAAACGGGCCAGCCGGGTGCGCACCTTCTGGGCGCTGGTTGCCGGCTTCGCGATCTGCGGCGCCACCACGAACGGCCTGATCGGCACCCACTTCATCCCCTCCGCGCACGACCACGGGATGCCGGAAACCACCGCGGCCGGGCTGCTCGCCGTCGTCGGGATCTTTGACATCCTGGGGACCATCGCCTCCGGCTGGCTGACCGACCGTTACAACCCCAAAGTCCTGCTGGCCGTTTATTACCAGTTCCGCGGGATCGGGCTGCTGGTGCTGCCGCTGCTGCTGAGCGCCACCGTCCAGCCGAGCATGATCGTGTTTGTGGTGATTTACGGCCTGGACTGGGTGGCCACGGTGCCGCCCACCGCAGCCATCTGCCGCAAGACGTTCGGGGCGGACGGCAGCGTGGTGTTCGGCTGGGTCTTCGCGGCCCATCAGCTCGGCGCGGCCGCGGCCGCCCTTGGCGCCGGTGCCATCCGGGACGCAACCGGGCAATACACCTACGCCTGGTTCGGCGCGGCGGCCATGTGCACCATCGCCGCCGTCATCAGCGCAACGATCCGCAGGGACAAATCTGACAAGGATCCCGCACCCGTCCCGGTGGCCGCAGCCTGACCCTCCGCCGGTCCGGGGTCCCAACTAGGTAGCGCTAACTGTCGTTTCGGGCCCTCAAAACGACCGTTAGCGCTACCTACTTGGGGGAGTGGGCGGGGATTAGTTGGGGGAGCGGACGCTGGGTGGCGCGGCGGCGGGCTGACCCGTGAAGTACCCGCGCGTGGAGGGCAGGAACCGGCAGACAGCGGCGAGGACCACTCCCAAAGCAAGCAGCACCACGCCGCTGACGAACGCCCCGCCGACACCGAAAATCTGTGTGTCGCCGTAGGCCGGATCCCACATCTGAACGGCCGAGATGAAGAACGCTGCAGTGAGGATCAGGGCGCCAATGAGGGGAAGGACACCCCGGAACCAGAAGTTGCGGGCCGAAGCGCGGAGAGAGTCGCGGAAGTACCAGACGCAGGCGAAACCGGTCAGGGCGTAGTAGAAGGCGATGAACAGGCTGATGGCACTGATCGAATCGGCCAGCAGGTTTTCGCTCAGGATGCTCATGGCCACGTAGTACGTCACGGCGGCAACGCCCATGACCTGGGTGGAGAAGCCAGGGGTCTGGTTGCGGGGGTGGACTTCGCCGAACTTCGGCGGCAGCGCCCCGTGCACCCCCATGGAGAGCGTGCCGCGGGCCGTGGGCAGGATGGTGGTCTGCGTGGAGGACAGGACCGACGCCAGGACCGCCACGATGATCAGCCATCCCCACGGACCGAGGACAACGTCCTTCATGGCCAGGAACACATCGCTGTGGTTCGCCTCGTTGCCCAGGCCGATGCCTTCGGTTCCCACGGTGGCGTACATCATCACCAGCAGAGCTACCGAGACGTAGATGGCCACCAGGACAAAGGCGGAGATGACGGCGCCGCGGCCCGGGGTGGTGGCCGGGTTCTCGGTTTCCTCATTGACGGCCAGGCAGGTGTCCCAGCCCCAGTAGATGAACAGGGCGAGCAGGGCGCCGTGCACCACCGCGCCGGGATCGGCGAAGGCGCCTGCCGGGTTGAACCACTCAAAATCAAAGGCCTGACCGGTTATGGCGCCGCCGGATGCCCCGCCCGCGATCCTGACAATGATCGCCAGCGCAAAGATCCCCAACGACACATACTGCACGTAGGTCAGGACGCGCTGGACGTGCTCACCCAGCCTGATGCCCCGGTAGTTGACCAGGGTCATAAAGGCAATAAACAGCACCCCGGTGACCGTGACCACCAGCTTGTTCTGGGCCAGCGAACCGTCGCCGATCAGCAGCCACAGGTACTGCCCGGCCACCTGCGCCAGGTTGGCCAGGACCACGATGCCGGCCAGGGCAACGCCCCAGCCGCCCAGCCAGCCGGCCCAGGGCCCGAACGCCCGTCGGGACCAGGTGAACGTGGTGCCGCAGTCCGGCATGGCGCTGTTCAACTCGCGGAACGCATACGCGATGAAGAGGACCGGGACGAAGCCGAGGATCAGGATCAGGGGGGTGTAGTTGCCGTTCACGGCCACGATCAGGCCCAGGGTGGCCGCGAGCGAATACACCGGTGCCGTGGATGCCAGGCCCAGCATGACTGAATCGCCGAGGTCCAGGATTCCTGCCCGGAGCCCTTTCGCCGGGACGGCACCGCCGGTTCCGCCGCCGGAGCCGCCGCCCGCCGTTGTGGTTTCCGCGCTCATGGTGCCACCGGGCCGGGACGTGTCAGGGGGCTCATAGGGCGATACCTGTCTTAGTGGAGTGGGCCGCCGCCGAGAGCGGCGCCGGGGCGTCGATGGTGTTTGGCACAAAACGGCAGAAGTAGTCGGTGATGGGGCCGTCCGATTCGCGGATTCCGCAGCCAACGGACTCGCCGTCCACCACCCAGAGGCCCAGGACGGGGTGGTTGCCGTCGAAGTCCGGCAGGGCATGAAACTGCTGGTAGCACCAGCCTTCGCGCCCGTAGCCGCCCGGCTGCTCCAGGTTGATCCCGGCCGCGTGGATTTTGATGTTGTCACCCTCGCGGCCGTGCAACGGCTTCGCCACCCACTCCTTCAGCGGCCCGGGTTCGTTGAGATAGGCCGGCAGGAGGTTGGGGTGGTCCGGATAGAGGTGCCACAGCGCGGCGAGCAGGGCCTTGTTGGAGAGCAGCATCTTCCAGGCGGGCTCCACCCAGCGGGGATTGTGTGCCCGCTCCAGGAGGCGGTGCCCGAACGGCTCCTTCATCATCAGTTCCCACGGGTACAGCTTGAACATGGTGCTGATCATGTAGTTGTCCAGGTCCACAAAGCGGTTAAGGTTCGGATCCCAGCCGATATCGGACATGTTGATGCCGATGGTGGTCCAGCCCGCCTGGCTGGCCACGTCGCGCATGTAGGCGGCCGTCATCCAATCTTCGCCCGACTCCTCGGCTTCGGAATGGGCAACGTGCAGGGTGCTCATCCCGGTGCGGTACTGCATTTTCTTCCACTGCCGGATCAGGGCCTCATGGATCCCGTTCCACTGATCCTTCTCCGGGAATACGTCCTGCAGCCAGAACCACTGGGTGACGGCGGCCTCGATCAGCCCCGTGGGGGTGTCAGCGTTGTACTCCAGCATCTTGGCCGGGCCGCCCTGACCGTCGTAGATGAAGTCGAAGCGCCCATAGATGTCCATATCCCCGGCCTGCAGCGATTCGGCGGCGAGCTCCAGGGCCTGAGGGCCTATGCCGATGTTCCCCATGGCGCCGGTGGCCAGGAACTTCGCGGCCTCCAGGCACATCCGGTGCATGTCCTCGGCCTGGATCTCCAGGGACTCCACTTCGTCGACGGTGAATTCGTAATAGGCGGATTCGTTCCAGTACTCGATCTTCCGGCCGTCCGGCATGGTGGTGGTGGAGAAAACCAGGCCCTGCTCTTCGATCTTCTGCTTCCAGTCAGGCCTGGGCTCCGATATCAACCGCTTCACGCCTAGCCCCCCGTGCTTCCGCCCTTGGAGCTGCTGCCAAAGCCGCCCCTGCTGACCGTTCCGCCCTTGCTGCTGTACCCGGTGGAGGCTTTGGCTCCGCTTGGCACCGTCCTGGTGAAGTTGGGCGCCGTTGACCGGTTCTGGCCCACCGCGGGCACGCTGGCGCCGCGGGAGTAGAAGTACCAGGCATAGAGTGCCCCGCTGCGGCCCGCCGAGCTGTTGCACTGGGCATCTTCCACGCGCTCGCCGGTCTCATCGTTAAAGCAGACCTGCGCGTACTCGGGCTCATCCTCGTTGCTGGCCACGATGGCGGTGATGGTTCCGGCGAGGAGTGCGGTCACACCAAGACCCACGACGACGGTGCGGCGCTGGGACCGCTTCTTGCGGGCGGCCATCTCCTGCACCTGGCGCTCGCGGTCACGAGCGAACGGATCCACCGGTGTGACAGGTTCGTTCAGGAGTTCGGGGCGCAGTTCCGGCTTGGGCACCTGCCACGGCGGGGGCTTGGGCGCATCCTTGGCGTTGTCCCCACCGCCGGCTTGGTCCGCGCCGTCGGTATGATCTTTACCTTCGTCCATGACATCCCCCCTCGGTAGTCGATGATGAAAATCGGGCTGAAAGTGGGCGCCACGGTGCGCCGCCAATCCTGAAGTCAGCCTAGCCGCTGCCCTCCCGGCTGCGACACCCCGGCCGGGCGGAAGTCCCCGCCCGGCCCGCCACCTGAACACTGGGCCGGGAACTTACACTGGAGCCATGGAAACCGCGTCAGTGCTTGCCGTTTGCCGGGTCTACCAGCTCCTCCCCGACGAGGGACCAGTCGGGGTGACTGCCATCGACAAGCGCCCGGTGGAGGGCCCGGTTCGTGTCCATTCCCTGGGTGTCCACGGGGACGTCCAGGCGGACAGGATCAACCACGGCGGCGAGGACCAGGCCGTCTACGCCTACTCCCAGGCAGACGCCGAGTACTGGGCCGGTGAGCTCCAGCGCGACCTTCCGCCCGGTTTCTTCGGCGAAAACCTGCGCGTGGCGGGCATCGAAACCACCGGCGCCGTCATCGGCGAACGCTGGAAGATCGGACTCGACGTCGAACTGGAAGTCACGTCACCGCGCACGCCATGCGCTGCATTCCAGCGGCGCATGGGCGAGCCAAGGTTCGTCAAACGCTTCACCGAGGCAGGACGAGTGGGCGCATACCTCCGGGTAGTGCGGCCCGGGACCATCCAGGCCGGCGACCACATCCACCGCCTGTTCGTTCCACGGCACGGCATCACGATCGGAAAGTGGTTCAGCGCACCCGACCTCGAATCGATGGAGGCGTTGCGGGACGCCGAGGCGGACGGCGAGATCCGGCTGCAGCCCGAGTATCAGGAGAAATTCGAGCGTTTGCAGCGGCAACTGGCACGGTAGCAGCCCGCTGAAACCCCCTCCCGCGGCACCCGCAAAAGCGGTGTGCGCAAGCTCACCGCCGCCGTCGTGCGTTCAAATTAGCACCCCGGCGCCTGCGTACCTTACACTTGAAATATCCCCCACTCCGGAAATCCCTTATTCCTGCCCAATTTTTGAGGCAGGACTGGCAAGTGTTGGGGCCCGCACAAGCGATGCGGGCATTTTCATAGGGAGAGCCGGCTAAAGAAAACGCTGTACAGACTGCTGGGATAGCAGCCAAGAGATGCAGCGGGAAGTCCTGCCACGGGATTGCGAAAGCGCCGGACTTCCAGTGACCGGCCGGTCAATGTATGCCCGGCACCCACGGCACACGTACTGCGGCTCCGCTCACCTCGGGTTGTGCCGCCTGGCCCCCTATGGATGAGGAAATTTCCCTATGCCCGAAAATCAGAATGACGCTGCTACCGAAACGGTAAGCGCCGACACCGCCGCCGTCGAGTTCACTGAGGCCGCTGTTCCCGCAGCAGAGCCCGCCGCTGACGAAGCGCCCGTGACCGAAGCACCGGTTGCCGAAGAAGCACCCGCCGCTGAAGCTGCTCCCGCCAAGGCTGAAGAGGCGCCGGTTGCTGAAGCTGCTCCCGCCAAGGCTGAAGAAGCGCCTGCCGCTGAAGCTGCTCCCGCCAAGGCCGAAGATGACGATGAAAACGCCATCAAGTTCGCCGACCTCGGCATTGACGGCCGTGTCCTGGCCGCCCTGCAGGACGTCGGCTACGAAAAGCCTTCCCCCATCCAGGCAGCAACCATCCCGCTGCTGCTTGAAGGCCGCGACGTCGTGGGCCTCGCCCAGACCGGCACCGGTAAGACTGCAGCATTCGCAGTACCGGCACTGTCCCGCCTGGCCGAGCTCCACGACCTCAACGGCCCGTCCCGCAAGACCCAGGCCCTGGTCCTGGCTCCCACCCGCGAGCTGGCGCTTCAGGTTGCCGAGGCTTTCACCTCCTACGCCAAGCACATCGATGACTTCACCGTCCTCCCCGTCTACGGCGGTTCCGCCTACGGCCCCCAGCTTGCCGGCCTGCGCCGCGGCGCCCAGGTTGTTGTCGGTACCCCGGGCCGTGTGATCGACCACATTTCCAAGGGTTCCCTGGACCTGTCCGAGCTTCAGTACCTGGTGCTGGACGAGGCTGACGAGATGCTGCGCATGGGCTTCGCCGAAGACGTGGAGCAGATCTTCCAGCAGACCCCCTCGGACCGCCAGGTGGCACTGTTCTCCGCCACCATGCCGAGCCAGATCCGCCGCATGTCCAAGCAGTACCTGAACAACCCGGCCGAGATCTCGGTGAAGTCCAAGACCACCACCGGCGCCAACACCCGCCAGCGGTACCTGCAGGTCATGGGCCCGCACAAGCTGGACGCGCTGACCCGCATCCTTGAGGTGGAAGAGTTCGACGGCGTCATCGCCTTCGTCCGCACCAAGATGGCTACCGAGGACCTGGCTGACAAGCTGAAGTCCCGCGGTTTCCTGGCCGCCGCCATCAACGGCGACATCCCGCAGCAGCAGCGCGAACGCACTGTTGACGCGCTGAAGGAAGGCCGCATCGACATCCTGGTGGCCACCGACGTCGCCGCCCGTGGCCTTGACGTGGAGCGCATCAGCCACGTGGTCAACTACGACATCCCGCACGACACCGAGTCCTACGTCCACCGCATCGGCCGCACCGGCCGGGCAGGCCGTTCCGGCGACGCCATCCTGTTCATGACGCCGCGGGAGAAGTACCTGCTGCGTTCCATCGAGAAGGCAACCCGGCAGCCGGTGGAGCAGATGCACCTGCCCACCGCCGAGACCGTGAACACGCTGCGCCTGGGCAAGTTCGCCGAGAAGATCACCGAGACCCTCGAATCAGAGGACGTCTCGGCGTTCCGCGACCTCATCGCGTCCTACGAGCAGGAGCACAACGTTCCGGCCGCGGAGATCGCCGCCGCACTGGCCGTTATGGCCCAGGGCGGACAGCCGCTGCTGGTCAAGGAACTGCCAGCAGCTCCTGAGTACCAGAAGCGCGAGCGCGCCAAGGACGGCTTCGGCTCACGTGGCCCGACCCGCACGCTCACCGAGGGCAACGCCACCTACCGGATCGCCGTCGGACGCCGTCAGCGCGTTATGCCGGGCTCCATCGTCGGTGCCATTGCCAACGAAGGCGGCATTTCATCGGCCCAGATCGGCGGCATCGACATCCGCTCGGATCACTCCCTCGTGGAGCTCCCGGCGGACCTGAGCCCCGAGCAGCTGCGCGCCCTGTCCCGCACCCGGATCGGCGGCGAGCTGATTCACCTCGAGCTGGATAACGGCCGCAAGCCCTCCGGTGGCGGCGAACGTGGCGGCTACCAGGGCAGCCGTGGCGGCGACCGCGGCGGTTACTCCGGTGGCGGCGGAGGCAACTTCAAAGGCAACGGCGGGTTCAAGAAGGACTTCCGCAAGAACGACGGCGAGCGTTCCTCCGCTGACCGTGGTGGCCGCTCGTACAGCGACCGTTCCGAGCGCAGCGTTGGTGCCGACAGCGGCTCCAGCCGCGGCCAGGCCAGCGATTCCCGCTTCGGCGGCCACGGCGACGGCTCACGCAAGCCCCGCACCGAAGGCAGCCAGGGCGGTTTCAACCGCAAGGGCAAGTGGTAAACGCCTAGTTTGACGCGATTCCCCGAGGGGCCGGCTTTCGAGCCGGCCCCTCGGTGTTTAAGCCCGATGGCGGCTTGTTGTGTTCGCTTCGTCACACGTGTTCGCGAACGCGGGCTCCGCCGGTCCCCGAGCAGGTCCCAGGGGGCTGTTTGGCGCCCGAATCCGGGGGTTTTTCCGGCCTTTGGCCGCGCCTGGACCCCGATTTGTTGGTGACCAAATCTTCCGGTAGAGTATTTACTCGTTGCCCCCCTAGCTCAGTGGTAGAGCGCGTTCTTGGTAAGAACGAGGTCACCGGATCGATTCCGGTGGGGGGCTCTGAATGAGGGCCTGTGTCAAGGCGGTTTTGACCGGCTTGATGCAGGTTTTTCTCATTCGTGGCGGTGTAGCTCAGTTGGTTAGAGCGCACGACTCATAATCGTGAGGTCGGGAGATCGAGCCTCCCCACCGCTACAGGCTAAGCCCCCGGAATCCTTCAGATTCCGGGGGCTTTCTTGTTGGCCGGACGGGAAAGCCCCCGGAATCCTTCAGATTCCGGGGGCTTTCTTGTTGGCCGGACGGGGCGCCCTCACCAACGAACCCTGCAGGTCCCGGGGTCGGTGACGTGGGCTGGATCCCGGTTGCCCGTGGCCAGAAGCAGGGTGAAGGAGGCGCTTTCGCGGCTGGGCGTAGAAATCCGGGTCCATGGCTGCGACGGTTGGACGTGACAACTGTGGCTTTTCGCCGTAGCTTGGCAGCATCCGGCGAGGGGGTGGCAGTGGACGTCCTGGCAGAGGTGCTGGCTCCGTTCAAGTGGCTGGTGTCCGCCCTGATGGTCTGGTTCCACGATGCCCTAAGCGGCCTCGGCCTGCCCGCTGCCAACGGCTGGACCTGGACCCTCGCCATCATCGGGCTGGTCCTGGTCATCCGTGCCGCCTTGATTCCCGTGTTCCTGAGACAGGTCGACGCCCAACGCCGGATGCGGCGCCTGCAGCCGGACCTGAAAAAGTTACAGGACAAGTACAAGGGCAAAACGGATCAGCTTTCCCGGCAGGCCATGGCCCAGGAGCAGATGGCCCTGTACAAGGAGCATGGCACCAATCCGTTCTTCGCCTGCCTGCCGATGCTTATCCAGGTGCCGTTCTTCCTGGCCCTCTTCCAGGTCCTGTCCGGCATCACCTCCGCGGCCAGACAGGACCAGGGCATCGGCGCGATGAGCCATCAGCAGGTGGTGCAGTTCGACGCGTCGAGCATTCACGGCGCCCCGCTGTCAGCATCGGTCCTGCACCAGGTCGGGGGGGATCAGGCGGCGGTCACAGTCCTCACCGTGGTGATGATCCTGGTCATGACGGCCGCACAGTTCCTGACCCAGCGACGGATCATGGCCAGAAGCCTGCCCGACGAGTCCGCAGATAATCCCTTGCTCCGGCAGCAGAGGATGTTCCTGTACGTCCTGCCGCTCATCTTCGGAGTGGGCGGAATCCTCTTCCCGATCGGCGTCCTGGTCTACTGGACCACCACCAACCTTTGGACCCTGGCGCAGCAGTTCTTCGTGAAGTGAGCGGCGGGCTCTCGGCGTTATGGACGGAGCTTAGCGCCGAGAGCCCGCCACTCAGCGCGCGCCAAACCTGTCCAGCACCGCAAACCTATCCAACACCGCACGACGGCGGCACAATAGGCGGATGGGCCAGCTCATCTACACAGGAATCGCCTCCCTCGATGGTTACGTGGCGGACCGGGACGGCAACTTCAGCTGGAGCGAACCTGACCGGGAAGTCCACACCTTCGTCAACGACCTCGAGCGGGACGTGGACACGTACCTGTTCGGCCGCCGGATGTACGAGGTCATGGCGGTCTGGGAAACCTTCGGCAGCACGCCGGGTGCGCCGGAGTACATCCAGGACTACGGCCGGATCTGGCTGGGGGCAGACAAAGTTGTCTACTCTTCAACCCTCGAAACCGTCACCACGGCCCGGACCAGGATCGAGCGGACCTTCGATGCCGGCGCGGTCCGGAAACTGAAGGACGGCACCGACGGAAAGATCAGCGTCGGCGGATCCACCCTCGCCGCGGCGGCCCTGCAGGCCGGGCTCGTGGACGAGTGCCAGCTGTTCCTCAACCCGGTGGCCGTTGGCGGCGGCCTGAGGTTCCTGCCCGACGGCCTGACCCTCAAGCTTGAACTGCTGGAGGAACGCCGGTTCGGCAACGGCGTGGTCTATCTGAGATACCGCACCCTCGCCTGACTGCGTGGAACGCCGCATGGGGGCAGAATGGGGGCATGACCCGCATCGTTATCATCGGCGGCCACGGCAAAGTGGCCCTCCACCTGTCCACGCTCCTCGCCACCGAAGGCCACAGCGTCACCTCCATCATCCGGAACCCGGAGCACGCCGCGGACGTCGCGGCCACGGGAGCAACGCCGTCGGTCCTGGACGTTGAAAACTCGACGACGGCGGAGATCGCCGATGCGATCAGCGGCCACGACGCCGTGGTCTGGTCCGCCGGGGCCGGGGGAGGCAACCCGGAGCGCACCTACGCGGTGGACCGGGACGCGGCCATCCGGTCCATGGACGCGGCGGTGAAGGCCGGCGTGCAGCGTTACGTCATGGTGTCCTACCTGGGCGCCGGCCCGGACCACGGCGTCCCGGCGGACAACCCCTTCTTCGCCTACGCCGAGGCCAAGACGGCGGCGGATGAATACCTGCGCGGCACACCCCTTGCCTGGACCATCCTGGGCCCGGGCAGCCTGACGGACCAGCCGGCCAGCGGCCTGATCGAGGTCAACCCGCCGCGGGACGGGAACGGGGCCACCTCCCGCAGCAACACGGCCAGCGTGGCAGCCGCGGTCCTGGACCTGCCCCAAACGGCCGGGCGGACCATTGAGTTCCGCGACGGCACCCTGCCCATCGCAGCGGCACTGGGGCCGCTACCGTAGCCCGAATCCGCCGCAGAGGAGCGCTGGTGATTCCGCCACGGACAGGTGCCGGGCGGATAAACTGAGGCGGGCGGCAGGCGCCTCCGGCCAGGTGGCGGGACAGGCCGCCCCGCCGGGGAAGCAGGCACATGGATCAGTTGGCACTCATCATCGGACTCCTCCTGGCCACGGTGGTGGCCGTCGGCGTGGGGGACCGCCTCCGGCTGCCGTACCCGGTGCTGATGCTGATTCTGGCGGCTGCCCTCACCTTCATTCCGGGGTTCCCGGACCTGGAGATCTCCCCTGAGCTGATCCTGCCCCTCTTCCTGCCGCCGCTGCTCTTCGCCACCGCCCAGCGCAGCTCGTGGGCCGTTTTCCGGGTCCGCTGGCGGACGCTGCTTTTGCTGGCCGTCGCGCTTGTGGTCATCACCACGGCCGTCGTGGCGGGGGCTGCCTGGCTGATGATTCCGGGCATCGGCATTCCGGCGGCGATAGCCCTGGGCTCCATGGTGGCCCCGCCGGACCCGGTTGCCGTTGAATCCGTGGCGGGCCGGGTGCACATGCCGCGCCGGCTGATCACCGTGCTCCAGAGCGAGGGCCTCTTCAACGATGCTGCCGCCATTGTCATCTTCCAGGCGGCGGTGGCTGCGGCGGTGGGCGGCACGGAGCTGGGGCCCGACGTCGTCCTGAAGTTTGTCATTGGAGCCGCTGTAGCCGTGCTGGTTGGCATCGGCATGGGCTGGCTCACTGCCCTGATCACCCGCCTGGTGGGCTCGATGGTGGCGCGCAGTGCCGTGACGCTCGTGGTTCCGTTCGCCGCGTACATCCTGGCCGAGGAGGTCCACGCCTCCGGCGTGATCGCAGTTGTGGTCACCGCCCTGGAGATCAAGCGCCATTCCCGGCCGGAGGACGCGGCCGAACGGATCACCCGGACCGCCTTCTGGGACGTGGTGGAACTGCTGGTGACCGGACTGGCTTTCGGACTGGTGGGACTCGAAATCCGGCACGTCATCCAGGACGAAGGCAAGGATATGTGGGGCATGCTGGGTGTGGCGGCGCTCGTCTGCGTCCTGGTGTTCGCGGTGCGGTTCCTCTGGCTGGGCGTACTCGCGTTGGGCGCACGGAAACGGGAGAACCTCCTGCAGCCCAGCTCCGCCAAGGAAGTCCTGATCCTGACCTGGTGCGGCATGCGCGGACTGGCCACCCTGGCCCTCGCACTGGCACTGCCCCTGACGCTGGCTGATGGAACACCGTTCCCGGCGCGGGACTACATGCTGGTGATCGCCTGCGCCGTGCTCCTGGCCACGCTGGTCCTGCCCGGCCTGACGCTGCCGTGGCTGATGCGGGCGCTCAATGCCTCAAACGACGGGTCCGAGGAGCGTGATGCAGCCCGCCTCCTGGCCCAACGAGCCCAGTCCGCCGCCGTGTCCGCACTGAGGCAGCATGACCTGATGAAGGACCTGCCGCCCGAAAAAGTAGCCCTGGTCAAGGCAAAAATGAGCCGCCTGCACGCCGAACTCCTCGACGGCAGCCTCCCGAACGAATCCGTGGCCGACCTTAGGGTCCGTGGCCGCGGGCTGGCCATCGCCGTCCAGACCATTGCCCTGGATGCTGCCCGGCAGGAAGTGGTTCAGGCACGCAATGAGCCTGACATGGACCCCGAGGTGGCGGACAGGGTGCTGCGCCAACTGGACCTGCGGACCATGATCATGCCTGAATAAGGGTGCAGAAATGAGGGTGCAGAAATAAGAGTGCAGAGCCGCCGTGAGGGCTGACGCGTCAGGAACGCCGGGCCGCGAGCACCAGGTCCAGCGCATTGGCCTCAACAAAGTCCAGCGCATGCCGGACCGCCCCGATGGTCACAATCGCGTCGCCCAGCGGGGACACGGTGACGCGGGGAACTGTCGCGGTGAAACGCGGAAGCCACGCCTCGATGCCGGGGACCAGGGCCCCGGCCGAGCCGGCCACGGCTCCGCCGATCACCACCTGCTCCGGGTTCAGCAGGACAGCCAGTGACGCCACAACCCGCGCCATCCGCTCGGCCAGCCGGTCCAGGACTGCCGCCGCGGCGGGGTCGCCCCCGGCGGCGGCAGCGAAGACCTCCGGCGCCTCAAGCGGGCGCCCCGTGGCGGCCAGATACCACTCCCGGGCCAGCACTGCCATGCCGGCTGAGCTGCCCACCCCTTCCACCAGGTCCAGGTAGCCCATTTCGCCTGCAGCGCCGGAGAGCCCGTGCAGGAGCCGTCCGGATTCGACGATCCCGGCACCGATACGCTCGCTGGCGAGCATCACCACCAGGTCGTCCACGCCGGACCCGGTGCCGCGCCAGCGTTCGCCCAGGGCCGCGAGGTTGGCATCGTTCTCCAGCAGCACCGTCCACCCGTGCAGGTCCTTCAGGGCGGCCCGGAGGCCGACGTCGAACAAGCGCCAGAAAGGCCGTGTCACCAGGACATTGCCGGCTCGGTCCACCGGTGCCGCCAGGCCGGCACTTACCGCCAGGACGTCCCCGGAAGCCGCGCCCGCTTCTGCCAGGGCGGCCCGGCAGGCCTGATCCACAATCTCGATGCGCTCCGCCGCCGAAATCTCCGGGATCCGGAAGCTCCTGCTTGCCCTTGCGATGATGTTTCCACGAAGGTCGGCAACGGCGGCCGTGGTGGTGGCCGCCCCGATGTCGATCCCCAGGACAACGCCCGCCCGCGGATTCAGCTCGAACCGGCGGGCGGGCCGCCCCTTCTGCTGTCCGGACTGGCGGTCAGCCTCCAGTTCCCTGATCCAGCCCCGCTGGATCAGGTCCTCACATACCGCGATGACCGAGGCCCGGGTCAGTCCTGTCCACGCCATCAGGTCTGAACCCGTGCCCACGTCCGCGGCGCGCAGGTAGGACAGGACGGCGTTCGCATTGAGGCGTCGCAGCAGTTGGGGGCTGGGTGCACCGGTGTGCCTCATGCGTCCTTGACCTCCAGATTCAGCCGTCCCATAATTGGTAAGGGAGTATATTTAGTAACTATCTAAATTGTACCCACCCTACCCGGAACCATCACCCCAAGATGAAAAGGATCATCCCCTTGCCCACCACTGCCACGCTGGCAACCCTGTCCGAATCTGACCTTCCGGCCGATCCCAACTGGTGGCGCCAAGCCGCCGTGTACCAGATCTACCCGCGCAGCTTTTCTGATTCCAACGGTGACGGCCTGGGGGACATCAAGGGCATTACCGCCAAGGTCCCGTACTTGAAAGCCTTGGGCATCGACGCCGTATGGCTCAGCCCGTTCTACCCGTCAGCACTGGCGGATGGCGGCTATGACGTGGACGACTACCGCGACGTTGATCCCAAGCTCGGCACCCTGGCGGACTTCGACGAGATGGCCAAGGCCCTGCACAGCGCAGGCATCAAACTGATCGCCGATATCGTCCCCAACCACTCGTCCAACCGGCACGAATGGTTCCGCGAGGCGCTGGCCTCCCCGAAGGGGTCCGCCGCCCGCGACCGCTACATCTTCCGCGACGGCCTCGGCGAGAACGGTGAGCTGCCGCCGTCGGACTGGGACTCGGTCTTTGGCGGACCCGCCTGGGAGCGCATCACCGAACCCGACGGCACGCCCGGCCAGTGGTACATGCACATCTTCGCCAAGGAACAGCCGGACCTGAACTGGTCCAACCGCGAGGTCCGCGACGACTTCCTGAAGACGCTGCGCTTCTGGTCCGACCGCGGTGTGGACGGCTTCCGCGTGGACGTGGCCCATGCGCTCACCAAGGACCTGACCGAGCCGCTGCTGTCCAAGCTGGAACTGACCCGTGAAGGCCAGCTGGAGGACGGCTTCGAAGACGGTTCCCATCCGTTCTGGGACCGCGACGACGTTCACGACATCTACGCCGAATGGCGCGAAGTGTTCAACGAATACAATCCGCCCCGCACCGCCGTCGCCGAGGCCTGGGTCCACGCCACCCGCCGCGCCCGCTACGCCAGCCCGCAGGGCCTGGGCCAGGCGTTCAACTTCGACCTCCTCCAGGCCGACTTCGACGCCGAGGAATTCCGCGAAATCATCACCCGCAACCTGGCCGAGGCCAAGGAGAGCGGGGCGTCCTCCACCTGGGTTTTCTCCAACCACGACGTGGTCCGGCATGCCACCCGCTACGGACTGCCCAAGCCGGCAAAGGGCCCCGAAGGTAAAGAGATGGCCACTCAGGACGGGAAGGCCTGGCTGTTGGCCGGCGGCCCCAAGGACCAGCTGGACACGGAACTCGGCGAGCGGCGCGCGCGGGCTGCGACCCTGCTGATGCTTGCCGTGCCCGGCTCCGCCTACCTGTACCAGGGCGAGGAGCTCGGCCTGCAGGAAGTGGCGGAGATCCCGGATTCCGAACGCCAGGACCCCACGTTCTTCCGGAACAAGGGTGTGGAGGTGGGCCGCGACGGCTGCCGGGTTCCGCTGCCGTGGACGGTTGAGGGGACCTCGTTCGGCTTCGGCGAGGACGGCGCGCACCTGCCGCAGCCGGACTGGTTCAGCCGGTACGCCGTCGAGGCGCAGGACGGCACGGAGAATTCCACGCTGGAGCTGTACCGCAGGGCGCTGAAGCTCCGCCGGGAACTGCAGTCGGCGGAAGAACTGGAATGGCTGGACACCGGTAATCCCGACGTCCTGCACTTCAGCCGGCCCAGCGGCTGGCAGTCCGTGACCAACTTCGGGGACACCGCCGTCGAGCTTCCCGCCGGCAACGTCCTGGTCAGCAGTTCCCCGCTGGAGGACGGCAAACTGCCGGGCAACACCACCGTGTGGCTGCGCTGATGCCGGTTCCGGATCCGGCAGCGGTTTCGGTCAGGGATGCCGCCTGATGCAGGAGCTCATTTACGGCTGCATGGGCCTGGGCGGCAGCTGGTCCGACGAGCCGCACGGCGCCAGCCATGTGGACGAGGCCGCTGCCGCCGTCGAAGCCGCCCTGGCCGCGGGGATCACCCTGTTCGACCATGCGGACATTTACCGCAGCGGCAAGTCCGAGGCCGTGTTCGGTGAGGTCCTGGCGTCGGACGCGGGGCTCCGCGACCGGATCCGGCTGCAGACCAAATGCGGGATCCGGCTCAATGAACGCGGGCTGGCCACGCACTATGACCTCAGCCGGGACGCCATCCTGGAGCGGGTGCGCGGCAGCCTGAAGCGGCTGCAGACGGAGTACGTGGACGTCCTGCTGCTGCACCGCCCCGACCCGCTGACGGACCTCGGGGAGGTGGCTGCCGCCGTCGGGCAGTTGCTCGCCGAAGGCAAAGTCCGGCAGGTGGGCGTGTCCAACATGTCCGGCGCGCAGATACGGGCACTGCAGGACCGGCTGGACGTGCCCGTGGTGGCCAACCAGCTCGAGATGAGCCTGCTCAAGCGGGCCTGGCTGGAGAGCCAGGTCCTGGTCAACCATCCGGACTCGCTGGATTACAGCTTTCCGCACGGCACCCTGGAGTACTGCACCGGCAACGGGGTAACGCTCCAGGCGTACGGCGCGCTGGCGCGGGGGCTGTACACGGGCGCGGCAGCAGAAGACCCGACGTCGGCCGAGACTTCCACGGCGGTCCTCATCCGGGAGCTGGCCGGCACCTACGCCACCACGGGGGAGTCCGTCCTCCTGGGCTGGCTGATGAAGCATCCGGCCGGGATCGCGCCCGTTATCGGCACCGTGAATCCTGCCCGGATCGCCGCCTGCGCCGACGCTGCCCGCGTGGCGCAGGCCATGACCCGGGCCGACTGGTACGGGCTGTGGATCGCAGCCCGGGGAACCAACCTCCCCTAACCCAACTAGGTAGCGCTAACTGTCGTTTTGAAGGTCCATAACGACAGTTAGCGCTACCCAAATTTCAACGGCCGGGACGCTATTGTTCGTATTGGTCATCACACGGGCCGGTCCTGCTTAGCGCTCGCGGGGCCCGGCCGGATACGGTAGAAGCATGACGTCTACCATCGCCGCCGAGACCATCCGGCCCGAACGCAACATCCCCGCAGAGATCGCCCGTTCGTGGCTCCTGGTCAATGCCATGAAGCCCGAACTGTTCGACCAGTCGGCTGTCTCCCGCGCCGACTCGATCATCCTGGACATTGAAGACGCGGTGGACCCGTCGCAGAAGGACCAGGCACGCGGGCACGTCATTGACTGGCTGACCGGCGGCGGGAAGGCCTGGGTCCGCATCAATGACGCCACCAGCCCGTTCTGGGCCGACGACCTCGCCGGACTGCGCGGCACCCCCGGCCTGCTCGGCGTGATGCTCGCCAAGACCGAGTCCGCTGACCAGGTGACCGAAAGCTTCCACCGGATGGACGGCAAGATCCCCGTCATTCCGCTGGTGGAATCCGCCGTGGGCATCGAGGAAGCCAACAACATCGCCAAGGCCCAGGGAGCATTCCGCCTCGCCTTCGGTTCCGGTGACTTCCGCCGCGACACCGGCATGGCGGCCACCGCCGAGGCCATGGCGTACCCCCGTGCCAAGCTGGTCGTGGCCAGCCGCGTGGGCAACCTGCCGGGCCCCATCGACGGCCCCACCGTCGGCACCAACCACCCCATCCTGCGCGAACAAACCGGCATCACGGTGATGATGGGGATGACCGGCAAGCTGTGCCTGGCCATCGACCAGACCCCGGTGATCAACGAGGTCATCAGCCCCACGCCGTCCGACGTTGCCTGGGCCACGGACTTTATGAACGACTTCGAGGCCAACGGCCGGGTCATCCGCGACGGTTCGGACCTGCCCCGCCTGGGCCGCGCCGAAAAGATCATGAAGCTCGCCGTGGCTTTCGGGGTGCAGCCGGCGCTCTGACGCTGAGCACCACCACGTCCAAAGGCACCACAGGAGACCCCGTGACCGGTACGCGATACCTGGTTCACGGGGTTTTTTGGGATGGCGCCCCGTCCGCCGCCGCGGAGTACGACGGCGGCACTCCGGTCATGCGCCTGCAGTCACCGTCCGGTGACTTCCGCGAAGTGAGCCTGCAGCCGGGTGCGCGGCTCGGCTTCCGGGTGGCCGGCGGCAGGTTCTGCCTGGGACACCACAAGGTCCTGGAAGACATGGTCACCCGGGAAGCCGGACTCGTCCAGCAGGTCCGGTCCGCCGCCAAGGCCGCGGCACTGACCTGCCCATCGCCCGAGGCCACCCTGGACCGAATCAACGCCGGGCACGCGGCGCGGGCACATGCACTGCTGGCTCAGGCCGCCGTCGAGGATTTTGACGTGGTGGACGAGCGCTGGGTGCGGCCCGCGCAGGCAGCCGCACTGCGGTCCGGCGCTGCGCCATCCCTATCCCCACACCCTCGAGACCGGCGAACACGGCTTTACGGTCAGGGCGCTCAGCGGGCCGTACGCCCTGGCCCGGCTGGACGGCTCGGACTCGGAGTTTGTGGTGAACCTCGGCAGCCTGGCGGCGCGCACCATCAACCTGGGGAAGTTTTCCTCGGGAGTGCCGGCCGTGCAGGAACCCCTGTTCTGAAAGCCGGCCAGAACCGGACTGCCAGAACCGCACAGCTAGAATTGGACGGTGCTGAACGAATTCTGGAACACCGCGCCCACCGCCTACAAGGTCACCGTCTTCTGTGCCATGGGGCTGATCGGCGTCGGAATCATCCTGAACCTGATCGGCAACACGTCCGGAAACCAGGGCCTGGCCACAGCCTCGCTGCCGGTCATCGGTGCCGGGCTGGTCCTGCACATCGTGGGAATTGTGGTGCGCGGCCAGACGATCCGGAAGAACCTTAAGCGGTAGCTGCCGCTGCGTTCCGAAGCACATGGCTGCGGGCGTGTTCCACGGCGGCCGGCAAGTCCTCGAACAGGTGCTTGTGGTGGCGCAGGGAACGGATCACGCCAACATTTGTCACCAGGGCAAGATGATCCGGCCGGACACCCTTCAGCAACACCGTGATGCCGCGCAGTTCCAGGGCGGAGATGACTTCCACGAGGGCGTGCGCACCGGTGGCGTCAAGCATCCGCAGCTGGGAGAGCCTGATGATGGCCACCTGCACGTCCCTGACCTGGCTGATTTCCTGAAGAATGCGCTCCGCGGCGCCGAAGAACATGGCCCCGTCCAGACGGAAGACGGCAATGTGTTCATCCCCTGCAGCGGGTGGCCCGGCAATGTCCTCACGCTGCACACTGCTGAGGGAAGCGAACTTCCGCAGCGTGAAAAGTGCCGCCGCGGCCAGCCCGATCTGGATCGCCACGATCAGGTCGAACGCCACGGTGATGATTGCCGTCAGGACGAAGACGGCCGCATCCGAGCGGGTGGAGCGCAGGATCGCGGCCACCGTGCGTTGGGACACCATCCGCGTTGCCGTGACCATCAGCACGCCGCCCAGGGCCGCGAGCGGGATGCTGCCCACCAGCCCGGCAGCCAGGTAGACAATGCCCAGCAGGACCACGGCATGGACCGCGGCGGACAGGCGGGTCTTCGCCCCTGAGCGCACATTCACGGCGGTCCGGGCGATGGCCCCGGTGGCCGGCATCCCGCCGAACAGTCCGGCGGCGATGGAGGCCAGGCCCTGGCCCGTCAGTTCGCGGTCCGGAATGTAGGCCCCGCTCGGCGTCCCGTCCGGACCGGCCATCCCGCCGGCGACGCGGGCCGAGAGCAAAGATTCAATTGCGGCAAGGGCAGCGATGGCGACGGCGGGCATCGCCAAGGCGCCGAGGGATGCCGGGTCCATGGCCGGCAGCGAGGGGGAGGGCAGGGAGTGCGGCAGCGCACCGATCCGGGGCACGTCCAGCCGCAGAAGTTCGGCAGCCGCCGTCGCCAGCAGCACCGCGAGCAGGCTTGCCGGCAGGGCCCGGAAGTATTTCTGGACCAGCACCATCACGACGGCGACTCCCGCCACGAGTGCGAGGGTCAGCAGGACCGTGGGTGCTTCAGCCCGGGATGCGGCCTCGATGGCCGCCAGCAGGGTGTTGTGACCCGGAGTCCCGGCGGTTCCGGTGGCCAGGGGCACCTGCTGGAGGAAGATGATGGCGGCGATGCCCAGCGTGAAGCCTTCCACCACCGGCCAGGGGATGAAGGCCACGGCCTTCCCAAGGCCGCTGATGCCGAGCAGGCAGACCATGACCCCGGCCATCAGGGACAGCAGGGCCACACTCCCGGTGCCGTGGACTGCCACCACCGGCGCCAGGACCACCACCATGGCCGCGGTCGGTCCCGAGACCTGGACGTGGGAGCCGCCCATGACGGCGGCCACCAGCCCGGCCACGATCGCCGTGATCAGTCCTGCTTCAGCACCCACTCCGGAGCTGACTCCGAAGGCCAGGGCCAGGGGGAGCGCCACGATCCCCACGGTGATCCCGGCGAATACGTCAGTCCGCCATGACTGCCGGAGACCGGCATAGTCCGCCCTGGACGGCAGGAAGCGGGCGAGCCCGGTTGCACTCCGGCGCAGGTCGGTGCTCACGAGGCCGACTCGGAGGAGAGGTGGCCGCCGGGCAGTTGCTGTGCCAGCCGGAGCTGTTCGTTGGAGTCGGCGAGGCCGTCCAGCAGGAACGTGCGGGCGATGGCCAGCAGTTGCGAAACACCCGGGTGCGCCAGCCTGTAGGTCACCGCATTGGCGCTCCGTACCGACGTCACCACCTTGTGCCTGCGCAGCGTGGCCAGGTGCTGGGACAGGTGGGAGGCCTCCAGCCCGGTTTCACTCAGGAGGTAGCTCACCGCGGCGGTGTTTTCCGGCGCGGCGGCGAGGAGCTCCAAAATGCGGATTCTGGCAGGGTGGGCCAGCGCCTTGAACAGGTTGGCCTTGATCTCGTACAGCGGAGCCTGGGCGGGAGACAACATGGGCAGTTCTCCTCTGTGACCCTGCAAGAGGCCACTTGATGGAATGATGAATCCATCATATCAGGAGGGCGCAAGACCTCCCCGGGATGCAGGGGAACGATAGGCTTGAGGCCATGACTATCAATCCGGACCTGCAGGGCCGCAGCTACCCTGCCGCAGAGGTGTACGACGTTGGCCGCGAGAAAATCCGCGAGTTCGCCCGGGCCGTCAAGGCAACGCACCCAGCCCACTTCGACGTCGAGGCCGCCAAGGCCCTCGGCCACACCGACCTGGTGGCGCCCCCCACCTTCGCCATCATCATCGCGCAGCGCGCCGACGCACAGCTAGTCGAGGACCCGGACGCCGGCATCGACTTCACCCGCGTGGTCCACGCCGACCAGCGCTTCATCCACCACCGCCCGATTTTCGCCGGGGACAGGCTGGTAGCGGAACTGCACGTGGACGGCGTGCGCGCCATGGGCGGCGGCGCCATGATCACCACCCGCGCGGAAATCTTCGCGCTGACGGATGGTGGAGCCGAGCCGCGCGAAGCCGTCGCCACCACCACTTCATCCATCCTGGTCCGCGGAGAGGGACAATAACCATGAGCCCCAGCTTCCACGAACTCAGCGCCGGCCAGGACATCGGCAGCCGCACTATCGCCGTCACCCGCACGGACCTCGTCAAGTATGCCGGCGCGTCCGGCGACTTCAACCCCATCCACTGGAACGAAGCCTTCGCCACCAGTGTGGAACTGCCCGGCGTCATCGCTCACGGTATGTTCACCATGGGGGCCGCAGTGCAGCTGGTGACCGACTGGGCAGGTGACCCTGCCGCCGTCGTGGACTTCCAGACCCGCTTCACCAAACCGGTCCTGGTCACCGACACTACGGGCACCGACGAGCCCGGTGCCACCATCGAGGTGAGCGGCGCCGTTGGAAAGCTCGACGCCGATGCGGGAACCGCGCGCGTGGACCTCACCGTCGTTTCCGCCGGGCAGAAAGTCCTGATGAAGGCCCAGGCCGTCGTCCGGCTGTCCTGACCGTACCCCGGGGGTTCGCCGGAATTCCCGATAGTGTGGACGCGTGACTTCCATTCTGCTCTCCCACCTGACCACGGCCGCCGTCGGGGGCCCTGCCGGCAAATATGTTGAAGCCCGGACCGAGGCCGAGATCATCGACGCCGTCCGCACCGCCGACGCCGCGGGGGAGCCGCTCCTGATCATCGGCGGCGGCTCCAACCTGCTGATTTCCGACGACGGGTTCCCCGGCACCGTGGTAAAGATCGCCTCGGAGGGGTTCGCTGTCAACGCCGAGGACTCCTGCGGCGGTGTGGCCGTGGTGGTGCAGGCGGGGCACAACTGGGACGCCCTGGTGCAGCACGCTGTCCTGCACGCCTGGTCCGGGATCGAGGCGCTCTCCGGAATCCCCGGCGCCACCGGGGCCACGCCCGTGCAGAACGTTGGCGCCTACGGCTCGGACGTTTCGCAGACCATCGCCGCGGTCCGCACGTGGGACCGTACCCGGAATGCGGTGCAGACCTTCACCAACTCGGAGCTGAAGTTTGGCTACCGCGATTCCCTTCTGAAGCAGACCACCGTGGACGGCTCACCGCGCTACGTGGTGCTGACCGTTGAGTTCCAGCTGCCCATCGGCCGGATGAGTGCGCCCATCCGCTACGCCGAACTTGCCCGATTCCTGGGCGTTGAACCCGGCAAGCGGGCCTACTCCAATGATGTCCGGCGTGAAGTGCTGCGACTGCGCGCCTCCAAGGGCATGGTGCTGGACCCTGCGGACCGGGACACCTATTCCACCGGTTCCTTCTTCACCAACCCGGTCGTTCCCGTTGACGTGGCGGCCACCCTGCCTGACTCGGCGCCTCAGTATCCTGCCGGTGTTGACGGGATGGTCAAGCTCTCCGCGGCCTGGCTGATCGACCAGGCGGGATTCGGCAAGGGCTACGGCCTGGAACCGGACAGTGCCTCGGGCGGCCGGGCCGCGTTGTCCACGAAGCACACCCTGGCCATCACCAACCGCGGCTCAGCCAGCGCCAAGGACATGCTGGCGATCGCACGCGAGGTGCGGGGCGGCGTCGTCGAACGCTTTGGCATTGAACTGCACCCCGAACCGCTGCTGATCGGGCTGACGCTCTAGGAGACCTGGGCCGGCATTTAGGATGAGGGCATGGCAGCGAACCGGGTAAGCCGCAAGGTCATGGGCAGGCTCCGGCTGGCCTCGCAGGGTCTGCTTGGGCCCGGGCTGGGGTCGGTTGCGGAGGCTGTCCGCTGGATGACCGCCACCCAGGCGCAGGACCTGCAGGCGTCGCTGCTCGCCATCGGCCTCCGCGTGCCCGGCGCCGGGCTCTCTGATGTTCGGGCCGCCCTCGACGCCGGGAGCATTGTCCGCTCCTGGCCGATGCGCGGCACGCTGCACCTGGTGGCCCCGGAGGATCTGCGGTGGATGCTGGACCTCACCGCGGAACGTCTTCACCGCGTGGTCGCCGGCAGGCACCGGGAACTGGACATCACGTGGGCGGACATCGAGAAGTGCCGCGACGTGGCGTTGGAGCATCTGGCCGGCGGCGGTTCAGTCAGCCGCAACGAACTCTTTGCCATCCTTGAGGCCGCAGGGCAGCCCACCACAGGTCAGCGGGGTTACCACATCCTGGGGTCGCTGTGCCGCCACGCATGGCTGGTCCAGGGCCCGCTCGCGGGAAACCAGCAACTCCTGGTGGCGTTCGATGAGTGGATACCGGTTTCGCGGACGCTCGAGCGGCAGGAGGCCATCGCCGAGTTCGTACTGCGCTATTTCCGCAGCCACGGGCCCGCCACTGTCCGTGATTTTGCCTGGTGGACGCAGCTTCCCCTCCCGGAGGTGCGGGCGGCGTTGGAACAGGTCGGAGGTCAGCTGGTGGACCTGGAGTTCGCCGGGGCCACCTACTGGATGTCGCCGGAGACCGCGTCACTGCTCGACGACGGCGTGCCCGGCCAACGGTCCGTGCTCCTGCTGCCCGGCTTTGATGAGTTCCTCCTCGGCTATCAGGACCGGAGCCTGGTCCTGGCGCCGGAGCACGCCGACAAGATCGTCCCCGGCGGCAACGGCGTGTTCAAGAAGACCATCGTGGCCGGCGGAGAAGTGATCGGCACCTGGGCTATGGCCGGCACGGGCAGAAGCGCCGCCGTCGTGCCTGAATTCTTCGACGAAAGCGCGCCGCTCGGTGCCGGTGCGGAGCTGGCGTTGGCCAAGGCCGCCGAACGTTACCTCACCTTCCTCACCACCTGACGCCGGGACGGCCGGGAGCCGGCCCCGCACGGACGTCACCCTAACGACGCAGCCGAGGCCCATCTCTCCTGGGCTAGCCGCGCCGGTGCTGCCACTGCCAGGCGTGCCAGAACATGAGGCCCATGAAGGTCAAGAGTCCGACGAATACACCCGGCTGGGCAAATGAAAACAGGACGTAAGCCATGCTGACGCGGTCAGTCATTGAAACAGACAAAGGAGCGTTCAAAAGGACTGCGACTCCACCGACAACCAGCACTGTGACCACCAGCCACAGCACCCCGATGAACGGGTTCAACTTCAGGCCGGATCGGACAACACCTTCAACTGGTCCCTCAGCCGCTGCCGCCAGCGGGTTTCCGTCGTCGTCCACTTCGTGAAATCCAACTAGTCCAGACTGGTTCTGGTTCATGCGTTCCCCCTCCGCTGTCCAGCAGCCTAGTTAGGCTGTGAAAGCACCAGCCTAACTGCCTTCACGAGCGAAGACGCGGGACGTTCAACGAACCTCGAACCTAATATGACGCGTGATCTGTTGGAGCAGGAAAGCGGCCCTTACCCGCATGAGCGGTGCCGGGTAGCACCGTTCCTGCGGGTCAGGGCCGCTGGTGAGCCGGTGGGGCGTTACAGGTTCCCGGTGGCGATGTTGAGCATGCGGCGCAGCGGCTCGGCGGCACCCCACAGGAGCTGGTCGCCCACGGTGAACGCGCTGATGTATTCCGGGCCCATCTCCATCTTGCGGATGCGGCCCACGGGGATGTCCAGGGTGCCGGAGGCGGCCACGGGGGTCAGGCCGGCCATGGAGTCTTCCTTGGTGTTCGGGATGACCTTGGCCCACTCGTTGTCATTGGCGAGGAGCGTTTCGATCTCGGCCACGGACAGGTCCTCGCGGAGCTTGAGGGTCAGGGCCTGGGAGTGGGAGCGCATGGCACCGATCCGGATGCAGAGTCCGTCCATGATGATCCGGTTCTCATCGGAAGTGCCCAGGATCTTGTTGGTCTCAACCCCGGCCTTCCACTCTTCCTTGGACTGTCCGTTGCCCAGGTCCGCGTCGATCCAGGGGATCAGGGAGCCGGCCAGCGGCACGCCGAACTGGGTGGCGTCGATGTCGGTGCGCTGGTGGGCCAGGACCTTGCGGTCTATTTCGAGGATGGCCGACGCCGGGTCGTCCAGTTCCGAGCTGACCTCGGCGTTGAGCGTGCCGAACTGGCTGAGCAGCTCACGCATGTGCCGGGCGCCGCCGCCGGAGGCTGCCTGGTAGGTCATGGAGGTGCCCCATTCGACCAGGCCGTTCTTGAACAGCCCGCCCAGACCCATGAGCATGCAGGAGACGGTGCAGTTGCCGCCGATGAAGTCCTTGGTGCCGTTGACCAGGCCCTTGTCGATGACGTCGCGGTTGATCGGGTCCAGAACGATGATGGAGTCGTCGTTCATGCGCAGGGTGGAGGCGGCGTCGATCCAGAGGCCGTCCCAGCCGCGGCCGCGCAGTTCGGTGTGCACGCGCTTGGTGTAGTCGCCGCCCTGGGCGGTGACGATAATGGGCAGCTTGGCCAGCGTGTCGACGTCGTACGCGTCCTCGAGCTTGCCGGCGCTACCTTCTGCTGTTCCAGCCAGTGAGGGGGCGGCACCTCCCGCGTTGGACGTGGAGAAGAACACCGGGTTGATGTTGGCGAAGTCGCCCTCGTCCTGCATGCGCTGCATGAGGACGGAGCCGACCATGCCGCGCCATCCGACCAGGCCGACGGAGGGGGTAGCTGCTGTAGTCATTCGTACAGTTTAGACTTCGGGACCGGCACCGCGCAGTCCGTTACGTCACGGACGCCGGTAGCCGCTCACCGGGACCTTGGCCCGCTCCTGGTTCGGGAGGAACGCCGTTCTTGCCGCTACCCCCGGTTGGACTCCTCAAGCACGGCAGCCTTCCGCGCCCGCAGCGCAAAGAAGGCGCCGAACGTGAAGACCTGCGTCACCACCACCAGCACAATGGCCCCGGCGATCTTGTTGCCGCCCAGGATCATGGTCAGGCCAACAATGGCGGAGAGCAGCGCGAGCAGCGGCAGGAGCATGTAGCCCAGCACAAACAGTGTTTCCGGTTTTTTCAACATCTCAGCCCTGCGTCCTAACCCATTTGGTAAACCTGTACCGCGTCCCGTTCGCTGCCGTGAGCCACCCGTCCGGCGGGACGGAGGCGGCCGCCTCCCACGTCTCGTCAAGCTCGGGCGCGTAGGTGTCGCCGGTGGCCTCCATATCGATGGTGGTGACCACGGCGACGTTGGCGAGTTCGGTGGACTGGCGGAACACTTCGCCGCCGCCCAGGATCCAGACTGTCTCGCCGCCGTCGACGAACTGCGACTCCAGGAGCGCATCATCCAGGGAGGGAACCACGACGGCGCCCTCCGCCTCAGGTGATTCGCCCCAGGTCTTCTGCCGGGTGATCACAATGTTCGTGCGGCCGGGCAGCGGGCGGTACTTGTCCGGGAAGGACAGCCATGTCTTGCGGCCCATGATCACCGGATGCCCGGTGGTGAGCCGGGTGAAATGCTTCATATCTTCGGGCAGGTTCCACGGCATGTCGCCGTCCTTGCCTATCACGCCGCCGGAGGTCTGGGCCCAGACGAGGCCGACGCCGGTGACGGTACCGGCCAGCTCCTCGGTGAAGGCCTGCGGGTCTGCTGTGTTCTCGGTGCTCATACGGCGATCGGGGCCTTGATTGTGGGGTGGTGCCGGTAGCCCACCACTTCGAAATCGTCCAGGGTGTAGTCGAAGATCGACGCCGGCTTCCGGGCGATCTTCAGCTGCGGGTACTCATACGGGGCACGGTCCAACTGCTTCAAAACCTGGTCCATGTGGTTCTCATAGATGTGGACGTCACCGCCGGTCCAGACAAACTCGCCAGGTTCCAGGCCAACCTGCTGCGCAACCATGCAGGTCAGCAGTGCGTAGGAGGCAATGTTGAAGGGCACACCCAGGAACATGTCAGCGGAGCGCTGGTACAGCTGGCAGGACAGTTTGCCGTCCGCCACGTAGAACTGGAAGAACGCGTGGCACGGCGGCAGCGCCATGTCCTTGAGCTCGGAGACGTTCCAGGCGGAGACGATGTGCCGGCGGGAATCCGGGTTGGTCTTCAGGTTCTCCACCAGTTCGGCGATCTGATCGATGTGTCCGCCGTCAGGGGTGGGCCAGCTGCGCCACTGGACTCCGTACACGGGGCCAAGTTCGCCCTCGGCGTCGGCCCATTCGTTCCAGATGGTCACACCCTGGTCCTGCATCCACTTCACGTTCGACTCGCCGCGCAGGAACCACAGGAGTTCCACCGCGACGGACTTGAAATGTACCCGCTTGGTGGTGATCAGCGGGAAGCTTTGGCTGAGGTCGAAGCGGATTTGGCGGCCAAAAACGCTGGTGGTTCCGGTGCCCGTCCGGTCCGATTTGTGGGTGCCATGGGCCAGGACGTCACGGAGGAGGTCTTCATAGGGCGTCGGGATGCTCACGGCTAAAGTCTACCGGGACGGCCGGGGCGACGGGTGTGGGCTTGCATCGCCCCGGTGAACTGGGCCGACGTCAGCCCATACGTTTCAGTCGTCGAACGGCTTGAACTGTTCCACTGCCACAATGCGTTGCTTGTGGTTGGTTGCCACATGGCAGATCACCAGTTCGCCGGGGGACAGGTAGGGGTCCGCGTCCGGCAGGAGGGCGCGCAGCCGCCCCGGCATGTGCTTTCCCAGCTGGGCCAGGACGGTGGGAAGGGCCGGCCGGTGGGTGCAGACGGCCACCGGCTGCTGCTTTTCCAGAAGGGACTCAATGACGGCGCCCGTCTTCTTGGGCGTGCGGGCATGCCGGTGCTCCGTCAGCGCATCCACCAGCTTGACTTTGGCCCCGGACGCCCTCAGGTACGGCGCGACCGTGGACACGCAGCGCCGCCAGGGGCTGGTGACCACGCGGGGCGGCTGCCAGGCCTGCAGCAGCCGGCCCACCGCCTGCGCCTGCCGGACGCCGGTGGCCGCCAGGGGCCGCTCGCCCTCCGCCTTCGTCCAGGATGAGCGCGGCTTGGCCTTGGCATGACGCACCACAATGAGGGGCCAGGTATCCAGCTGGTCGTTTTTATGGGCGGCCCTCAAATGGTCCAGCGGGACCACGTCGGACGGGTTGGACAGCATTCCCGCGGCGGTTTCCGGGGCGCACCAGACGACCCGGTCCACCTCCTTGCCGTCCGGGACGAGCTTGGCCCCGTTGACTTTGACCGCCCAGTAATGGACCACCTTAAGGCCGGAGGGAACGTGGTAGTGGATGGGCGGCAGGGGAATGCCCAACGGTGCTGACAGCCCGATCTCCTCGCGCACCTCACGTGCGGCGCACTCGGGAATAGTCTCCCCGGCGTCGATCTTGCCCTTTGGCCAGGACCAATCGTCGTATCGGGGCCGGTGGATCAGGAGGACCTCAAGGCCGTTCGAGTTGATCCGCCAGGGAATGGCCCCGGCCGCGACCACCGCGACTGCTTCGCCGGGATGGTCAGTCTGGTCTGCTACGAGGATGTCGCTCGACAACGCCGGCCCTACCGCCGGCTCAGGCTGCGCTGGCGGTCACGCGATGCCAGCAGCCACGACTGGATGTCCTCGAGGGGCGTTCCGTCCTCGGAGATGTGGTGACGGTTCCACTGACCCTCGTTGTCCAGGTGCCAGCTGGCCGTCTCCGGATCCATGTACCGCCGCAGCAGGTCAAGGACGTAGGTGATGTCGTCCGCGTTGGCCAGCTGGACCAGGGCCTCCACCCTGCGGTCCAGGTTGCGGTGCATCATGTCGGCCGAGCCGATGTAGACCACCGGGTCACCGCCGTTGGCGAACGCAAACACCCGCGAGTGCTCCAGGAAACGGCCCAGTACTGAACGCACCGTGATGTTCTCGCTGAGGCCCGGAACGCCGGGGCGCAGCGAGCAGATGCCGCGCACAATGATGTCCACCATCACGCCGGCCTGGGAGGCCCGGTAGAGGGAATCGATAATGGCCTCGTCCACCATGGAGTTGACCTTGATCTGGACCCTGGCGGCCAGCCCGGCGCGTGCATTCCGGATCTCGGTTTCGATCCGGTCGATCAGCCCGGAACGGACGGAGCGCGGGGCCACGAGCAGGCGCTTGAACGTGGACTTGGGCGCGTAGCCGGACAGCTGGTTGAACAGCTTGGACAGGTCCTCGCCCACCTGCTCGTTGGCGGTCAGCAGGCCAAGGTCCTCGTAGTAGCGGGCGGTGCGGGGGTGATAGTTGCCGGTGCCGATGTGGCAGTAGCGGCGAAGCCCGTCCACTTCCTGCCGGACCACAAGGGACAACTTGCAGTGCGTTTTCAATCCCACGATGCCGTAGACCACGTGGACACCGGCCTGTTCAAGCTTGCGCGCCCAGGAGATGTTGGCCTGTTCATCGAACCTGGCCTTGATCTCCACCAGCGCCAGCACCTGCTTGCCTGCCTCGGCCGCGTCGATCAGGGCGTCAACGATGGGGGAGTCCCCGGACGTGCGGTACAGGGTCTGCTTGATGGCCTGGACCTTGGGGTCCGCTGCCGCCTGTTCCAGGAACGCCTGCACCGAGGTGGAGAAGGAGTCGTACGGGTGGTGGAGCAGGATGTCGCGCCGGCGCATGGCCGAGAAGACGTTGGCGGCCTTGGACGTCTCAGACTCGTTGAGGAACCGGGACGTGTGGGGCATGTGCTTCGGGTAATGAAGGTCCGCACGGTCAATTCCGGCGATGACGGACAGCCCGCGGAGGTCCAGCGGTGCGGGAAGCGAATAGACCTCCGACTCCTCCACACCGAGTTCGCGGATCAGCAGCGCACGGATGTTCGGGTTGATGTCGTTGCTGACCTCGAGGCGGACCGGCGGCCCGAAACGGCGGCGCAGAAGTTCCTTTTCGAGGGCCTGCAGCAGGTTCTCGGCATCGTCCTCTTCGACTTCGAGGTCCTCGTTGCGGGTGACTCGGAAGATGTGGTGCTCCAACACCTCCATGCCGGCGAACAGCTTGTCCAGGTGGACGGCGATGACCTCTTCGAGGGCGATGAAGCGTGCCACGCGCCCGGCAATGGCACCGGCGCGCGGCCCGTCGATGGAAATCAGGCGCGGAAGCTGGTCCGGAACCTTCAGCCGGGCGAAGAGCTCCTTATCGCTGACCGGATTGCGCACCACCACGGCGAGGTTCAGGGACAGCCCCGAAATGTAAGGGAAGGGGTGGGCGGGATCGACGGCGAGCGGGGTCAGGATGGGGAAGACCTTCTCGGCGAACATGGCGCTGAGCTGCTGCTTGGCGGCGTCGTCGAGTTCATCCCAGTGCATCAGGTGGATGTGCTCGTAGGCGAGGGCCGGCCGGATCTGCTCCGCATAGACCTGGGCATGGCGCTGTTGGAGGCGGTGGGCTTCGTCGCCGATCTTTTCCAGGACCTCCACGGGGCTGAGGCCGGCAGGGGACGGCACCGCGAGGCCGGTGGCGATACGCCGCTTAAGGCCGGCCACCCGGACCATGAAAAATTCGTCCAGGTTGGACGCGAAGATGGACAGGAACGCAACGCGTTCCAGAAGGTGGAGGGTGGGGTCCTCGGCCAGCTCCAGGACACGGGAGTTGAAGGCCAGCCAGCTCAGCTCGCGGTCCAGGAAACGGTCCGGCCGGATGTCTCCTTCCGGCACCAGGCTGGGCGCAAACTCCGGAATGTCGATCCGGTCCTGCGTGGCGCGCGAAGCCGGCACCTCGGATGAGCCAAAGCGGGCCCGTGCCGGTGCTGACGCGCCCTCAGACGTGGCTGTTCCCACGGGTTCCGGTTTCATGGTGTCTCCTCTTACCTGGCGCTTAATGCTGGCCCACGGCCGGCGCGGTTCCCTACCAACCTTACAAGCAATCAGGGCCCGCGGACCCGGCACTTCGGGCAAGCGGGCGGCCTTTCGTCCGGCGAGTGGGATAACTCGGCCGAGGGGGCCTAGGGGGTGGTTACCGGCCCGTACTGGACGTCCATGTCCCAACGCGTGAAACCCAAGCCGCGGTAGAGCGAGACGGCGGGCGCATTGTCCGCGTCCGTGTACAACATAACGGCGTGCAGTCCCAGGCCCTGCAGGTACCTGATTCCGGCGACGGTGAGCGCCTTGCCCAGACCCAGGCCCTGCGCGGCCGGGGTCACGCCCACGGCATACACTTCACCGATCGCCGGGTGTGCGCCGTGCCGCGGGTGGACCTTGGTCCAATGGAAGCCCAGCAGCTGGCCGTCCCCGTCCACGGCGAGCAGGAAGCCGGCGGGATCAAACCAGTCCTCTGCCATCCGGGCCTCCAGGTCCCCGCGGGTCAACGAACCCTGTTCAGGGTGATGGGCAAACGCCGCGCGGTTCGCCGCCAGCCAGCCCTCCTCATCCTGGCCGGGCACGAAGGCGCGGAGCGTGACGCCGTCCGGAAGGCCGACGTCGGGCAGTTCGGCGGTGGCAGTGGTCAGCCTCATCTTCCAGAGCTCCCGCACAGGCCCGTAGCCGTACCGGGCGGCGAGGTCCGCTGCCGCCTCATGGTTGCCGTGCGACCACGCCTTCAGGCCAGTCAGGCCCCGCTCGGACTTCAGCGCGCCCACCAGCCGGTCCGCCACCCCTTTGTTGCGGTAGCTGGGGTGGACGGCAATCTCCAGGACGCCGCTGCCGTCGGCTTCCTCCACCACCACGGCGAACCCGGCCAAGTCCTGGCCGGAGGAAGGGTCCGAGTCCTCATCCGGGGCGTAGAGGGCGAGGGTCAGCAGGGAATGCTCGGCCGAATCCGCGGCGCGGAGCGTCACCACGGTCTGCTCCGAAAGTGACGGGTTGCCGTCGGATTCCTCGGCGGCTGTAAGGAGCCCCAGGCAATCATTCAGCAATTGCTTGTCCACGGGGCCGTGGACAACAAGGACGGGCCATTTCTCCGGGTGCGCAGGACTCATGAAGCAAGGCTATACGGCCGGACCGGAACGTGCCCCGATTTGATGGCGCCCCGGACGTTACGTATAATCGTTACCTCACCCGTCGGGAGACCGGCGGATGCGAGGGGGATCCACCAGTGGGGTGGCCTCGATACGTTCGACCCGTATGTCCTCCACAAGCAGGCAAAAACTAAAGCCCCGGACCACCTGATGTGGTCCGGGGCTTTTGCGTTAAAGCTCGACGGCGGCGCTCAGGCTTCCGTCAGTTCGTCCTCTTGCTGGCGTACCAGGGTGAGTCGGTACCCCACGTTCCGGACAGTGCTGATCAGGTTTTCGTGGTCGGCGCCGAGTTTGGCGCGGAGGCGGCGGACATGGACGTCGACGGTGCGGGTGCCGCCGTAATAGTCGTAGCCCCACACCTCCGTGAGCAGTTGCTGGCGGGTGAACACCCGGCCGGGGTGCTGGGCCAGGTATTTGAGGAGTTCGAACTCCTTGAAGGTCAGGTTCAGCGGGGCACCGTTCACGCGGGCCGTGTAGCTGGCCTCGTCGATAACCACGCCTGCTGCCCGGATCTCCGTGGGGGCATCGTCCTGTTCCGGGACAGCCCGTGCCACGGAAAGCCTGATGCGCGCCTCCACCTCGGCCGGCCCGGCGGAGTCGAGCACAATATCGTCCACCGCCCAGGCCGACGAAACGGCAGCCATGCCGCCTTCGGTCAGGATCAGTACCAGCGGGGCGCTCAGGCCGGTGGCTTTGAGCAACTGGGTGAGCGAGCGGGCACCCACCAGGTCCTTGCGGGCATCGAGCAGCACGATGTCGCAGGGGTCGGTTTCCAGCAGGGCGGTCGGCTCAGCGGCGAGGATATGCACGCGGTGATTCAGTAATTCGAGGGCAGGCAGAATGTCCACCGATGACCCGGTGCTGTTCGTCAATAGCAGGATGTGCGACATTGTTCCTCCAAGGGGCGTCCGCGCATCTTCGGGCGACTGAACCGGGTTCTCACCGGCCGGAACCAGCTCCCTGCCACGATTTGGTCCGCCGAAGATCTGTCCGGCTGGCAACCGTTGCTGGAAGCGTAGCTGAAGTTTGAGTATACCGAACGGCGTTCCCGCGAACAGGGATTCCTTCGCTGCGGACCTTCGTTTTGCGACATATCCGAGTCACATAAGGCAGGATTGTGCCGTGGGGCAGAACGCCCTCCCGCGGAGGGCAAGGCCGCCGGGTTATAGCCAGAATGGGAATGCAACCAATTGAGTGCAGAGTCGAAGCGGCGGACCGGGATCAGCGCGGACGGGGACGAACACGCGCCGGCGCGGTCACTGGGCTCGTGGGTTATTGGCCTGATAGGCATTGCGGGGCTAGCAGCCCTCATCGCCGGTGTGTACATCTCGCGGGAGGCCCTCGTCGGCGTCGCGAGTGCCATCGCCGTGGCGGTAGGAATCGGCTGGCCGCACTTCCTCCGCATCCCGGCCAAGAAGACGCTCGCCACGGTCATTGCCCTGCCCGGCGTAGGGTCCGCGATGGCCGCCGGCCTGGTCCCGGCACCGGGATACCTTGACTGGACGCCGGCCTTCATCGCGCTGGGAATGATGGCCGTGTTTGTGGTGCAGCTGATCCGCGGGACCGGCCAGGCCCAGCGGCTGGAGTCCACGCTGGGCTGCTGCGCCGGCGTGCTCCTGTCCTGCCTTGGCGCGGGATGGATTGCCGGTGCCCGCTTCAACGGGGTCCGCGAAATGGTGCTGGTGGCGGCCGTCAGTGCAGCGGTCGCCCTGTGCGCCGGCCTGATCCGCTGGCCGGACCGGGTGGTTGCTCCACTGGGGATCGTCCTCGCGGGCCTGGCGGGCCCGCTTGCCGGGCTGGTCTTTTCCGATCTTGCCGTGCTGCCCGCCGCGATCTTCGGGGTGGTGGTCGGCGCGGTCCTGGTCAGTTTCCGCCGGCTCGTCACACTCCGCGGTGCTCCGCTGAATCTCGCCGCGGCCCTTAGCATGGGTCTGGCGCCTGTGTCCGCTGTGGGCTCCCTTGCTTACTTCATAGACAAACTACTTATCTACTAACGGTTAGGATGGCATCATGTCCGTACTTGCATTTGAAATTTTCTTCCTTGTCCTGCTCGGCGTCGCGAGCCTTTCCATGGCCTGGTTTGCCGGCTTTGTTGTTTACCGTCTTTTCAAAGGCCAGAAGTAAACCGTCCCTCCGTTAGCGATTTCCTGAGGTAATTGTTGTGCCGATTGAGATTCCTACAGATCTGACTCCGGAACTTGTTCCGCTGTCCTGGCTCATTGGTGAGTGGGAAGGCAGCGGCCGGCTTGGCACCGGTGATGAGGATTCCGAACACTTCGTCCAGCACGTTTCCTTCACACACAACGGCTTGCCGTACCTGCAGTACCGTGCGGAGAGCTGGCTGGCGGACGAGGACGGAACGCGTTTGCGTCCCCTCACTGTCGAGACCGGTTTCTGGGCGCTTGAGCGCAAGCAGCTGGACGCCGACGGCGGCCCGGGCCTGGTCCCGGCGGATATTGTTCCGGCGCTTAAGAGCGCTGACGAGGTTGAGGCCCTGCGCAATAAGGACGGCGGCTTCGATATCTCTGTGTCCATCGCGCATCCCGGCGGTATCTCCGAGCTGTACTACGGTCAGATCAAGGGCCCGCAGATCCAGCTCACCACCGACATGGTGATGCGGGGAGGCCACTCGAAGGAGTACAGCGCCGCGACGCGCATCTTCGGCCTGGTGGACGGCAACCTGCTCTGGCGCTGGGACGTCGCCGCCGGCGGGGCCGCGGGCGCGGCAGCCAAGCCCGGCAGCGGCCTCGAGGCCCACGCATCGGCGTTCCTGAAGAAAGTCTCCTGACCGGGCCACAGTCGCACTGGCCATCAGTAGACTTAGCTTCCTCAGTCCCGTCTCACGGCTCCGGCCGTGCCAGTGAACCAGGGAGCATCATGGCGGCACCGCAGAACACCACTGACTACAGCGACCTGAAGGCCGTGTTCTTCAACGGAACGCTGAAGAGGTCGCCGGAAACCAGCAACACCGGAGGCCTGATTGAGGTCAGCCGCCGCATCATGGAAAAGCACGGCGTCAGCACACAGGTGATCAGGACCATGGATCACGACATCGCCAGCGGCGTGTACCCGGACATGACCGAGCACGGCTGGGCAACCGACGAGTGGCCGGCCCTGTACCCTGCCGTTCAAGAAGCGGACATCGTGGTGGTGGCCGGACCGATCTGGCTCGGCGATAACTCCTCGCAGACCAAAAAGCTCATTGAGCGGCTCTATGCCCACTCCGGCCAGCTCAACAGCAAGGGCCAGTGGGCGTTCTACCCTAAGGTCGGCGGCTGCCTCATCACCGGCAACGAGGACGGCATCAAGCACTGTTCCATGAACGTCCTGTACAGCCTGCAGCACATCGGCTTCACCATCCCGCCGCAAGCGGACGCCGGCTGGATCGGCCCCGTGGGCCCCGGCCCCAGCTACCTGGACGAGGGTTCCGGCGGTCCGGAGTCAGACTTCACCAACC
This sequence comes from Pseudarthrobacter sp. IC2-21, assembly GCF_034048115.1. Classification (NCBI taxonomy): domain Bacteria; kingdom Bacillati; phylum Actinomycetota; class Actinomycetes; order Micrococcales; family Micrococcaceae; genus Pseudarthrobacter; species Pseudarthrobacter sp. IC2-21. The sequence goes on along the minus strand of NZ_CP139145.1, from coordinate 3,158,905 downwards.
GCAACACCACCTTCATGACCTGGAACCTGCTGCACCTTGCCCGGATGCTCAAAGATGCCGGCGGGATTCCCGCTTACGGTAACCTGCCCGAGGAATGGAAAGCCGGCACCCGTTTCGATTTCGAAAACCCGGAATACCGCTAATCCCCACCCGCACCCTGACCTCGCAAGGCCGCACCGGCTCCCTGCCCTCGCACGCTCGGGCCGGGGCCCTCGCCGGAGCGGTTCCACGGCCAGGGAACCCGGCGGGCGTGGCCTTAACCCGGAATACTCACTGACTAAAGGACGTTGCCCCCAGTATGACTACCCCCAGCCCATTCCTGTCGCGCCCCGGCGCCGTCGAGGCCGCCGGCGCGGACGCCGGAGTTGCCGACCACTACGGTGAGCCGCTCCGCGAGCAGCGCGCCCTCGCAGCCGGAACCGCCGTCGTCGATCTCTCCCACCGCGGTGTGGTGACCGTCAGCGGTCCGGACCGGCTGACGTGGCTGAACACGCTTTCCTCCCAGCAGGTTACCGGCCTGCAGCCGCGGGAATCCACCGAACTGCTCCTGTTGAGCGTCCAGGGCCGCATCGAGTTTGATGCCCGGGTAGTGGACGACGGCGGGACCACCTGGCTGATCGTTGAGGCCGCCGAGGCTGCGCCGCTGGCTGAGTGGCTGAACAGGATGAAGTTCATGCTCCGCGTGGAAGTTGCCGATGTCTCCGACGAATGGGCGGTGCTCGGGTCCACCAAGGAGGTGGCGGAGTGGTCCGGTCTGCTCGCCTGGCGCGATCCGTGGCCGCACGTGGGTGCCGGTGGCTACTCGTATTCTGTGGTTCCCGAAGAAGGGCACCCCGGACTCGAACGGCCGTGGATCGAATACCTGGTGCCCGCCGCTGAGCTGGAGCGGACTGTAGGGGACCGCCCGCTGGCCGGGATGCTGGCCGCCGAAGCCCTCCGCATCGCTGCCTGGCGGCCCCGCCTGGGCGCTGAAACCGACGACAAAACCATTCCGCACGAACTGGACCTCCTCCGTACAGCCGTGCACCTGGCGAAGGGCTGCTACAAGGGCCAGGAGACCATCGCACGGGTCCACAACCTGGGCCACCCGCCGCGGCGGCTGGTGTTCCTGCAGCTGGACGGCTCACAGCACACCATGCCTGCGCCGGGCAGCCAGGTCCTCCTGGGTGAGCGGAAAGTAGGCACCGTCACCTCCGTGGCGCAGCACTACGAAATGGGACCCATTGCCCTGGCGGTCATCAAACGTTCCGTAGCTCCGGACGAAATACTGACCGTCCTGGACGGTGAAGAGCCCTACACCGCCGCGCAGGAAGTGATTGTTGCCCCCGACGCCGGCCAGGTAGTCGGGCGCCAGACCGGATTCCTGAGGGGGACCCGCTGATGACTGAAAACCCCGTGCCCGACGAGGAAACCCTCGCCCTGGCAGAGAAACTGTTCCAGGCCGCCCGGGACGGGGACACCGCGCTGCTGGCTGCCTACCTTGATGTCGGCGCCCCGGCATCCATGACAAACTCCGCCGGGGACTCGCTCCTGATGCTCGCTGCCTACCACGGGCATGCCGAGACGGTGCAGCTGCTCCTTCGGCACGGGGCGGACGCCGACGCCGCCAACGACCGCGGCCAGACGCCCCTGGCCGGCGCAGCATTTAAGGGGTACCCGGATGTTGCCAAAGTCCTTCTGGCGGCCGGTGCTGATCCGGACGCCGGTACACCCTCGGCCCGCGCAGCGGCCCACATGTTCGCCCGGACTGAAATACTCGACCTGTTGGGAGCCTGACGCTTGGAAAATGTAGCAAGGCCGTGGCCAGCACTCTGGTCCCTCGTGATCGGGTTCTTCATGATCCTGATCGACACCACCATCGTCTCCGTGGCGAATCCCCGGATCATGGAAGGCCTCAACGCGGACATCAATTCCGTCATCTGGGTAACCAGCGCGTACCTTCTTGCTTACGCCGTCCCGCTGCTGATCACGGGCAGGCTGGGCGATCGCTTCGGGCCCAAGAAGCTTTACCTTTCAGGACTGGTGCTCTTCACCCTCGCCTCGCTCTGGTGCGGCCTGTCGGGTGACATCAGTACCCTGATCATGGCCCGCGTCCTGCAGGGCCTCGGCGCGGCCATCATGACGCCGCAGACCATGGCAGTCATTACCCGGATCTTTCCGCCGGACCGCCGCGGGGCAGCCATGGGCATCTGGGGAGCCACGGCAGGTGTAGCCACCTTGGTGGGACCCATCCTGGGCGGCGTCCTGGTGGACGGCCTGGGCTGGGAGTGGATCTTCTTCATCAACATTCCGGTCGGCGTCGTCGGCTTCATCCTTGCGTGGCGCTTCGTTCCCTCGCTGACAACCCACCCGCACAAGTTCGACATCCCGGGCGTGCTGCTCAGCGCCGCCGGCCTGTTTCTGCTGGTCTTCGGCATCCAGGAGGGCGAGACCTACAACTGGGGCACCATCACCGGGCCCATCACAGTCTGGGGCCTGATCATCAGCGGCATAGCCGTGCTGGTGGTCTTCGTGCTGTGGCAGCGGTTCAACAAGGGCGAACCCCTCCTGCCGCTGGGACTCTTCAAGGACCGCAACTTCTCCCTGGCCAACATCGGCATCACCACGGTGGGGTTCGCCATCACGTCCTTCACCCTCCCGCTGATCTTCTACTACCAGGTGGTCCGCGGCCTGACGCCCACCCAGTCCGCGCTGATGATGGTCCCCATGGCCGTTATTTCAGGCGGCCTGGCACCCGTCGTGGGAAAGATCATCGACCGTGTCAATCCAAAGTTCATCACCGCCACGGGCCTGGTCCTGATGTCGGTGGCCCTCTTCTGGAACTCGGCACTCATGCATCCGGACACCCCCATCTGGCTGTTCCTGCTGCCGAGCGCCGTCCTCGGGTTCGCCAACGCCGGCATCTGGGCCCCGCTGAGCACTACGGCCACCCGGAACCTCCCGCCGCGGCAGGCCGGTGCCGGGTCAGGCGTCTATAACACCACCCGGCAGATCGGCGCGGTCCTGGGCAGCGCCGCGATAGCCGTGCTGATCCAGGCAAGGCTTGCAGCCGAGCTGCCACCGGCACCCGGAGCCGCCGGCGGCGCCAGCCCCATGTCGTTCGGCGGGTCGCTGCCCGAAGCACTGCACGACGGATTCTCCACCGCCATGGGCCAGTCAATCCTGCTTCCCGCGGCCGTTATCCTGCTGGGCGCGGCTGTGGCACTGTTCTTCGCCAAGCCCCAGGCCGTGAACGGCTGGACCGGGCAGGCCGCGGCCCCCAGGGCAGAGGCGACGGCGGACGGCGGCCGCCGGGCGGATTAGCCCGGCGGCCGCCCTGCCGGGTGCGGCCCGGCCGCGCCGTGCGGTGGTAGTGCGGGGGCGTCAGCCCAGCTGGACGCTCGTGTGGATGCCGCCCGCGGTCAGGCCGAGTTGGCGGGCCAGGGCCACTGCACCGGTGTTGCTGACTTCTGCCCGCCACTGGACAGTCAGGCCGGCAGCCAGTGCTTCGTGGGCCGCGATCGAGGCCGCGAGCGAACCGAGCCCGCGGCGCCTCCACTCGGGGTCCACCAGGACTCCCAGGTGGCCCAGCAGGCCCTCCCACTCGGCGTAGGCGCCGCACGCAACCGGGACCCGCCGGCCATCCACCTCGTGCACAATGGTGTACCGGTTTTCCAGCTCGGACAGCCCCACCTCGTTGACGTCATCCGGCGGGCAGAGCCCTTCCAGCTCGATCGCCTCCGGATTGCCGTGGGAGACGGTCAGCTCCTCGGACGGCTGGCGGAGCGGCAGGTCGTCGGCGAAGAACAGCGCCGCTGCGCCGAGCCCATGGCCTCCGTGGGACCGTGTCAGCGTCAGCAGGGTCACGTGCTGGGCCATCTCGTCATCCGGGATACCGGCCGCGGCATCAATCAGCCACTGCGGGCCCACCAGGGCGGAGCTGCCAAACAGCCTGATGAACTCCACGGTCCTGACTGTTTCGTCCGCCCGGACCACCCGCTCGCCGGAAGCCAGGGACGTGCCGAAAGCGTCGTCGTCGAGCCCCAGGTGCCGGGCCCACGCGAGCTGGATAATGGCGGCGGAACCTGGGTCAAGAGTCATGATTCCAGCCTAGGGGGAGTGCGCGGCTCAGCCGAACAGGACCGCTGCTTCGTCGTAGCGGTTCTGCGGGACGGTCTTGAGCTGGCCCAGTGCCTTCTCGAAGCCGACGTGCTCGATGTCGGTGCCCTTGAGCGCCACCATGGTGCCCCAGTAACCTTCCACCACCGAATCGATGGCGGCCATGCCCAGCCGGGTGGCCAGGACGCGGTCGAAGGCGGAGGGAACGCCGCCGCGCTGAATGTGGCCGAGGATGGTGGCTCTCGTTTCGATGCCGGTGCGGGCTTCCAGTTCCGGGGCGAGCTGGTCCGCGATGCCGCCCAGGCGGGGCCGGCCGAAGGTGTCCAGGCCGCGCTCGGAGTGGGGGGATTCCATGTGTTCGGGAACAAAGCCCTCGGCCACCACCACCAGCGGTGCGCGGCCGCGGTCGTGGGCATCCTGGACCCATTCCGTGATCTGTTCGATGCTGACTTTCTGCTCCGGGATCAGGATGGCGTGGGCGCCGGCGGCCATGCCAGCGTGCAGGGCGATCCAGCCCACATGCCGGCCCATGACCTCGGCGATCATGCAGCGGTGGTGGGACTCGCCGGTGGTGCGGAGCCGGTCGATGGCTTCGGTGGCGATCTGGACGGCGGTGTCGAAGCCGAAGGTGTAGTCGGTGGCGTCGAGGTCGTTGTCCACGGTTTTGGGGACGCCCACGATCTTGAGGCCGGCGTCGGTGAGGCGTTTTGCCGCGGCCAGGGTTCCTTCGCCGCCGATGGCGATGATGGCGTCTATGCCGAGGCGGTCCATGTGGGCCTTGATGACTTCGGGGCCGCCGCCGTTTTCGAAGGGGTTGGTGCGGGAGGTGCCCAGGATGGTGCCGCCCTGCTTGGCGATGCCGCGGACCATGGTGCGGGGGATGTTGATGATGTCGCCTTCAACCACGCCGCGCCAGCCGTCCAGGAAGCCCACGAATTCGTGGCCGTGGATGGCGATGCCTTTGAGGACCGCGCCGCGGATCACGGCGTTCAGCCCGGGGCAGTCCCCACCGCTGGTGAGAATTCCAATTTTCATGTCTCTGCTCAAATCCTGGTGTGAAGGGGGTAACGGGCAGAGCGCCACGCTGAGCTCACCTAGATTGTAGTCGGCCGTGTGCGTTACGACACAAACCGGTGACAATCGGTAACTACTTCGGGCGATGTGCCGAAGCCCCCGTCCGGGAGGGGTTCTCCGGAACGGGGGCCAGCTTTGAAGGGGGAGATGAAGATGCCTGGTCAGCTGATGGAGCGGCGGTCCAGGAATTTCTCCAAGAGGATGGCGTTGCCCTGGTCCGGGAGGACCAGCCACGCCGCAAGGTAGAACACGACGGCGGGCCCCGGCAGGAGGCAGAAGACCAGGAAAGCGATCCGCACGAAGGCCACATCCACGTTGAGCTTGGCCGCGACGCCGCCGCACACGCCGCCCAGCCACCGTTCGGGACCGCGTTTCAGGCCGAAGCCCCTGACGATGCTGAAGAACTTATCCATGGTTCAAGACTTCCGTGTTGTGGGATGGTTGTCACGTTTACGGGCCGAGAGCAGGCCGCCGATGACGAGCGCCGCACCCGCCCCGATCATGAGCCCGATCAGCACATAGGTGCCGTTCAGGGTCACAACACCCAGCTGGGCCACGATGATCAGGGCCGCAAGTGCCAGGACTATGAGGCTCCAAACGATGGTGCCCACGCGGGCGGAGGGCTGCTGCGGCGCGTCGGCCGCGGAGGAGGTTCCCGGCGTCGTGCTTTCCGGGCTGGACGAATCCGGTGCCGGATCAAAGCTGCTCATGTCAGTTTCCTTCCTGAATCGTGATGTTGCTGAAGGTGCCGTCAATCTGAACGATCAGGCTGGCTCCGCCTTTATCGGTGTTGTACTTGCTTTCGCGGGCGGTGACGCCGCTGTGGCTCTGGGTGCCTTCGTGGACGTTGCCCATGGTCATATCGGCCCGGACCGTTACGGGGACGTTGGCCGGGATGACCACGGTGACGTTGCTGGCTGTGACGTCAAGGGGAACCACGACGTCGGAAGGCAGGGGCGCGGTGACGTTCAGGTCGGTGAGGTCAAGGGTGCCGCGCCCTGCGGTGACGTTGTAGCCGTCCTTGGCCTGTTCGATGCTGACCGGTGTCCAGCTGACGTCGGTGAAGCGGGCCCGGTCGCCATTGCCCACCACGTTGTAGACGCCGCCGGTGATCAGGGCAATCACCGCGAAGAGGCTGAGGATGCCGGCCGTCCTTCCGCGGAGGCCCGCGATGAGGATGCCCAGGCCCACCACGGCGGCGCCGCTGGCCCAGACGACGGCGTTGGCGGAGGGGCCCAGGTCAATCACGTTGACAGCATCCAGGGCTTTCAGGCCGCCACCCACCAGGAGCGCTGCTCCGGCGGTAACCGCCACGGCGGGGGCGCCGGGGCCGGAGGGACGCGGGCGGGGAGCCCGGGCAGGGCCCTGCGGCTGGTAGCCGCCGTAGCCGCCGCCCCCGTAGCTGCCGCCGTCGTAATTGCTGCCGCCGTAGCTGCCGGCGCCGTACGTGTCGCCGCCTGGGAACGCGGCACCCGTGGCTGGTGTGGTCGCCCCGGTCGAGGTGGGGGTGTACGGCGCATTTGCTGCCGAGCCCGTATCTGTCCCGGCATAGGAAGACGTGTAGGGGCTCGCGGGGTACTGCGGGGAGTATGGGCCTGCGTAGGCAGCATCGCCGCCGGCCGGCCGGGGTGTGGCATTCATGGGAGCTCCGTTCCGGGCCTTGTTCCTTTGGGTCAGGTAGTAGATGAGGTAGATGGCGCCGCCCACCCAGAAAACGGTCCAGAGGAATCCGCCGAAGCCGTTATGGCTCCAGCCCCAGAATCCGCCGCCGAGGCCGGTGAGTCCGAGCACCGTGGTGATCAGTGCGCCGGTCATGCCGCTGGACCAGCGGCCGGCGCCGGCTTCCTGGACATGGATGCGGCCGTCGGGTTCGGGCAGGAGTGCCCAGGCCAGGCCGTAGAGCAGGACGCCGATTCCGGCGAAGACGGTCAGGACGATGAAGATGCCGCGGACGATCAGCGGGTCGATGCCCATCCGGTGTGCGATGCCGCTCGCAACGCCGCCAATCCAGCGGTCGCGGCCGCGGTAGATGCCGTGGCTGCGGATCCAGGGGAAGAAGTCGGTTGGCTGGCCGGGTGCCTGCGGGCCGGCCTGCTGGGCTGCCGCGGGGGGCGGCGGGAGGAGGGGCTCGGTGGGTTGGTCCTGTCCGCGGGGCGGGAGGGGCTCGGTGGGCTGGTTCTGTCCGCGGGGCGGAACAGGTTCGGCGGGTTGGTCGTCGTCGGGGGTGGGGGTCTGCGAGTTCATACTTCGATCCTGCCGCGAGCGGCGGGCGGCCTCTATTGGGGACCACCCTGACTCGTCCCTGAGTCGCCCCCGGTTCCAGCCGCAACCGGGTCCGGGGGCCCCTGATCCGTGCTTGGATTGACTCATGACCACCGCACTTACCCGCCCTCCGCTGGTCCGCAGCCCCGACCGCGTCATCGCGGGCGTCTGCGCCGGCCTGGCGGATCATCTGGGCTGGCCCGTGCGAAGCGTCAGGATCGGCATGGTCCTCGCCTCGCTCGCCGGCGGTGCGGGGCTGGCTTTCTACGCGTGGCTGTGGATCATGGTTCCCACCGCGGACGAAAACGCCCGGCGCAACGCCCGTCGCCCGGCGTCGCCCATTGCTCCCGCCGTGAGCCTCATGCCCCCGGCCGCGACGGCACCGCCGTTTACCGGCCGTGCGCCGTCTGCTCCGTTGTGGGGAACCCCCGACGCCGGTGCTTCCGCGGCGGGGGTGCCGTCCGGTCCGGACGCTGCCGGTGCTGTTCTCCCGTCCGCAGCCGCACAGCCCGGACCTGTTCCACTGCCGGGCCCGCTTCCGGCTGCCGACGGCCGCGCTGCCGGCAGCAATCCGCCGTGGTTCAGCACCCGCGGAGTGCGCTATGGCAAGGAGATCCTGCTGGGAGCCGGCCTGCTGCTCGTGGCCGGCATCATGATCGCCCAGCTTCTGGGCGTGGACGTGCCGCTGGGGACCCTTATTCCTGCGGCCGCCGTGCTCAGCGGTGCGGCCATCGCCTGGATGCAACTCGACGAAAACCGCCGGGCCGGTCTGGTGGACAAAACCAAGGCCGACCAGGCCGGAGGCTGGGGTCGCGTGGCCGCCGGCCTGGCGCTGGTGGTGGCCGGTGTGCTGGTCATGGTGTCCGGCTCCGGATCCTGGGAGCAGACCTGGGTGGCGCTGCTGGCATCGGTGGCCGTCCTGGGCGGCGTGGTGGTGGTGCTGTTGCCTTGGGCACTGAAATTCTGGCGGGACCTGGAAGCCGAGCGCTCGGGCCGGATCCGCGAAACAGAGCGTGCCGAGATCGCGGCCCACCTGCACGACTCCGTCCTGCAGACTCTTGCCCTGATCCAGCGGCGTGCAGGTAATGAGCACGACGTAGTCCGTCTGGCCAGGGCCCAGGAGCGTGAACTGCGGGGCTGGCTGTTCCAGGACCCGGGCAAGGAAGCCGGCCAGCTTTCAGACCGGATCAAGGCCACTGCTGCCGAAGTGGAGGACCTCCTGGGCAACGCCGTGGAGGTGGTCAGCGTGGGGGACACCGCCATGACAGAAGCCCATGAAGCACTCGTCCAGGCCAGCCGGGAGGCCATGCTGAACGCGTCCCGGCACGGCGGCGGAACCGTCTCCGTCTACCTGGAAGTATCGGATGGCCGGGCCGACGTCTTCGTCAAGGACCGGGGCCCGGGCTTCGATCTCAGCGAGGTGCCCGAGGACCGCCTGGGCGTCAGGGAATCGATCATCGGACGTATGAAGCGCCACGGCGGAACAGCCGTAATTACCAGCACCCCGGACGGCACGGAAGTCCGGTTGGGCCTCCCGGCCCGCCCGGTCGACAAGGTGCTTCGGCCGGACAATGCAGAAGGAAGAATATGAGCAACCCCCAGGGCGCCGGACCCGGCCGCCCCGCAGCCTCCGTCCGCGTCGTTATTGTGGACGACCACGCCATTTTCCGCTCCGGCCTCAAAGCCGACCTCGACGCCAGCATCCAGGTGGTGGGTGAAGCCGCCACCGTGGAGCAGGCCATCGCGGTGATAGCCCGGGAACAGCCGGAGGTGGTGCTGCTCGACGTCCACTTGCCAGGCGGCCTGGGCGGCGGCGGACGCGAAGTCATCGCCGGTTCCGCAGCGCTCCTGGGGACCACCAAGTTCCTGGCGCTGAGTGTTTCGGACGCGGCTGAGGACGTGGTGGCGGTCATTCGCGCCGGGGCCAGGGGCTATGTCACCAAGACCATTTCCGGCGCCGAGATCACTGACGCCGTGTTCCGGGTTGCAGGCGGCGACGCCGTGTTCTCGCCCCGGCTGGCCGGCTTTGTGCTGGACGCCTTCGGTACGGCTCCGGCCGACATCGCCGACGACGAACTCGACAAGCTGTCCGCCCGCGAACTGGAGGTAATGCGCCTGATCGCACGGGGTTACAGCTACAAGGAAGTGGCCAAGGAACTGTTCATCAGCATCAAGACCGTGGAGACCCACGTGTCCGCAGTGCTGCGCAAGCTCCAGCTTTCCAGCCGCCACGAACTGACCAAGTGGGCCGCGGAGCGCCGCCTGCTCTAACCACCCGCCCCTCGGCACTACGCACTCCACCCCACCCCACCAGCACCCACCCACCCAGCACCCACCCCAGGACGCTCTCTCACTTAACGTGCGTTTTTTACTGACGCTCTCTCACTTAATGCGGCTTAAACGGAAACCCTCTCTCACTTCCCTAAAGAAAGTGAGAGAGGGTTTCCGATTTTCCTGCGTTAAGTGAGAGAGCGTCCTACTGGGCTTTGCCGAGGAACTCCTGGAGCCGGGCGACGCCGGTGGCCAGGTCGTCGTCCCCGAGGGCGTAGGAGAGCCGCAGGAACCCGGAGGGGCCGAATGCCTCGCCCGGAACCACGGCAACCTCCACTTCATCGAGGATCAGAGCAGCCAGTTCGGCGGAGGTGGACGGCGTAGCGGAGCCTCCCGCCGTCGGGAATTCCTTCCCCAGCAACGCGCGGACGTCCGCGTAGACGTAGAAGGCACCCTTCGGCGTCGGGCATTCCACCCCGTCGATGGCGTTCAGGCCGGCGACAATGGCCTTGCGGCGGCGGTCGAAGGCCACCTTCATCTCGTCCACGGCGGTCAGCGGCCCGGAGACGGCGGCGAGGGCTGCGATCTGCATGATGTTGGACACGTTGGAGGTGGCGTGGGACTGCAGGTTGGTGGCGGCCTTGATGACATCGGCCGGACCGATCATCCAGCCCACGCGCCAGCCGGTCATCGCGTAGGTCTTGGCCACGCCGTTAAGGATGACCACCTTGTCGCCCAGCTCCGGGGCTGCGGTGGCGATGGAGGTGAACGGAACACCGTCGTACGTCAGGTGCTCGTAAATCTCGTCCGTCACCACCCACAGGCCCTTGGACGCGGCCCATTTGCCTATTTCGGCAACCTGCTCGGGGGAGTACACGGCACCGGTGGGGTTGGACGGCGACACAAAGAGCAGGATTTTGGACTTCTCGGTGAGTGCTGCCTCGAGCTGCTCAACGGTGACCAGGTAGTCCTGCTCCGGACCGGCGAAGACCTCGACCGGAACGCCGCCGGCGAGCCGGATGGCCTCCGGGTACGTGGTCCAGAAGGGGGTGGGAACGATGACCTCGTCACCCGGATCCACCAGCGTGGCGAACGTGTTGTACACAGCTTGCTTGCCGCCGTTGGTCACCAGGACCTGGGACGGGTCAACGGAGTAGCCGGAATCGCGCAGGGTCTTATCCGCAATCGCCTTCTTCAGCTCCGGCAAGCCACTGGCCGGGGAGTAGCGGTGGTACTTGGGCTGGCCGGCTGCCTCAATGGCGGCCTTCACGATGTAGTCCGGGGTGGGGAAGTCCGGTTCGCCCGCGCCGAAACCTATAACCGGCCGGCCGGCTGCCTTCAGCGCCTTCGCCTTGGCGTCAACAGCCAAGGTTGCGGATTCGGCAATGGCGGATATGCGTTGGGAAACGCGGGCGGAAGACATGGCGGGTCCGTTCTTCGCTTGCAGCCCGGAGGCTGAATGATGGAATTCGACGAGAACTACTCTATGCTGTTCACCGGATCGTTCGGATTGCCGGCGCGTATGTGACTGCAGGCCAGGGGCACAAACGGGCGCGGCATGAAAGATCCGAAAAGAGGCTGGTTCGACGTAGACGAAGTTGTTGCGTAGACTTGTTCTCCGGTGTTGAAACACGGATGATGGCGTGCGCCTCAGTGAAAACTGGCAATCGCGGCATGAGTTCGTTTTCGTCCCAAAGGGTAGTGGCGCAATTGGTAGCGCAGCGGTCTCCAAAACCGCAGGTTGCAGGTTCGAGTCCTGTCTGCCCTGCGCAAGCTGTTCCGGCGTAAAGCCGGAGCACGCGCAGTAACCATGGTTCTGATCTGGACCGGGTAATCCAACATTGCAAAGACGAGCGAGGACCAGGTGACCGAAACAGCTGCCAGCAGCTCCAAGGGCCGCCCAGCTAAGAAGGCCGCCAAGGCAGGCTTCTTCGCTCGCATTGCACTCTTCGTTCGCCAGGTCATCGGTGAACTGAAGAAGGTTGTTGCACCAACCCGCAAGGAACTGATCAATTACACGCTCGTGGTGCTGGTGTTCGTGGCCATCATGATGGTCATCGTCAGCCTGCTGGATCTCGGTTTTGGTACCGCGGTCAGCTGGGTCTTTGGCGGTATTGCTCCCGGTGACCGCTAGGGCGCACCGTCCGCAGGCCGCGTGGCACTGACCGGGAATCCGGTAAGAATCCACGGGGTGTGCGGAATTGAGCCATTTAAATAGGCATGTTAGGCAATGAGGAAGCAGGAGACCAAGTGTCTGAGCAGGAGCTCGAGGTAACCGAGACTGAGCTGGAAGAGTCCACGGACAACACGGCGGCCCCCACGGTCGAAGCCGGTGAAGAGTCCGAGGTCGAGTCCGCTGCGCCCGAATCTGCCGACGCCGATTCCGACGCCGACACTGAGGTAGCGGACGCCGCTGAAGAGGGTTCCGATGCAGAGGCCGAAGGTGACGACGCTGAGGCAGACGCCCTGGCAGCCGCTGCCGCCAAGGCCGAGGTCGACCCCGCCGACGAATTCAAAGCCAAGCTGCGCCGCCAGGAGGGTGACTGGTACGTCATTCACTCCTACGCCGGTTACGAAAACCGCGTCAAGGCCAACCTTGAGACCCGCATCCAGACCCTGGACATGGAAGATTACATCTTCGAAATCCAGGTGCCGATGGAAGAAGTCGTTGAGATCAAGAACGCCCAGCGGAAGATCATCAACCGCGTCCGCATCCCCGGCTACGTCCTGGTGCGCATGGATCTGACGGATGCCTCCTGGGGCGCCGTCCGCCACACTCCCGGTGTCACCGGCTTCGTGGGCAACGCCCACAACCCGGTGCCGCTGCGCCTTGACGAAGTCTTCTCCATGCTCGCGCCCGTCTTCGAAGAAGAGCAGGCCGAAAAGGGCAAGCCGGTCAACAAGCAGTCGCAGACCCCGGTGGACGTCGACTTCGAGGTCGGCGAGTCCGTTATCGTCAAGGAAGGTCCGTTCGAGACCCTCCCCGCCACGATCTCCGAGATCAAGGTTGAATCCCAGACCCTGGTGGTCCTTGTCTCCATCTTCGAGCGTGAGACCCCGGTCACCCTGGCGTTCAACCAGGTCAGCAAGATCTAGCACACCCGCACAGAATTCGTTCCGGACTGCCCGCTTAGCAGCCCCGGAACGGCCGGCCGCCTCGCCATGGCGGCCACCAACCTGAGGCACGCTCCTGTGTCCCAGGAAGATATTGAGAGAAGGACCTTACATTGGCTCCCAAGAAGAAGGTCACCGGCCTCATCAAGCTGCAGATCCAGGCAGGCGCCGCTAACCCGGCTCCGCCGATCGGTCCTGCACTTGGCCAGCACGGTGTCAACATCATGGAATTCTGCAAGGCGTACAACGCTGCCACAGAAGCCCAGCGCGGAAACGTTATCCCCGTGGAAATCACGGTCTACGAAGACCGTTCCTTCACGTTCATCACCAAGACCCCGCCGGCTGCAGAGCTCATCAAGAAGGCTGCAGGCGTTGCCAAGGGTTCACCCACCCCGCACACCGTCAAGGTTGCAAAGCTGACTCAGGCCCAGGTCAACGAGATCGCCACCACCAAGATGGAAGACCTCAACGCCACGAGCCTCGAAGGCGCAGCGAAGATCATCGCCGGTACCGCCCGCTCCATGGGTATCACCGTCGAGGGCTAGTCCCTTCCGCCACCCTGGTTCGGGCAGTTGACGACGACGGGCGGCACCGCCGGGGAACCGGCACCACCGAAATTGAAATGTTGGGAACCGGGCACGTATAGCGAGCCCGTTCACCGACTGTGGCAGGGCCCAGCGCGGTCCGCAGACCACAACTGCACAAGGAGAAATAGCAGCATGGCAAAGCGCAGCAAAGCATATGAGGCGGCAGCCGCCAAGATCGACGCGGAGAAGTTCTACGCGCCGTTCGAGGCAGTAACCCTCGCCAAGGACACCAACCCGTCCAAGTTCGACGCCACCGTTGAGGTTGCTTTCCGCCTGGGCGTAGACCCGCGTAAGGCTGACCAGATGGTCCGCGGCACCGTTATCCTGCCGCACGGTACCGGTAAGACCGCCCGCGTTCTCGTCTTCGCAACGGGCGACAAGGCTGAGGCAGCAATCGCTGCCGGCGCCGACTTCGTTGGTTCCGATGACCTGATCGAAAAGATCCAGGGCGGCTGGACCGACTTCGACGCAGCCGTTGCCACCCCTGACCTCATGGGCAAGGTTGGCCGCCTCGGTAAGGTCCTGGGTCCGCGTAACCTGATGCCGAACCCGAAGACCGGCACCGTGACCGCAGATGTCGCGAAGGCTGTCAATGACATCAAGGGCGGCAAGATCGACTTCCGCGTCGACAAGCACTCGAACCTGCACTTCATCATTGGCAAGGTTTCGTTCGACGCCCTCAAGCTGGCCGAGAACTACGCGGCAGCACTGGAAGAGGTCCTTCGCCTGAAGCCGTCCGCTTCCAAGGGCCGCTACATTCAGAAGGCCACCGTGGCCACCACGTTCGGTCCCGGCATTTCCGTTGACCCCAACGTCACCAAGGTCCTGACCGAGGTCTAATCCTCAGCAGAGACTCCGCTGGAAGCGTCCGGCACACCGAAGAAGCCGCCCGGCACTGCGCCGGGCGGCTTTTTTGCCTTAAGTTTCAGTCGACTAACCCGGCCGCATAGCTAGGCTGGGGTGATGACAGCGCTGGCGATCACCCGAGTCGACATCCAGCCAACGCCCGACGGCGGCAATCCCTTCAGCGACCAGGTCCGGGACAGTGCCGCGGAGTTCGGGGAGTGCCATGCGCTGCTCGAATCCACCGAACTGGAGAAGTGGGGCAACCTGGACCGATGCCCGACTCTTGCGGAGGCCCTCGAATACTGGCGCGGGAGCGAGTACACGGAGCGGCAGCTCTTCATGGCCAGGCAGGGCACTGACCTGGTGGGCACGTGCTCGGTGACACTGCCCCTGCGCGAAAACACCACCACGGCGTCCGTTAACGTCCTGGTGGCGCCCGCCTTCCGGCAGCAGGGCTGGGGACGCCGGCTGCTGGAACACGTGGAAGCCGTGGCCATACGGAAGGGCAGGACGTCGCTGGACGGCTACTGTGAAGTGCCGCCGGAACGGGTGGACCGGGCCGGACGGCTTGTGCCGGCAAAGTCCGGAGCAGGGGGACTTCCGGCCGCTGACCCCGCAGTCGCTTTTGCCGTAGCTGCCGGCTATAGCCTGGAGCAGGTCGAACGGGCAAGCCGCCTGGCGCTTCCCGTACCTCCGGACCATCTGACGAATCTGGCAGCAGCGGCGTCCCGGCAGGCGGCCGGCTACAGCATGGTGGCCTGGGCTGACAGGTGCCCGGACCAACTCGTGGCTCAATACGCGGTCCTCCGGAACCGGATGAGCACGGATGTACCCACGGCCGGACTCGGCTGGGAAGCTGAGGACTGGGACCCGGCAAGGGTGCGGCATGACGAACAGTCGAACAGCCGCGGCGGGGTCCAGACGCAGGTCGCAGCCGCCCTGCATCAAGGTACCGGCCAGCTGGTGGCCTACACGGTCCTGACCTGGCGGCCGGCCGCCCCCGCGAGCATCCTCCAGGAGGACACGCTGGTGGCCGCGGAACATCGCGGAAGAAAGCTCGGGCTGCTGACCAAAGCCGCGAACCTCACGGCTGCCCAGGAGCGGTGGCCGGCGGCGCGGTCGGTGCTGACATGGAATGCCATGGAAAACGGGCATATGCTGGCGATCAATACTTTGCTTGGTTTCAAGCCTGCTGGTTATGAGGGTGAATGGCAGAAACGGCTGGGATAATGCCCTTTATGGCTAAAGACGTGCGGATCGAGCAATTGTGGATCCCGGATAGCCTTGACGCGCCGGACGCAGCGGATTTCCTGGCAGCGGTGGAGGTGGGCCGCAAAGTCAGGATGCAGACCTGGGGGAGTGATGACCTCGCTTACACCCCGTTGGAAAAGCTTCTGGAGCTGGCCGATCCCTACGAACGGCAGGTCATCCTGGTGGCCAAGGTTGACGGCGAGATCGTTGGTGCCGTGGACATCGCCCTGCCGTTGACGGACAACCTGGACCTGGCGGAGTTCACCCTGGATATCCTGCCTGAATTCCAGCGGCAGGGTGTGGGCCGCCAGCTGCTTCAGGCCGCCGAGCACCTTGCCCGCAGCGAGGGCCGCACGCTCATCCTCGTGGACACCAACCATCCGGGGGCATCATTGCACGAGTTCGAGAAGGCCCAGCTGGTGCCGGGTTCGGGCCAGGGCTTTGTGCCGCTGGAAAGCCGCGAAGTCGAGTTTGCCCGCAAGACCGGATACACCCTGCAGCACATCGAGCAATTCAGTTCCTGCGCACTTCCGCTGGACACGAAGCTCGTCGCCGATCTGCAGGCCGAAGCCGAGGAAGCCAACAACGGCCGCTACCGGCTCCACCACTGGACCGATCGCTGCCCGGATGAGTGGCTCGAAGCGGTGGCCGTGCTCGAGAACCTGGCGGGCGCCGCCGTCGACCCTTCCCTGGAGACTCCCATTGAACAGGGCATGGTGTTCGACGGCGGAATCCTCCGGGAAGCGGAAGAGGTCACCATCGCGCAGGGGCGGCGCACGGTGGTCACCGCCGTCGAGCACCTCGCCAGCGGATCGCTGGTGGGCCTGACGACGATCAGTGTCCTGGCCCACCGGCCGGATGTGGTGTTCCAGGACGACACCCTGGTGCTGCAGGAGCACCGTGGCAACAAGCTCGGCCTGCTTATCAAGGTGGCCAATATGGAGCGGCTTACCGAACAGTTTCCGGACGCCCGCGTCATCTACACCTGGAACGCGCCGGAGAACCGGTACCTGCTGACGGTCAACCAGCAGCTCGGTTTCACCACGGCGGGAGTGACGGGCATCTGGCAGAAGGAACTGCCGAGCCTGAAGGCAAGCGTCAGCTGAGGCGATTTGGTGGAGCGGCCGGGCGTCCCGTAAGCTTGAACTACCAAAGACCGTCGGTTGTTGGAAATCCATTCTCCGGAGCGCAGCTCAACTCTGCAGTTGTGCGCGGGAGGCCAAGTGGGTTTCTGGACGAAGGACCCTGACATAGGGCGGCCGGCGCAGGTGAACGAAGCAAACGCTCCACGGCATAAGCCATGTTGAGCCAAGCCCCGTGCATCTGCGCGGGGCGTTTTTAGTTTTAGCTCACCTGAGCGGGGACCGTCGCATACCGGCACTATCCCCGGAAGGAGGGTTATGGCAACGCCTACAAAGGTTTCAGCAGTAGCTGAGATCACTAACGATTTCAAGGAATCGAACGCCGCTGTCCTGACCGAATACCGTGGGCTCACCGTTGCACAGCTCAAGCAGCTGCGTGTTTCTCTCGGCCAGGACACCAAGTTCTCGGTCGTCAAGAACACCCTGACCGCCATTGCAGCGAAGGAAGCCGGCGTTGAAGCATTCAACGACCAGCTCTCCGGCCCCACTGCAATCGCGTTCATCAAGGGTGACGCAGTTGCCGCTGCCAAGAGCCTGACGGATTTTGCCAAGGCCAACAAGCAGCTGGTCATCAAGACCGGTTACTTCGAGGGCAAGGCACTGAACGCCGCCGAAGTTACTGCTCTGGCTGCGCTCGAGTCCCGCGAGCTGCAGCTCGCCAAGGTTGCAGGCATCCTTAAGGCTCCTGCTGCCGCCGCTGCACGCATCATTGACGCACTGCGCCTCAAGCTTGAAGAAGAGAACGGTGCACCGGCAGCTGCCGAGGCTCCCGCCGCTGAAGAAGCTCCTGCAGCTGAAGAAGCAACTGACGTTGTAGCAGAAGACGGTGCAGAGGCTCCCGCCGAAGCACCCGCTGCCGAAGAGAACTAGTTTCTCTTTACCCACCAGACTCCGGTGCGATGGCAACGGCCCAGGCCGCCAGGCACCACCTATAGGAAGGACGCCACACCATGGCGAAGCTCACCAACGAAGAGCTCATTGAAGCTTTCAAGGAACTGACCATCATCGAGCTCTCCGAGTTCGTCAAGCTCTTCGAAGAGACCTTCGAAGTAACTGCAGCTGCTGTTGCTGTTGCCGGCCCCGCCGGTGGCGGCGCTGCTGAAGAAGCAGAAGAGAAGACCGAATTCGACGTCGTTCTCGAATCTGCTGGCGAAAAGAAGATCGCAGTGATCAAGGAAGTTCGCGCCATCACTTCCCTCGGTCTCAAGGAAGCCAAGGACGTTGTCGACAGCGCTCCGAAGGCTGTTCTCGAAGGCGTCACCAAGGAAGCTGCCGAAAAGGCAAAGGAGCAGCTCGAGGCTGCCGGCGCTACCGTTACCCTCAAGTAACTCACGCTGCTTCACGGAAAACCCCGCCCCACTGCCAGCCAGTTGGGCGGGGTTTTCCTGCGTCTGAGCCCAACTGGGTAGCGCGAACTGTCGTTTTGAGCGCTCAAAACGACAGTTCGCGCTACCTACATGGGGTTGGGATCCGAAATATCGGCGACGACGGCGCCCAGGGCGGCGGTGAGCTGGTCGGCTTCAACGAAGGCGCTGTAGCCGTGTTCCCCGGCGCCCATGGAGATCCGCCGGCCCGAGATGGTGGCGTCCGCGTAGACAGGCCAGGCCGTGGTGCTGCCGAGCGGCGTGATGGTGCCGCGCTCGTACCCCGTGGCGTCCAGGGCCACCTCCGCCGCCGGCAGCGACAGCTTGTTCACGCCCACCAGTGCCCGAAGTTTGGGCCAGGAGATCTGCCGGTCGCCCGGAATCAGCGCAAACAGGAACGTGCCGTCCTTGTGTTTGACCACCAGCGACTTCACGATGTCGGCCGGGGTGATGCCCAGGATCCCGGCCGCCTCCTCCAGGCTGCGGGCCGCCATCCGCTCCACGATGCGGACGTCCACACCGCGCGCCGCCGCGTCCGCCAGGAAGCGCTGACGTCCGACGGCGGCGCTCCCGCTTTCGAGTTGCCCTGCCACCGGTCCCGCCCAGCCCTAGTCGCGGTACAGCAGGAGGGCTTCGCCCTGGCCGCCGCCGCCGCAGAGGGACACGGCGGCCTTGCCGCGGCCGCGCCGCTTCAGTTCATGCGCCGCATGCAGGGCAAGCCTTGCGCCGGACGCTCCGATGGGGTGGCCCAGGGCGATGGCGCCGCCGTGGATGTTGCACTGGTCCAGGGGGTAGTCCAGGTCTTTCAGGGACTGCACCGCCACGGACCCGAACGCTTCGTTGATCTCGATGAAGTCCAGGTCCTTGGTGGTCCAACCGGCCCGCTCGAGGGCACTCTTGATCGCGTTTGACGGCTGGGAATGCAGGGAGTTGTCCGGGCCCGCCACCTGGCCCGGCTTGCCCACCACGGCCAGGTATTCGAGCCCGTTGTCCTCGGCGAACTGTCGTGATGTAAGCACCAGGGCCGCGGCGCCGTCGGATAGGGGAGAGGAGTTTCCGGCGGTGATGGTCCCGTCCGTGACGAAGGCCGCCCGCAGGCCGGCGAGCGTCTCGATGGACGTGTTGGGCCGGACGCCTTCGTCCGTGGCCACAACCAGGGGGTCGCCCTTGCGCTGCTTGACGCTGATGGGCGCTATCTCGTCGTCGAAAACGCCGTTCTTCGCCGCCAGTGCGGCACGCTGGTGGGATTGTGCCGCCACGTTGTCCTGCGAAGTCCGGCTGATGCCGAGGGTCAGGTTTTTGGTCTCGGTGGACAGACCCATGGACTGGCCGTCGAAGGCGTCCGTCAGGCCGTCGTGGGCGGCAGCGTCCAAGGCCTGGATGGCGCCGTACGTCCAGCCTTGGCGGGAACCGGGCAGCAGATGGGGTGCCCGGGTCATGGATTCCTGGCCACCCGCCACCACTACGGTTGCGTCACCGCTGCGGATCATGCGGGCGGCATCGATCACCGCGGTCAGCCCGGACAGGCACACCTTGTTGATGGTGACGCTCGGGACGTTCCAGCCGATGCCGGCACCAATGGCGCTCTGCCGTGCAGGGTTCTGCCCTGCACCGGCCTGCAGCACCTGGCCCATGATGACCGCGTCCACTTTGCCCGCGTCCACACCGCTCGCCGTGAGCGCGGCCCTGATGGCATGTGCGCCGAGTTCGACGGCGGTAAAGCTGGCCAGCTGCCCGTTCAGGCGGCCCTGCGGGGTCCGCGCTGCCGCCAGGATAACAACGTCAGTGTTGTTCATGGAGTTGCCCATTATGATCTCTTCCGCTCTCTAACGTGTAAGCCCGTACCGTATAGGCCAAGGCTATCGTGAGCCTCCTCACACATTAATCAAAACGCAGAAAAGGCCGCCGGGATTCCGCGGCGTGGGGAGAGGCGTGGGGAGAACTGCCCATCTGCCTGACGTGCAGCCTCCCGCCACGATGCGTAGGGTGGACGGCGGAGGCAAAGCCTCGTGCCACGCAATGGCCTCGGGCAACGCGATAACAGGGAGCAAAATCTTGAAGCACATCCTCGCCGCAGCGGCTGTCGTCTGCCTTGCCGGCCTCACGGCCTGCAGCGTTACCGCTCCTGCTCCGGAGGGCTCCGCTTCGCCGACCACCGCAGTGACCTCCAGCTCCGCACCCTCCCAGGCAACGCCGTCGCGCGCCACGGGCAGCACAGGTGCCGCCACGCCCCAGGCTGCGCAGGTCAAGGAAGGCTGCGAGCAGTTCAATTCGCTCTTCGCCGAGTACCGGGCGAGCGAGCCGACCTCCAACGCCTACGAAGACATTTACACCAAGGCAGCGAAAGCAAGGACCGCGTATACGGGGAACCTGAGGGCACTGTTTTCCTCGCTGGCTGCCATGGCGATCAGCCATTCCTCCGTCGTGGAGAAGGGCGGCGAGCCGGACCAGGCAACCAAGGATGCCGTGCGGGACGCGGTTTTTGCGAATGCCGGAGCCTGCACGGCCCAGGGCGTGACGCTCACCCTCTGACCCGGAGTTGCACGAAAGCTGCCGTGTTTGCGCCGAAAAAATCGGTGCTTGCAAAACATGCGGTTGTGGGGTAGACACGTAATTGGTTTTGCCGTATCGTAGATATTTGCGTCTTCCCTGTTTACCTTCAGCCTTCATATAGCGGTGGGCTTTGCCTGGCAGCTGACCATCAACGTGCCGTCAACAACGTCATTGTATGGTCGGCCCCGGCCCCGGGTCATATAGCGGAACCGGATGGTAGCACTGCGGAGTCATTTCGCAGGGTGCACAGCGGGGGAGATCTGAAAACGCCTGAAGGTCTGTGGAAGGATCCCTCTTGGTCGCCTCGAGCACCTCTAATAACCAAACCGCTAACACCGCCGACAGCACTGATGGTGCCACTCGCCGGCTCTCATTCGCAAAGATTCACGAACCGCTTGACGTTCCGAATCTTCTTGCCCTGCAGACGGACAGCTTTGACTGGCTGGTCGGAAACGAACGCTGGCAGGCACGCGTAGCGAAAGCCGTCGAAGAAAACGACCTCAGCGTCGCCACCTCGTCCGGACTGTCGGACATCTTCGAAGAGATCTCCCCGATCGAGGACTTCCAGGGCACCATGTCCCTGAGCTTCTCCGATCCGGAGTTCGCTGATCCCAAGTACACCATGGCCGAGTGCAAGGACCGGGACGCAACTTACTCGGCTCCGCTGTACGTCAAGGCCGAGTTCATGAACAACAACACGGGCGAAATCAAGCAGCAGACCGTGTTCATGGGCGACTTCCCGCTGATGACCGAGAAGGGCACCTTCGTCGTCAACGGCACCGAGCGTGTGGTCGTCTCCCAGCTGGTCCGTTCACCGGGCGCCTACTTTGAGCGTACCGCTGACAAGACCAGTGACAAGGACATCTTCACTGCCAAGATCATCCCGTCCCGCGGCGCATGGTTTGAACTCGAAATCGACAAGCGCGACCAGGTCGGCGTCCGCCTCGACCGCAAGCGCAAGCAGTCGGTCACCGTTCTGCTGAAGGCCCTCGGCTGGACCGAAGGCCAGATCCTCGAAGAGTTCGGCCAGTACGACTCCATGCGTGCAACGCTGGAGAAGGACGCCACCGAAACCCGCGAAGACGCGTTGCTGGACATCTACCGGAAGCTGCGACCGGGCGAGCCGCCCACAGTCGAGGCTGCCCAGTCCCTGCTGGACAACCTGTACTTCAACTCCAAGCGCTACGATCTGGCCAAGGTTGGCCGCTACAAGATCAACCGCAAGCTTGGCATCGACCGCTCCCTTGGCGACAAGGAAGCTTCGGTCCTGCACGTTGAAGACATCGTGGCCATGATCAAGTTCCTGGTTGCCCTGCACGCCGGCGAGAAGACCCTCACGGGCAAGCGCGACGGCCAGGACCACGAGCTGCGCGTGGAGATCGATGACATCGACCACTTCGGCAACCGCCGTATCCGCGCCGTCGGCGAGCTCATCGAGAACCAGGTCCGCACCGGCCTGTCCCGTATGGAGCGCGTTGTCCGCGAGCGTATGACCACCCAGGACGTCGAAGCGATTACGCCGCAGACCCTGATCAACATCCGCCCGGTTGTCGCAGCCATCAAGGAGTTCTTCGGAACCTCCCAGCTGTCGCAGTTCATGGACCAGAACAACCCGCTTTCGGGTCTGACCCACAAGCGCCGTCTGTCCGCGCTTGGCCCGGGTGGTCTGTCCCGTGACCGCGCAGGCATGGAAGTTCGAGACGTTCACCCGTCCCACTACGGACGTATGTGCCCCAT
Source organism: Pseudarthrobacter sp. IC2-21 (assembly GCF_034048115.1). NCBI lineage: Bacteria > Bacillati > Actinomycetota > Actinomycetes > Micrococcales > Micrococcaceae > Pseudarthrobacter > Pseudarthrobacter sp. IC2-21. Next base: position 3,136,606 of record NZ_CP139145.1, on the reverse strand, counting down.
CGAAACCCCTGAAGGCCCGAACATTGGCCTGATCGGTTCGCTGGCATCCTACGGCCGCATCAACCCGTTCGGTTTCATCGAGACTCCTTACCGCCTCGTTTCCGAAGGCGTTGTCTCCGATGAGGTCCAGTACCTCACGGCCGACGACGAAGCAGAGGTCCTGATCGCTCAGGCCAACGCTCCGCTGGACGAGAACAAGAAGTTTGCCGAAGAGACCGTCCTGGTCCGCGCCCGTGGTGGTGGAGGCGAGCCCGTGCTGGTTCCCGCCGCCGAGGTCGAGTTCATGGACGTTTCCCCGCGCCAGATGGTGTCCGTGGCCACGGCCCTGATCCCGTTCCTCGAGCATGACGATGCCAACCGTGCACTCATGGGTGCCAACATGCAGCGCCAGGCCGTGCCGCTGGTCCGTTCCGAGGCCCCGTTTGTGGGTACCGGCATGGAACGTGCAGCCGCTGTCGACGCCGGTGACGTCACCATCGCGAAGAAGGCAGGTGTGGTTACCGAGGTCTCCGCTGAGCTGGTCATCATGCTCAACGACGACGGTACGGAAACCAACTACCGCATCAACAAGTTCGCACGCTCCAACCAGGGCAACTGCTACAACAACCGCGTCCTGGTCAACGAAGGCCAGCGCCTGGAAGTTGGCGGCATCATCGCCGACGGCCCGGCAACGGACCAGGGCGAACTCGCACTGGGTAAGAACCTGCTTGTGGCGTTCATGTCATGGGAAGGCCACAACTTCGAGGACGCCATCATCCTCTCGCAGCGCATTGTTGCCGAGGACGTTCTTTCCTCCATCCACATCGAGGAGCACGAGATCGATGCCCGCGACACCAAGCTTGGTGCCGAGGAAATCACCCGTGACATCCCCAACGTGTCCGAGGAAGTCCTGGCGGGCCTGGACGAGCGCGGCATCATCCACATCGGTGCCGAGGTTGAAGCCGGCGACATCCTGGTCGGAAAGGTCACCCCGAAGGGTGAAACCGAGCTGACCCCGGAAGAGCGCCTGCTGCGCGCCATCTTCGGTGAGAAGTCCCGCGAAGTGCGCGACACCTCCCTGAAGGTTCCGCACGGCGAGTCCGGCACCGTCATCGGTGTCCGTGTCTTCGACCGCGACAACGACGACGAGCTGCCCCCGGGCGTGAACCAGCTGGTCCGCGTTTACGTGGCTGCCAAGCGAAAGATCACCGACGGCGACAAGCTCGCCGGCCGTCACGGCAACAAGGGCGTCATCTCCAAGATCCTCCCGATCGAGGACATGCCCTTCCTTGCCGACGGTACCCCGGTTGATATTGTTCTGAACCCGCTGGGTGTTCCGGGCCGTATGAACGTCGGCCAGGTGCTCGAAACGCACCTCGGCTGGGTTGCCAAGACCGGTTGGAAGATCGAAGGCGAGCCCGAGTGGGTCAAGCAGCTGCCGAACCTGCCGCGCGAGAGTGGCCAGACCACTGTTGCAACGCCGGTGTTCGACGGCGCCCGTGAAGAAGAAATCACCGGCCTGCTGGACTCCACCAACGTGACCCGCGACGGCGACCGCCTGATCAACTCCTCAGGCAAGACCCGCTTGTTCGACGGCCGCTCCGGCGAGCCGTTCCCGGATCCGATCTCGGTCGGCTACATGTACATCCTGAAGCTCCACCACCTGGTGGACGACAAGATCCACGCGCGCTCCACCGGCCCGTACTCCATGATCACGCAGCAGCCGCTGGGTGGTAAGGCACAGTTCGGTGGCCAGCGCTTCGGTGAAATGGAAGTGTGGGCGCTCGAAGCTTACGGCGCCGCCTACACGCTCCAGGAGCTCCTCACGATCAAGTCGGATGATATCCACGGTCGTGTGAAGGTCTACGAAGCGATCGTCAAGGGCGAGAACATCCCCGAACCGGGCGTTCCTGAGTCCTTCAAGGTCTTGATCAAGGAAATGCAGTCGCTGTGCCTGAACGTGGAAGTGCTTTCCACGGACGGAACCACAATTGAAATGCGTGACTCTGATGACGCAGTCTTCACGGCTGCGGAAGAACTGGGCATCGATCTGTCTCGTGCAGAGCCCAGTTCCGTAGAAGAGGTTTAGTTAGGTGAGGGTACCGGGAAAAGCAAGCGGCCCCGCCGCGCTGACTTTTCCCGGTGCACCACCTCCCTCCTCCCGCACCCAAGACTTCAGAATTTAGAGAACAAGAGAGAACAGGGACCATATGTCCAGCGAATCCTCCTTCGGCCTCATGCAGATCGGCCTCGCCACCGCGGATGACATCCGTGGCTGGTCTTACGGCGAGGTTAAGAAGCCGGAAACCATCAACTACCGCACGCTCAAGCCCGAGAAGGACGGCCTCTTCTGCGAGAAGATCTTCGGCCCGTCCCGCGACTGGGAATGCTACTGCGGTAAGTACAAGCGCGTGCGCTTCAAGGGCATCATCTGCGAGCGGTGTGGCGTTGAAGTCACCCGCGCAAAGGTCCGCCGTGAGCGCATGGGCCACATCGAGCTGGCCGCCCCCGTCACGCACATCTGGTACTTCAAGGGTGTTCCGTCCCGTCTGGGCTACCTCCTTGACCTGGCACCGAAGGACCTCGAAAAGGTCATCTACTTCGCTGCCTACATGATCACCAGCGTTGACGCTGACGCCCGTCACGAGGAACTGCCCAACCTCCAGGTTGAGCACGACATCGAGAAGAAGCAGCTGATCGACAACCGCGACTCCGATATCGCCACGATCGCCCGCGACCTCGAAAACGAGATCGCGCGCCTCGAAGGTGAAGGTGCCAAGGCTGCCGACAAGAAGAAGGCCCGCGACTCCGCCGACCGCCAGATGGCGAACGTGCGCAAGCGCGCCGACGCCGAAATCGAGCGCCTCGAGCAGGTCTGGGACCGCTTCAAGAACCTGAAGGTCGCTGACCTCGAAGGCGACGAAGGCCTCTACCGCGAACTGCGCGACCGCTACGGCATGTACTTCGAAGGCTCCATGGGTGCCGAAGCCATCAAGAAGCGTCTTGAGAACTTCGACATGCAGGCCGAGTCGGACCTGCTGCGCGACATCATCGCCAACGGCAAGGGCCAGCGCAAGACCCGCGCCCTGAAGCGCCTGAAGGTGGTCAACGCGTTCCTGACCACCAACAACAGCCCGCTGGGCATGGTTCTCGACGCCGTCCCGGTGATCCCGCCGGAACTGCGCCCGATGGTCCAGCTGGACGGTGGCCGCTTTGCGACCTCCGACCTCAACGACCTCTACCGTCGCGTGATCAACCGCAACAACCGCCTCAAGCGCCTGCTTGACCTCGGCGCGCCGGAGATCATCGTCAACAACGAGAAGCGCATGCTTCAGGAAGCTGTTGACAGCCTCTTCGACAACGGCCGCCGCGGCCGTCCGGTCACCGGACCGGGCAACCGTCCGCTGAAGTCCCTGAGCGACATGCTCAAGGGCAAGCAGGGCCGTTTCCGCCAGAACCTCCTCGGCAAGCGCGTGGACTACTCGGGCCGTTCGGTCATCGTGGTCGGCCCGCAGCTGAAGCTGCACCAGTGCGGTCTGCCCAAGCAGATGGCGCTGGAGCTCTTCAAGCCGTTCGTGATGAAGCGCCTGGTTGACCTCAACCACGCCCAGAACATCAAGTCGGCCAAGCGCATGGTGGAGCGTTACCGTCCGCAGGTCTGGGACGTGCTCGAAGAGATCATCACCGAACACCCGGTGCTGCTCAACCGTGCACCTACCCTGCACCGCCTCGGCATCCAGGCGTTCGAACCGCAGCTTGTTGAAGGTAAGGCAATCCAGCTTCACCCGCTGGTCTGTGGCGCCTTCAACGCTGACTTCGATGGCGACCAGATGGCAGTGCACCTGCCGCTGAGCCCGGAAGCCCAGGCTGAGGCGCGCATCCTGATGCTGTCCTCGAACAACATCCTGAAGCCGTCCGACGGCCGTCCGGTCACCCTGCCCTCGCAGGATATGATCATCGGTCTCTACCACCTGACCACCAAGCGTGTCGGTTCAGCTGGCGAAGGCCGCGTCTTCTCCTCGGTTGCCGAAGCCATCATGGCCTACGACCTCCGCGAGCTGCACCTGAACTCGCAGGTCAAGATCCGCCTCGAAGGCTTCGTTCCGTACGCGGGCTGGGAAGCTCCGGAAGGCTGGGAGCCCGGCCAGCCGGTGCTCGTCCAGACCTCCCTGGGCCAGGTCATCTTCAACCAGACCCTGCCCGAGGACTACCCCTGGGTTGAGAACGTTGCGGACAAGGGCGAACTGTCCACGATCGTCAACGATCTCGCCGAGCGCTACCCGAAGGTCATCACGGCGGCAACGCTGGACAACCTGAAGGACGCCGGTTTCTACTGGGCCACCCGGTCCGGTGTGACCGTCGCCATCTCGGACATTGAGGTGCCCAAGGACAAGCCGCAGATCCTTGCCGGCTACGAAACCATGGCTGCCAAGATCCAGGGCCAGTACGACAAGGGCCTGATCGATGACGACGAGCGTCGCCAGGAACTGATCGAGATCTGGAACAAGGCAACGAACGAAATCGCCCAGGCAATGCGTGACAGCCTGTCCCCGATGAACACCATCAACCGCATGGTGTCCTCCGGTGCCCGTGGTAACTGGATGCAGGTCCGTCAGATCGCGGGTATCCGTGGCCTGGTGGCCAACCCTAAGGGTGAAATCATCCCGCGTCCCATCAAGTCCTCCTACCGCGAGGGCCTGTCGGTGCTGGAATACTTCATCGCCACGCACGGTGCCCGTAAGGGTCTGGCTGACACCGCGCTGCGTACCGCCAACTCGGGCTACCTGACCCGCCGTCTGGTGGACGTTTCGCAGGACGTCATCGTCCGTGAAGAGGACTGCGGCACCGAACGCGGCCTCGTCACGCCGATTGCCGTGCCGGACGCCAACGGCGAGCTGGTCCTGGACGAGAACGTCGAGAACAGCGCCTACGCCCGTACGCTCGCTGTCGATGTTGTGGACTCCAAGGGCAACGTCCTTGCAGCCGGCGGCACCGACTGCGGCGACGTCGTTATCGCCGAACTGTTCGCAGCCGGCATCACCGAGGTCAAGGTCCGCTCCGTACTCACCTGTGAGTCCAGCGTCGGCACCTGCGCCCTGTGCTACGGCCGTTCACTGGCCACCGGCAAGACCGTGGACATCGGTGAGGCCGTTGGCATCATCGCGGCCCAGTCCATCGGTGAGCCCGGTACCCAGCTGACCATGCGTACGTTCCACACCGGTGGTGCTGTTTCCGCCAGCGGTGGCGACGACATCACCCAGGGTCTGCCCCGTATCCAGGAGCTCTTCGAAGCCCGTACTCCGAAGGGTGTCGCACCGATTGCTGAAGCAGCCGGTCGCATCGCCATCGAAGAGTCCGAGCGCCAGATGCGCCTGGTCATCACCCCGGATGACGGATCTGAAGAGATCGCGTACCCGGTACTGCGCCGTTCACGCCTCCTCATTGAGGACGGCGAGCACGTCACGGTAGGCCAGAAGCTCATCAACGGCCCGGTCGATCCCAAGCAGGTTCTGCGCATCATGGGTCCCCGTGCCGCGCAGAAGTTCCTGGTGGACGAGGTCCAGGGCGTGTACCGCAGCCAGGGCATCGGTATCCACGACAAGCACGTCGAGGTTATCGTCCGGCAGATGCTGCGCCGCGTCACGGTCATTGAGTCCGGTGAATCTGATCTGCTGCCCGGCGAGCTCGCCGAGCGCAGCCGCTTCGAGGAGGCCAACCGCCGCGTTGTGTCCGAGGGCAAGGCGCCGGCTTCCGGCCGTCCCGAGCTCATGGGCATCACCAAGGCGTCCTTGGCCACCGAGTCCTGGCTGTCCGCAGCTTCCTTCCAGGAAACCACCCGCGTCCTGACGCAGGCGGCCATGGAAGGCAAGAGCGATCCGCTGCTCGGCCTCAAGGAGAACGTCATCATCGGTAAGCTGATCCCGGCCGGCACGGGTCTCCCGCGCTACACCGAGGTCACCGTGGAGCCCACTGAAGAAGCAAAGGCCAACCTGTTCACCGGCCCCAGCGCATTCAGTGACTTCTCGTACGACTCCCTGGGCGGCGACGGAGCTCCTGAGTTCCACGCCATCCCGCTGGATGACTACGACCTCGGCAACGATTTCCGCTAGCCGCTAAAGCAACGCGGGGTCACTTACGGCCCGATCCACACCTCGGATTGGGCTCAAAGTGACCCCGCGTTGCTGTTTAAGCCGTGCGCTCCTCTTTAGGGGCGGACGACGTCGGCACCCGGCTTCCGCCGTCGTCCTCCATACACCCGATTAAGGCTCAGGAGCAAGCCGTGCTAGAATTTTGGTAATTGTTCTGTGTGGCAGTGGATGAAGGCCGCCGCAGCATCATTTTGGTTTTGTTCTCATGATGCTGGGTGTGAGCTTGTTTCCGGGTTGCGGGCTAGGTGCGCGACGAATGCCACTCTTTTGCACGCCTAGGTACGTTTCAAGACACCGAGGCTGCAGGGACAACGCCAAAACCGACGCAGAGACGGCTGACGCCCGAATGTGCCGGTAGAGATCAAACCAACGGAGAACACGAGAGTGCCTACGATTAACCAGCTGGTCCGCAAGGGCCGCACGCCTAAGGTCAAAAAGACCAAGGCTCCTGCCCTTAACGGCAGCCCGATGCGCCGCGGTGTTTGCACCCGCGTTTACACCACCACCCCCAAGAAGCCGAACTCGGCTCTGCGTAAGGTTGCACGTGTGCGCCTCAACGGTGGCGTTGAAGTTACTGCTTACATCCCCGGTGTAGGCCACAACCTGCAGGAGCACTCCATTGTGCTCGTTCGCGGCGGTCGTGTTAAGGACCTTCCGGGTGTCCGCTACAAGATCGTCCGTGGCGCCCTCGATACCCAGGGTGTGAAGAACCGTAAGCAGGCACGCAGCCGCTACGGCGCAAAGATGGAGAAGAAGTAATATGCCTCGCAAGGGTCCGGCCCCGAAGCGGCCGCTCGTACTAGATCCCGTTTACGGCTCCCCGTTGGTCACCCAGCTGATCAACAAGGTGCTGGTTGACGGCAAGAAGTCCACCGCAGAGCGCATCGTTTACGGTGCCCTCGAAGGCGCCCGCGCCAAGTCCGGCGGCGACCCCGTAGCAGCCCTCAAGAAGGCCATGGAGAACGTCAAGCCTTCCCTCGAGGTCCGCTCACGCCGCGTTGGTGGCGCAACCTACCAGGTTCCGGTTGAGGTCAAGCCGGGTCGCTCGACCGCCCTCGCCCTGCGCTGGCTGGTTGGCTACTCCAAGGCCCGCCGCGAAAAGACCATGACCGAGCGCCTCCAGAACGAAATCCTGGATGCCTCCAACGGTCTCGGTGCCGCTGTGAAGCGTCGCGAAGACACCCACAAGATGGCCGAGTCCAACAAGGCCTTCGCACACTACCGCTGGTAATACTTCCCGGACGCCGCCGGCTCAGCTGAGCCGGCGGCGAACGTGCAGTCCATCCGAAAGGGAGACACCGTGGCACAGGACGTGCTTACCGACCTTAGTAAGGTCCGCAACATCGGCATCATGGCCCACATTGATGCCGGCAAGACCACCACCACCGAGCGCATCCTGTTTTACACGGGTGTGAACCACAAGATTGGCGAAACGCACGACGGCGCTTCGACCACCGACTGGATGGAACAGGAAAAGGAACGCGGCATCACCATCACGTCTGCCGCCGTGACCTGCTTCTGGGAAAACAACCAGATCAACATCATTGACACCCCGGGTCACGTTGACTTCACCGTTGAGGTTGAGCGCTCACTGCGCGTCCTCGATGGTGCTGTCGCCGTTTTTGATGGCAAGGAAGGCGTTGAGCCGCAGTCTGAGACCGTTTGGCGCCAGGCTGACAAGTACAACGTTCCGCGCATCTGCTTCGTCAACAAGATGGACAAGCTCGGCGCTGACTTCTACTTCACCGTAGACACCATCATCAGCCGCCTCGGCGCCAAGCCGCTGGTTATGCAGCTGCCCATCGGTGCCGAGAACGACTTCATCGGCGTCGTAGACCTGCTGTACATGCGTGCACTGGTCTGGCCCGGCGACTCCAAGGGTGACGTCACCATGGGTGCCAAGTACGAGATCCAGGAGATCCCGGCTGACCTCAAGGAAAAGGCTGAAGAGTACCGCGCACACCTCATTGAGGCCGTTGCGGAGTCCTCCGAAGAGCTCATGGAGAAGTACCTCGAAGGCGAAGAAATTTCCGTCGACGAGCTCAAGGCCGGCATCCGCAAGATGACCATCAACTCTGAGCTCTACCCGGTCTTCTGTGGCTCCGCGTTTAAGAACCGTGGCGTTCAGCCGATGCTCGATGCTGTCATCGACTACCTGCCGAACCCGCTCGACGTCCCCCCGATGGTCGGTCACGATCCCCGGGACGAAGAGAAGGAACTGACCCGCAAGCCGTCTGCTGATGAGCCGTTCTCGGCTCTGGCGTTCAAGATTGCCGCGCACCCGTTCTTCGGCCAGCTCACCTTCATCCGCGTGTACTCCGGTCACGTGGAAGCAGGCGCCCAGGTGGTCAACTCCACCAAGGGCAAGAAGGAGCGCATCGGCAAGCTGTTCCAGATGCACGCCAACAAGGAAATGCCCGTCGAGGGCGCTACCGCCGGCCACATCTACGCAGCGATCGGTCTGAAGGACACCACCACGGGTGACACCCTGTGTGATTCCGCCAACCAGATCGTCCTCGAGTCCATGAGCTTCCCGGAGCCCGTGATCTCGGTTGCCATCGAGCCGAACACCAAGGGTGACCAGGAGAAGCTCTCCACGGCCATCCAGAAGCTCTCCGCTGAGGACCCGACCTTCCAGGTCTCCCTCAACGAAGACACCGGTCAGACCATCATCGCCGGCATGGGCGAGCTTCACCTGGACATCCTGGTGGACCGCATGCGCCGCGAATTCAAGGTCGAGGCAAACGTCGGCAAGCCGCAGGTTGCTTACCGCGAAACCATCAAGCGTGCTGTAGAGCGTCACGACTACACGCACAAGAAGCAGACCGGTGGTTCGGGTCAGTTCGCAAAGATCCAGATCGCGATCGAGCCGATGGACACTGCCGACGGCGAGCTGTACGCGTTTGAGAACAAGGTCACCGGTGGCCGCGTTCCGCGCGAATACATCCCGTCCGTTGATGCGGGTATCCAGGATGCGCTGAACGACGGCGTCCTGGCCGGTTACCCGGTTGTTGGCATCAAGGCAACGCTGATTGACGGCGCTTACCACGATGTTGACTCCTCGGAAATGGCGTTCAAGATCGCCGGCCGTATGGCTTTCAAGGAAGCCGCACGCAAGGCGAACCCTGTCCTGCTTGAACCGCTGATGGATGTCGAAGTCCGCACCCCTGAGGAATACATGGGTGAAGTTATCGGCGACATCAACTCACGCCGTGGCCAGATGCAGTCCATGGAAGATGCACAGGGTGTCAAGGTCATCCGTGCGCACGTCCCGCTGTCCGGCATGTTCGGATACATCGGTGACCTGCGTTCGAAGACCCAGGGCCGCGCTGTGTACTCCATGACCTTCAACAGCTACGCCGAGGTCCCGAAGGCAGTTGCCGACGAGATCATCCAGAAGACCCGCGGCGAATAGTCTTCGGACTTTCACAGCGACAAACTCGGGTGTGCTTCCGCTAGACGGAGGCTCGCCTGGTGCAGATGGCCGGAACACGGCCGGATGCAGTCCGGTCCAGCCGGGTTGCGGCCATCTGCACGAACAGGCTCTAGGCACTAGTATTAGTTCCTGAATCTGCAATTTCACCAATCCAAAGCCCCCCAAGTAGACTTACCTGAGTTTCTGCCGCGATAAGCGCGGTTGAAGGGTAAGTCATTTGAAAACGTTCTAGGAGGAACCTGTGGCAAAGGCAAAGTTCGAGCGGACTAAGCCGCACGTTAACATCGGCACCATTGGTCACGTTGACCACGGTAAGACGACGTTGACGGCCGCCATTTCCAAGGTGCTGTACGACAAGTACCCGACTCTCAACGAGAAGCGTGACTTCGCGTCCATTGACTCTGCTCCCGAAGAGCGTCAGCGCGGCATTACCATCAACATCTCCCACGTTGAGTACCAGACCGAGAAGCGCCACTACGCACACGTAGACGCTCCGGGTCACGCTGACTACATCAAGAACATGATCACCGGTGCTGCGCAGATGGACGGTGCAATCCTCGTGGTTGCCGCCACTGACGGCCCGATGGCACAGACCCGCGAGCACGTTCTGCTCGCCCGCCAGGTTGGCGTTCCCTACCTGCTGGTCGCGCTGAACAAGTCGGACATGGTTGACGATGAGGAACTGCTGGACCTCGTTGAAATGGAAGTTCGTGAGCTCCTGAGCTCGCAGGGCTTCGATGGCGACGAAGCACCGGTTGTTCGCGTTTCCGGCCTCAAGGCTCTGGAAGGCGACCCCGAGTGGGTCAAGTCCGTTGAGGACCTCATGGAGGCCGTGGACAACTCTGTTCCGGACCCCATCCGCGACCGCGACAAGCCGTTCCTGATGCCGATCGAAGACGTCTTCACGATCACCGGCCGTGGCACCGTTGTAACGGGCCGCGCCGAGCGTGGAACCCTCGCCATCAACTCTGAGGTCGAGATCGTCGGCATCCGCCCGGTCCAGAAGACCACGGTTACCGGTATCGAGATGTTCCACAAGCAGCTCGACGAAGCATGGGCCGGCGAGAACTGTGGCCTCCTGCTCCGCGGTCTGAAGCGTGATGACGTAGAGCGTGGCCAGGTTGTCGTCAAGCCGGGTTCCATCACCCCGCACACCGACTTCGAGGCCAACGTCTACATCCTTTCCAAGGACGAAGGCGGACGTCACAACCCGTTCTACTCCAACTACCGCCCGCAGTTCTACTTCCGCACCACGGACGTAACCGGCGTTATCACCCTGCCCGAGGGCACGGAAATGGTTATGCCTGGCGACAACACTGAGATGACCGTTGCGCTCATCCAGCCCATCGCCATGGAAGAGGGCCTCGGCTTCGCTATCCGCGAAGGCGGCCGCACCGTTGGTTCAGGACGCGTTACCAAGATCATCAAGTAATTACTTGCTGATCTAGTGTTGGCGGCCCGCTGGACGGTCCGCTAAGACTTATCAACAGCCCCGCTGCGTCTCTACGCGGCGGGGCTGTTGTTTGCTATCATTAATCCAGTCATTGGATTAATGAGCTGTGGTCTGCGCTGGAGGTATTACTGTGTCGGACGGGTTGTATGAGGCGGGCTACCGGGCAGGGCATCTGCAAGGGTGGCTTGACGCCATGGCCAAGGTGCAGGCCGCTGGGGGACAGGAACCTGATGCCCGTGTGGCTCCGCGGCCGGTTCCGGACGCGAGGCCGTCAACAGGAAGTACGACGACGGCGGGCGGGGGAGTGCCGTCTGCCGGCCGGGATCCGCTCGGGGCTGTCCCCGTTCCATGGGTGCCGCCATCCGCCGCTGCGTTGCCTTCGCGGCCGGCGCCGGTGACGCCGTCCCCGGCCCCTTCCCTGGCCCCTTCTTTGGCCCCGGGCTCACCACCGGTGCCACCACGATCTCCGGCCGCGTCCTTCCGGGACTACCCGGAGACCCCTGCCGAACGCCAGGCGCGGCGTGAAAAGCGTGACCGCCAAAACATCAACATCACCCTGTACGTTGCCAGCCTCCTCCTCGTGGCCGCCGCGGCATTATTCATTGGCACCAGCCTCCCGCCCACCATGCGGTTTGCCGGCGTCGTCAGTGTTACGGCGCTGTTCTATGGCGCGGGCTTTGTACTCCATGCAAGGGTGCCGCGGCTTAGGCCGGCCGCCGTGGCGTTTACCGGCACCGGCCTTGCCCTGGTTCCGGTGGCCGGTCTGGCGCTGTACAACTTTGCCCTGCCGAACGGTCCAGCTGCCTGGCTCTTGACGTCGCTGGTGGGCACCGTCGCCTACGTGGCGGCGGCCGTCAGGCTTGAGAGCCGGGTGCTGGTGTACCTCTCGCTGACCTTCGTCGCCTCCACTGCTTTCTCCGGCGTCTCCGTCCTGGGCGGCGCCCTGGTCTGGTACTTCGCATCGCTGATAGGTGTTGCTGCAGCTCTCACGGCACTGACCCTGGCTCGGCCCCGGTGGCTGCCGCCTGTGTATGTCAGGCCGCTCATGATCCTGCACCCCTACGTGGTTCCGGCCGTGGCCGCGGCTGCCACGTGCGTCCCTTTGTACTTGGAGAAGGCGGAGTACGCGTTGATCCTGTCGCTCTGCGGGGTCTACTTTGCCTTGATGTCCGTGCTCCCGGGGCCGTGGCGCCTGCGTAACTTCTATGCGGCACGGGCTGCCCTGACTGTTGCGGCCGCCGTCGGCCTCTGGGCTTTGACCGGCCGGGGGAGTGACGCCTTGCTGACAGCCAGCATCCTGCTTGCCGTCCAGGTATTTGGCGTTGCATACCTGTCCGCCCGGCGGGCAGCGGTATTTGCCGCCGTGAAAAGTGACGGCCACAGCGCCGCAACTCAGCCGGCTTCCCAGGGTCCTGCGATAGGTCCCGTCTCCGGAAACGGGGCGGCCGCACGCTGGCGGACCGATGCCATCATCACGTTTGGGCTTCAACTGGTGGCCACGGCGGCCTTCGGGGTGGCCCGCGAGGTCGCCGGCTTTGTCCAGGGATTTGTGCACGAAAATCTCGCGGCCAGGGAGCTGGCAGTACCGCTGTGGATTCCGGTGGCCTGCTCACTGCTGGCGGGTATGGTGCTGGCAGCCAGATGGCACGGCCGCACCGAGTGGGCGCCCGTAGCTGCCCTTGGCCTGGCGGGGCTGGCGAGCGGCTCCATGGGCATGTGGCCGCTGACCGTGATGCTTTTTCTCGGCTCGGGTTACTGGGCAGCCCGCGCAGCCTTCTCGGCGGGGATGACCCGCGGACGTCATGTTCTCGGCGCCCGGGCGGCCCTCACCCTGGCTGTACCCGTGACGGTGGCGGCCGTGATGGGGCAGGTACCGGGGCGGGATGAAGCCTCGGCGTTCGCCCTCTTAGTAGCACTGGTGTGCCAGCAAGTCTTCACCGCCCTCCTGCAACGTTCCGGGGTGGCAGCCTTTGCCCCGCAGGCGAGCCTCGGGGCATTCGGTGCCGCCGGAGCACTGGTCCTGACCGGCTTGCCGTTGCTGGAAGCGTCACCGGGCCACCCCCTGACGGCCGTCGCCGTGGGGGTCCAACTGCTGGCGGCGTGCGGCGTCGGGGCCATGATGCTTCCCCGGCCTGCAATGGAGAAGGACTGGCACGCGACCATATGGGAGGCTCTGCCGCTTGCCTCGTCCGCGGGAGCTGTTGCTGTTGCCTTCCAGTCCGTTTCGCAGACTGCCGGAAACGTAACGCTGCTGTTGCTGGTGGCATATCTGGCGGTGACAGCGGTGCGCCTGCCGCTGCGTCAGCACCGCTGGGTTTACTGGTGGCTCGCCCGGGCGGCGGGAACGGTCCTGGCCCTGACGGCCTTTCACCAGCTCCAACGGGACGCCGGCCCCGTGGTCATCGCCGGCGAGGTGGTGGTCCCGGCCATGGTCCTCGTGACGGTCCTGGCACTGCAGCTGTGCCTGCCGCTGGTGGCGGCAGGCCGACGTCGTGCTCCCCGCGGGATTGCCGCAGATGCTGCCGGAGTGATCCTCCTGCAGCTGGTGGCCGCAGCCACCCTGGCTCAGGCCGGGACGGCAGAATGGCAGCCGGCGGCCGCTGCAGTGCTCGCGGGCCTGGGCGCCGCCGGGTCGGGATACGTCCTGCGCGGTGAGGCGGCGGCGGTCTGGCTGGCGCCCTTCACCCTCGGCTCCCTGCTGGCTTTCAGCGGCGAAAGCCTCCTGACGGTCGAACTGGTCCTGGGCATTTTCGCGGTGTATGCCGCCCTGATGGTGGTGGCTGAGCCGCGGCGTGCCTGGAAGGGCTGGTATTTCGTTGCAGCCCGGGTGCTGACCGCCGGCTTGGCCTTGGTGCTGAGCTACGACATCGGGGCCTCCGTCACTGCGGTGTCGGTGACCTTTGCCCTCGTACTTGCCGCCCAGCATGGTATCCGGTGGGTGATGCGCAAGCGGCTGGCTGAAGTTCCCTTCCAGCAGGCCGCGGTCTGGATCACGCTGGCAGGGCAGGCGATCCTGCCGCTCGTGTACGTGGCGGGTCAACGGACCGCCGCGCTGCGGGCGGTGGATGACGACGGCGGCCGCTGGGTGGTGCTGCTTGAGCTGCTCCTGCTTTTTGTCTCCGCAGCCGTGGCCCGCAGACTGTTCGCGGCCCGGGGTTCCCTTTACTTCGCCGTGTACGCGGCACTGTTCGGCGTGCTCGCCCTGGGGCCGCTGATCACGTTTGGGGGGACCTTCCTGATCTCAGCCGTGCTGAGCCACGCCGCGACCGCAATGGTGCTGCTCTCTGTGGCCTTGCTGGCGGTCGTGGCCGGAGTTCTGGAGCGCGGGCGGAAGGTGGACCCCGGGGATATTGAGCATTGGTTGTGGCTGGTTTCGGCGGGGGCCTTCGCAGGCGCCGGCCTGCTCGTGTCCCCGTTGGCGGCGGCCTGGGTGACAGCTGCTGCGGTTCTGGTTCTTGCCGTGGTGTTGTTTGCGGCGTCGCACCTCGCAAACCAGGCGTTGCTGTACGCGCCGGCAGCACTGGCCACCCAGTGGGGCGCCATTGCGCTGGCGGGGGAGATCCTCCCGCACTCCGGCGGTACGTGGGCTGAGTTCCTGCCCTGGTTGGCGGGTGCGGGCGCGGCTTCAGCCGCGCTCTATGCGGGGCGGCTGATTCGCGCCAATGCACTGGACGCTTACCCAACAGGTGCGGTCTCCTCCGACGCCGGGCCATGGCAAGGTGACCCGGTGCGGCGCTGGTCGCTTGCCGGCGGCGCCTTCCTTGGCCTGGTTCTGGCGGCCGTGGCCGGAATAAGGCACGACGCCACTTCCTGGACGGCCGCAGCGGTCCTGGCTGCCGCCGTCGTCATTGCTTACCGGGAGGCACCCGCCAAGGCGCGGCGGATCTCCCTGGAGCTGGGCGCTTTGGTGCTGACTGCGGCGGTCCAGCGTGCCGCCCTCTTTGCGCTCGATATGCCGGACGCGCCTGATACGCCGGCCACGCTCAGCGGTCGGTGGCCTGCCGGCATGCCGGATCCGTTCTGGGCGGCTCAATGGTATGTGGTCCTGGGCGCCGTCCTCGGCGGATTCCGGTACGTCTGCGGACATAGGCGGGCCGGGCGGTTTGTGGTGGGTGCCGCCGCCGCGTTGTTGTCAGCGGGTGCCTTGGCCGTCGTGTTCGGGGGAACGGGTGCGCAACAGTTGTGGGTGCTGGTCATGCTGGCGCTGCTGCTGGTGGCCGGGCTCATGGCCGGTGACCGGCTGTTTGTCTGGTGGGGTGCGGCCGGGGTGGCGGCGTGCATCCTCTGGGCGATGAGGCATTACACGTTCCTGCTGCTGGCAGTGATTGCCGTGGGACTTATCGCCTTTGCCGTCTGGCGCCTGAACCGCGGCACGGCAGCCGGAGCAACCGATGCCGGACCGGAAGCGCGGCCGGATCCCGCGGATACCACCCGCTCCCGGGACCACAAGGAACCCTCCGGCCGGCACTGATACTGTTGCTAGCAGCGAGAGGAGTTCATCATGGGATGGCTGATTTTTCTGATCATCGCGGCCGCCGTTGTTGCGGGAGTGTTCTGGGCCAAAAAGCATTTCCGCAACGAGATCGACCGCGCCAAGCGCATCAACCGCGCCAACAAGAACCAGTAGGCGGGCCTCAGCTGGCCAGCGGTTTCCGGGCCAGGCTGAGTGCCTTGTACCAATAGAAGGACTCCTTCGGGGTCCGCTCCTGCGTGTCAAAATCCACGTGGACCAGGCCGAAACGCTGCGAATACCCGGCCGCCCATTCAAAGTTGTCCATCAGCGTCCAGACGTAGTAGCCGCGTAGGTCGACATCTTCAGCGATGCCCCCGGGTGCGGTTGCCTCCATCGCGTGGTGTAGATGTCCGGCGATGTAATCGATCCGCGGCTGGTCCGGCACGGGGCCGGTGACATGGTCCGGCTCAGGGAAGCTCGCACCGCTTTCCGTGATGTAAATGGGCGGCAGGGCCTCCTTGTAGCGGTCCTTCAGTTCCCGCAGCAGGATTCCCAGATGGTCCGGAGCGACGGGCCAACCGAAACCCGTTGTCTCATACTCTTCAAAGGGCACCTGATGCGCGGGAATCCTGGTCATCGCTTCGGCCGGCACCGTCAGGTCATCGCCGGTGCCCTGCCCGGCGGCGACCTTCACCGGCTGGTAGTAGTTGACCCCATAGAAGTCCACGGGCTGCTGGATGGTGCGCAGGTCGGCGTCGGAAATCCTGGGCAGCGAACGCACCCATGGCTTCGTGAACCGTAGCGAGAAGGGGTAGCGGCCCAAGAGGATGGGGTCGGCATAGATCCGGTTCAGCATCAGGTCGAACACCTTGGCGGCAACCCTGTCTGCAATCTTTCCGGTGGCGGCCCTGACGGGGGAGTGCAGGTTCGTCACGCCTATCCCGCCCCGGACACCTTCGGCCCGGAGCGCCTGAGTGGCCAGCCCGTGGGCCAGGAGTTGGTGGTGCACGGCGGGAAAGGCGTCGAAGAGAAGATAGCGCCCGGGTGCGTGGGTACCCAGGGCATAGCCGTTCAGCACAACGGAGGCCGGTTCGTTGAGCGTGACCCACTGGTCCACCCGGTCCCCGAAACGCTCGCCGGCCGCCGCTGCGTACTCGGCGAACCGCTCGGCAGTCACCCGGTTCATCCAGCCCCCGCCCTGTTCCAAAGGCAGCGGCGTATCCCAGTGGTACAACGTAGCCATGGGGGAGATGCCGGCTTCAAGGAGCCGGTCAATCAGGCGGTCGTAGAAGTCAAGGCCCTGCGTGTTGAAAGCACCGCGGCCGTCCGGCTGGATCCGCGGCCAGGAAATGGAAAAGCGGTAGGAATCGACGCCGAGTTCCCGCATGAGCGTTACATCTTCAGCCGAGCGGTTGTAATGGTCGCAGGCCACCGCCGGTGAGTGACCGTCACGGATGGCCCCGGGCTTTTCCACGAAGGCGTCCCAGCCGGAAGGGCCCCGGCCGCCGGCGGCCAGGCCGCCCTCGATCTGGAACGCGGCCGCCGCCACTCCCAGAGTGAAGGTCCGGGGCAGGCGGCCGGCCAAATCCTGGATGGAAACGCCATCTTCGACGGTCATCCCCCCATCATCCATTCGGAAGTTGACGAAGGCAATGACCTCAACTGGGTAGCACTAACTGTCGTTTTGACGCCCCATAACGACAGTTGGCGCTACCTACTTGGGGGAGCGGGCCGCAGATTCGCTTCTGCAGATAATATCCGGCATACTAGATGAGTTGTTCAAGCGCTTCTTCGTGTCCCGATCCGGATAATGCCGGGTGTCAGGGTCCAAGTGGAAGCCCAAACATAACCCACTCCCCATGGAACTGCGGATTTGTATGCGTGCTAAACGCGACACGCCCGACCGCGGGGGTCGGGTTACGTCGGCAGGTTGAGGAACCCGGATTCATCCGGATTCAGCTTGTGCGGCGGGTGGTAGTTCAGACTTCAAATGCTTCGGCAGCCACATGCAACACGAATAGTGAACAGAGCAGCCCTACTCAGAGCAGCACTAACTGAAAGAGAGTCAGGCGACATGGCGGGACAAAAAATCCGCATCCGGCTGAAGTCATATGACCACGAGGTCATTGACGTTTCAGCACGGAAGATCGTTGAGACGGTCACGCGCGCAGGCGCAACGGTAGTTGGCCCTGTGCCGCTGCCTACGGAGAAGAACATCTACTGCGTAATCCGCTCTCCGCACAAGTACAAGGACAGCCGCGAGCACTTTGAAATGCGCACGCACAAGCGTCTTATCGACATCATCGATCCCACGCCGAAGGCTGTTGACTCGCTTATGCGTCTCGACCTGCCGGCCGACGTGAACATCGAAATCAAGCTGTAGGGAGGTGCTGAGAGACTATGACCGCAACCCGTAACGTAAAGGGCCTGCTGGGCACGAAGCTCGGCATGACCCAGGTCTGGGACGAGAACAACAAGCTCATCCCCGTCACTGTGGTCCAGGCAGATTCGAACGTCATCACCCAGCTGCGCAACGCAGACACTGATGGCTACGTCGCTGTACAGATTGGCTACGGCCAGATCGATCCCCGCAAGGTTACCAAGCCGCTGGCTGGTCACTTTGAAAAGGCAGGCGTCACGCCTCGCCGCCACGTCGTCGAACTGCGCACTGCAGATGCTGACACTTACGAGCTGGGCCAGGAGCTGTCTGTTGAGCTCTTCGAAGCCGGCCAGAAGATCGACGTTATTGGCACCACCAAGGGTAAGGGCTTCGCCGGTGTTATGAAGCGTCACGGCTTCCACGGCGTTGGAGCTTCCCACGGTGCCCACAAGAACCACCGTAAGCCCGGTTCCATCGGTGGCGCATCCACCCCGAGCCGCGTCTTCAAGGGCATGAAAATGGCCGGCCGCATGGGCGCCGTTCGTCACACCACGCTGAACCTCACGGTTCACGCAGTTGACGTCGAGAAGTCGCTGCTCCTGATCAAGGGTGCCGTCCCCGGCGCCCGCGGCCAGGTCGTACTCGTACGCACCGCCGTGAAGGGAGCCTAGTTCAATGACTAGCACTGTCAAGGTTGACCTGCCTGCAGAGATCTTCGACGTTCAGACCAACGTGCCGCTGCTGCACCAGGTCGTCGTTGCCCAGCTCGCTGCTGCTCGCCAGGGTACCCACAAGACCAAGACCCGCGCCGAAGTTTCCGGTGCAGGTCGCAAGCCGTTCAAGCAGAAGGGCACCGGCCGCGCCCGTCAGGGTTCAATCCGTGCTCCTCACATGACCGGTGGTGGCGTTGTCCACGGTCCCACACCGCGGGACTACAGCCAGCGCACCCCCAAGAAGATGATTGCTGCTGCACTGCGCGGCGCACTGTCTGACCGGGCACGCAACGGTCGCATCCACGTTGTCGCTGAACTGGTGGAGGGCACCAAGCCGTCCGTCAAGACCGCGCTGGCAACGCTGCGCGGAGTTTCCGAGCGCAAGAACCTGCTGGTTGTCATCGAGCGCGCCAACGACGTTGCAGCACTTTCCGTGCGCAACCTCGCCGGTGTTCACGTTCTGTACGCAGACCAGCTGAACACCTACGACGTACTCGTCTCTGACGACGTTGTCTTCACCAAGGCTGCCTACGAAGCATTCGTTGCTGACAAGGCAGTAGCAAAGAACGAGGAGGATGCCAAGTGAGTGCAGCCACCATCAAAGACCCGCGCGACGTCGTGCTTGCACCCGTCGTATCGGAAAAAAGCTACGGCCTGATCGATGAGGGCAAGTACACCTTCCTGGTGGACCCCCGCTCGAACAAGACCGAGATCAAGCTGGCCGTGGAGAAGATTTTCTCCGTCAAGGTCGAATCGATCAACACCATCAACCGTGCCGGTAAGCGCAAGCGCACCAAATTCGGATGGGGTACCCGCAAGAGCACCAAGCGTGCAATTGTGAGCCTCAAAGAAGGCACCATCGACATCTTCGGCGGTCCGCTCTCGTAGCGGAGACCACTTTAACGAGGAAATAAACTATGGGAATCCGTAAGTACAAGCCGACTACACCGGGCCGTCGTGGCTCGAGCGTAGCGGACTTCACCGAAATCACGCGGTCGACTCCGGAAAAGTCGTTGGTACGTCCGCTGCCCAAAAAGGGCGGCCGTAACAACACCGGTAAGATCACCACTCGTCACAAGGGTGGTGGACACAAGCGCCAGTACCGTCTGATCGACTTCCGTCGCCACGACAAGGACGGCGTCAACGCCCGCGTTGCCGAAATCGAGTACGATCCGAACCGCACGGCTCGTATCGCCCTCCTGCACTACGTTGATGGCACCAAGCGTTACATCATCGCCCCTAACAAGCTCTCCCAGGGTGACGTTGTTGAGGCAGGTTCCGGTGCTGACATCAAGCCCGGTAACAACCTGCCCCTGCTCAACATCCCGGTGGGTACCGTAATCCACGCAGTTGAACTGCGTCCGGGTGGCGGCGCCAAGATGGGCCGCTCCGCCGGCGCATCGATCCAGCTTGTTGCCAAGGAAGGCCGCTTCGCCCAGCTGCGTCTGCCTTCCGGCGAAATCCGCAACGTTGATGTGCGCTGCCGCGCAACCATCGGCGAGGTCGGCAACGCCGAGCAGTCGAACATCAACTGGGGCAAGGCCGGCCGCATGCGGTGGAAGGGCGTTCGCCCGACCGTCCGTGGTGTCGCCATGAACCCGGTTGATCACCCGCACGGTGGTGGCGAGGGTAAGACGTCCGGTGGACGTCACCCCGTCAACCCGAACGGTAAGCGTGAGGGCCGCACCCGCCGCCCGAACAAAGAGAGCGACAAGCTTATTGTGCGTCGTCGTCGTACTGGCAAGAACAAGCGATAGGAGCCTGGACACATGCCACGCAGCCTGAAAAAAGGTCCTTTCGTTGACCAGCACCTCTTTGTGAAGGTGGACAGGGAAAACGAAAAGGGCACCAAGAACGTCATTAAGACCTGGTCCCGCCGTTCGATGATCATCCCCGACATGCTCGGGCACACGATCGCCGTACACGACGGACGCAAGCACATTCCGGTGTTTGTCACTGAGTCGATGGTCGGGCACAAGCTCGGCGAATTCGCTCCCACGCGGACATTCCGCGGCCATGTCAAGGACGACCGTAAGGGCAAGCGCCGCTAGGCGCCTGCACTTACGTCAAAGACGAGAGAAGGAAAGCAATGGAAGCCAAGGCAATTGCGCGTCACATCCGCGTAACGCCTATGAAGGCCCGGCGCGTCGTCAACCTTGTTCGTGGTAAGCAAGCGAATGAGGCTCTGGCAATTCTGAAGTTTGCCCCCCAGGCAGCTTCAGAGCCGGTATTCAAGGTAGTTCAGTCGGCAATCTCCAACGCCCGGGTCCTCGCGGACCGCGACGGCGTGGCGTTTGACGAAGGTGACCTCATCATCAGCGAAGCGTTTGTTGATGAAGGCCCGACCATGAAGCGGTTCCAGCCGCGAGCCCAGGGTCGTGCATTTCAGATCAAGAAGCGCACGAGCCACATCACCGTGGTAGTCGCTACCCCGGAGAAAGAGGAGGCTCGCTAAGTGGGACAGAAAGTTAACCCGCACGGGTTCCGACTCGGCATCACCACCGATCACGTATCGCACTGGTTTGCTGACAGCACCAAGGCCGGACAGCGGTACAAGGACTTCGTTCGCGAAGACATCCGTATCCGCCAGCTCATGTCCACGGGCATGGAGCGCGCCGGTATCGCCAAGGTCGAAATCGAGCGCACCCGTGACCGTGTCCGCGTGGATATCCACACGGCACGTCCCGGCATCGTTATCGGCCGCCGCGGCGCTGAAGCAGACCGCATCCGCGGCGAGCTTGAGAAGCTCACGGGCAAGCAGGTTCAGCTGAACATCCTCGAGGTCAAGAACCCCGAGATGGAAGCTCAGCTTGTTGCCCAGGGCGTTGCTGAGCAGCTGACTTCCCGCGTGGCTTTCCGCCGTGCGATGAAGAAGGCCATGCAGTCCGCACAGCGTGCAGGTGCCAAGGGCATCCGTATCGCTTGCTCCGGTCGACTGGGCGGCGCTGAAATGTCCCGCTCGGAGTTCTACCGCGAAGGCCGTGTGCCCCTGCACACCCTCCGTGCGAACATCGACTACGGCTTCTACGAGGCCAAGACCACTTTCGGCCGCATCGGCGTGAAGGTCTGGATCTACAAGGGCGACGTCACCGCCAAGGAACTGGCTCAGCAGGCAGCTGCTGCTCCGTCCCGCGGCCGCGGCCCCAGCGATCGTCCGGGCCGCCCGGGTGGCGCTGACCGTGGTGACCGCCGTCGTCGTACCGACCGTCCGGCAGCAGAGGCAGCTCCGGCTGCCGAGGCTCCGGCAGTTGAGGCTGCACCCGCTGCAGTAGAAGGAGGACAGGCTTAAATGCTTATCCCACGTCGAGTCAAGCACCGTAAGCAGCACCACCCGGGTCGTTCCGGCGCTGCTACGGGCGGCACCAAGGTCTCCTTCGGTGAGTACGGCATCCAGGCCCTGAGCCCGGCATACGTCACGAACCGTCAGATCGAGTCTGCCCGTATCGCGATGACCCGCCACATCAAGCGTGGCGGCAAGGTCTGGATCAACATTTACCCGGACCGTCCGATCACGAAGAAGCCGGCCGAAACCCGCATGGGTTCCGGTAAGGGTTCACCGGAGTGGTGGGTCGCTAACGTCAAGCCGGGACGGGTTCTCTTTGAGATCTCCGGCGTCGAAGAATCGGTAGCTCGCGAGGCCCTGCGCCTGGCAATCCACAAGCTCCCGTTGAAGGCACGCATTTTGCGTCGCGAAGGTGGTGAATAGAAATGGCAGTAGGATCCAAGGAACTTGCATCCGCACAGCTGGACACGTTCGACAACGAGCGCCTCGTTGAAGAGCTCCGTAAGGCTAAGGAAGAGCTGTTCAACCTGCGTTTCCAGTCCGCCACCGGTCAGCTGGAGAACCACGGTCGTCTGCGCGCGGTAAAGAAGGACATCGCACGCATCTACACCGTTCTCCGTGAGCGCGAGCTGGGCATTCGTGCCGAGGTTGCCGCACCCGTTGTGGAAGCCAAGGAAGAGAAGAAGTCCAAGAAGGCTGCAACCAAGAAGGCCGACAAGGCTGAAACGGTTGACACCGAGGAGGATGCCAAGTGAGTGAAAAGGACGAGAACGTGACGGAAACTGTTTCCGCGGCAGCTACCGCTGCCGAGCGCGGTGACCGTAAGACGAAGCGCGGCTACGTGGTCTCGGACAAGATGGAAAAGACCATCGTTGTCCAGGTTGAGGACCGCGTAAAGCACGCCCTTTACGGCAAGGTCATCCGCCGCAACACCAAGATCAAGGCTCACGACGAAGAGAACAGCGCCGGCATCGGCGACCTCGTTCTCCTCGCCGAGACCCGCCCGCTGTCCGCTACTAAGCGGTGGCGCCTGGTCGAGATCCTCGAAAAGGCCAAGTAACACCCGCAGCCTGCTTGCAGGTCCTGCACCGGAAACCCCCGTTCCCTTTTGGGAGCGGGGGTTTCCTCGTATTCCGGGGGAGGGGCACCCAAGGTGCGCCAAAAGCGTGCCATGCGGGACGCCGTCGCCCGCCCCGCCCCGGTTCCCGCGCCTCCCCGCCGCCCGCCTCCCCGCCGCCCGCCTCCCAGATTCGGGACCCTCTCTCACTTGATGCGGGTTTTTGGCGGGACGCTCACTTTCCTGAAGAGAGTGAGCGAGCGTTGCCCGAAAAGGCACATTAAGTGAGAGAGCGTCCGACGGCGGCGGGCCGCGTTGGCCGGGAACGGCACCTGCGGGGGGCGGGGCTGCGCAGCGGGCACCGCCGTCGAACGTCCACCCGCATGGCTGGCAGGGACTGCCTGGGGTGTGATATGGGAGCTGGCCCGATCTGTGCTAAGATTTTGAGTTTGTATGGCGCCGTTCGTGCGCCGACATCAACCTCGTAAACAATCGTGCCACGGCATAGTGCCCCCTAGCGCTTCGGACCTGTCCGAAACCGCCTGGGAAGCAAATGTTTTTGGCACGGGAGTTTAGGCCTGGTCTGGCAAAATCCAGGCAGGTCAAGAGACACCCCGATCAACCGTTCCGCAAGGCTCATTCCGTAGCAAGACCTCGGCCTGAGAACCGGCGCGACGCAAGGAGTAAATAGTGATTCAGCAGGAGTCGCGACTCAAGGTCGCCGACAACACGGGTGCTAAGGAAATCCTTACCATTCGCGTTCTCGGTGGATCTGGCCGTCGCTACGCAGGCATTGGCGACGTCATCGTCGCTACCGTCAAGGACGCAATTCCGGGCGGCAACGTAAAGAAGGGCGATGTTGTTAAGGCAGTCATCGTCCGTACCAAGAAGGAACGCCGCCGTGCGGATGGTTCCTACATCAAGTTTGACGAGAACGCAGCTGTGATCCTGAAGGCTGACGGTGACCCCCGCGGTACCCGCATCTTCGGACCGGTTGGTCGTGAACTCCGTGACAAGAAGTTCATGAAGATCGTTTCTCTGGCTCCGGAGGTGCTCTAGTCCATGGCTAAGATCAAAAAGGGTGACCTCGTTCAGGTCATCACTGGCGCCAAGGCTGAGCGCGGCGGCGACAAGGGTAAGCAGGGCAAGGTTCTGCGCGTATTCCCCGAGACCAACCGCGTGTTGGTTGAAGGCATTAACCGCGTAACCAAGCACACCAAGGTCGGTCAGTCGCAGCGCGGCACCAAGACCGGTGGCATCGAGGTTGTTGAAGCCTCGATCCACATCTCCAACGTGGCTCTGGTTGACCCGTCCACCAAGAAGCCCACCCGCGTCGGTTTCCGCACCGAGACCGTTGAGCGCGATGGCGTGAAGCGCGAAGTGCGTGTACGCGTGGCCAAGAGCTCCGGGAAGGACATCTAATGACTGAGACTCTCGAGACTCCGGCAGCGAAGATCGTTCCTCGTCTGAAGACCAAGTACGCCGAATCCATCAAGAGCACGCTCGTTGAGGAATTCAAGTACACCAACGTCAACCAGGTTCCCCGCCTGGTGAAGGTCGTTGTGAACATGGGTGTTGGAGATGCCGCCAAGGACTCCAAGCTGATCGACGGCGCTGTCCGCGATCTCACCGCGATCACCGGCCAGAAGCCGCAGGTAACCAAGGCCCGCAAGTCGATCGCACAGTTCAAGCTGCGCGAAGGCATGCCCATCGGCGCGCACGCAACTCTGCGTGGAGACCGCATGTGGGAATTCCTGGATCGTCTGGTCACGCTGGCTCTGCCCCGTATCCGCGACTTCCGCGGCCTCAGTGGCAAGCAGTTCGACGGCAACGGCAACTACACCTTCGGTCTGACCGAGCAGGTTATGTTCCACGAAATCGACCAGGATTCCATCGACCGCACCCGCGGCATGGACATCACGGTTGTCACCACTGCCAAGACCGATGACGAAGGCCGCGCGCTGCTGAAGGCGCTTGGTTTCCCGTTCAAGGCCGAAGACTAATCTAACTACGTAACAGGTCCTTCGGTGCAGCCCTGCAGTTCCTGCAGAGGCCGGACCGAGGAAACCGTTATGAGGAAGGGCACGAGCCCACCATGACAATGACAGATCCTGTCGCAGACATGCTTACGCGTCTGCGCAATGCAAACTCGGCATACCACGATTCCGTGACCATGCCGTACAGCAAGCTCAAGGCACGCGTTGCCGACATCCTGAAGGCCGAAGGTTACATCGCCTCCTGGAAAGAAGAAGACGCTGAAGTCGGCAAGAAGCTGACCCTCGAGCTCAAGTTCGGTCCGAACCGCGAGCGTTCAATCGCTGGTGTTCGC
Organism: Pseudarthrobacter sp. IC2-21; assembly: GCF_034048115.1. Classification (NCBI taxonomy): domain Bacteria; kingdom Bacillati; phylum Actinomycetota; class Actinomycetes; order Micrococcales; family Micrococcaceae; genus Pseudarthrobacter; species Pseudarthrobacter sp. IC2-21. Next base: position 3,111,374 of record NZ_CP139145.1, on the reverse strand, counting down.
CGTATTTCCAAGCCGGGCCTGCGTGTTTACGCAAAGTCCACCAACCTCCCGCACGTGCTCGGTGGCCTGGGTGTCGCAATCCTGTCCACCTCTTCCGGCCTCTTGACTGATAAGCAAGCCGGCAAGAAGGGCGTGGGCGGCGAAGTCCTCGCCTACGTCTGGTAACGGGAAAGGAAGAGAATAATGTCACGTATTGGACGTCTCCCCATCACCGTTCCCGCCGGCGTTGAGGTCAAGGTTGACGGCTCTGTCGTCAGCGTCAAGGGTGCCAAAGGCGAGCTGAACCACACTGTGGCCAGCCCGATCGAGGTTTCCCTGGAAGCAGAGACCCTGACCGTCGCCCGCCCGAACGACGAGCGCGCCTCCCGTTCACTCCACGGCCTGACCCGCACCCTGATCTCGAACATGATCGAGGGCGTAACCAAGGGCTACGAGAAGAAGCTTGAAATCGTTGGTACTGGTTACCGCGTTCAGGCCAAGGGATCTGACCTTGAGTTCGCTCTCGGCTACAGCCACCCGGTCAATGTCATCGCACCGGACGGCATCACCTTTGCAGTTGAGACCCCGACCAAGCTCTCTGTTTCAGGTATCAACAAGCAGCAGGTCGGCGAGGTTGCTGCCAACATTCGCAAGCTGCGGAAGCCGGACCCCTATAAGGGCAAGGGCATTCGCTACGCAGGCGAAGTCATCCGCCGCAAGGTCGGAAAGGCTGGTAAGTAACCATGGCCATCTCAATTAATAAGAAGCGTACGAACAAGAGCAAGTCTGCTTCGCGCAGCCGCCGCCAGCTTCGTATCCGCAAGCGCATCTCCGGTACGGCTGTTCGTCCTCGTCTGGTCGTCAACCGTTCCGCACGCCACGTATTCGTCCAGGTTGTCGATGACACCAAGGGCCTGACCGTAGCGAGCGCGTCCACTCTGGAAGCCGACCTTCGTGCATTCGAAGGCGACAAGACCGCCAAGGCCAAGCGCGTTGGCGAGCTCGTCGCCGAGCGTGCGAAGGCTGCCGGTATCGAAGCAGTTGTCTTCGACCGCGGTGGTAACAAGTACCACGGCCGGATTGCTGCTGTCGCTGACGGCGCACGTGAAGGTGGGCTGTCACTGTGACGGAAGCAAACAAGGAAAAGGACACTGTGTCTGCAGATCAGAAGGCGACTGAAGCCGTAGCTGCTCCGGCCACTGAGACCACTGCTCCCGCAGCCGCTGCCGACGACCGCCGTGGTGGCGCTCGTCGTGGCGAGCGTGGAGACCGTGGCCAGGGCCGCGGCGACCGTGGTGGCCGTGGCGGCCGCGACGGCGGCCGTGAAGCTGAGAAGAGCCAGTTCATCGAACGCGTTGTCACCATCAACCGCGTTTCCAAGGTGGTCAAGGGTGGTCGTCGCTTCAGCTTCACCGCCCTGGTCGTCGTTGGTGACGGTAACGGCATGGTCGGCGTTGGCTACGGCAAGGCTAAAGAAGTTCCTGCCGCAATCGCGAAGGGCGTTGAAGAGGCCAAGAAGTCCTTCTTCCGCGTTCCCCGCATCGGCAACACCATCCCGCACCGCGTTCAGGGTGAGGCTGCCGCAGGCGTCGTAATGCTGCGTCCGGCTTCCGCCGGTACCGGTGTTATCGCCGGCGGCCCGGTCCGTGCAGTACTGGAGTGCGTGGGCATCCACGACATCCTCTCCAAGTCGCTCGGTTCCGCAAACGCCATCAACATCGTTCACGCGACCGTTGATGCCCTGAAGCGCCTCGAAGAGCCGGCAGCAGTGGCAGCACGCCGCGGCCTGCCCCTCGACGAGGTTGCTCCGCCGGCAATGGTGAAGGCAATCCTGAACCAGAAGGCGGGTGTCTAAGTCATGGCTAAGAACCTGATTCCCTCCGACTCCCAGTTGGAGATCACTCAGATCAAGTCCGTCATTGGCGGCAAGCAGAACCAGCGCGACACCCTTCGGTCCCTCGGCCTGAAGCGGATCGGACACACTGTTGTCCGCACCGCCGACGCCGTGACCGTTGGAATGCTCAACACGGTTCCGCACCTGGTAAAGGTAGAGGAGGCGAAGTAAATGGCAGAGAAGAACACTGCTGAGAAGGCACAGGGCGCCGCTGCTGAGAAGCAGAACGCTCTGAAGGTCCACCACCTGCGTCCCGCTCCGGGTGCCAAGACCGCCAAGACCCGCGTTGGTCGTGGTGAAGGTTCCAAGGGTAAGACCGCCGGTCGCGGTACCAAGGGTACGAAGGCCCGCTACCAGATCAAGGCTGGCTTTGCCGGCGGCCAGCTGCCGCTGCACATGCGCCTGCCGAAGCTGCGCGGTTTCAAGAACCCGTTCCGCGTTGAGTTCCAGGTTGTAAACCTGGACAAGCTCAACGAGCTGTTCCCCGAAGGTGGCACTGTCACCGTGGAGAACCTGGTCGAAAAGGGTGCCGTTCGCAAGAACCAGCCCGTCAAGGTGCTGGGCACCGGCGACATCACCGTCAAGGTTGACGTCACCGCCCACGCATTCTCGGCCAGCGCCGCGGACAAGATTGCTGCCGCAGGCGGAAGCACCACCGCTCTCTAGAGCGGTGGGCTGACGCCCGTTGTGAACTCCCGGCGTGCAGGACCTCAGGGCCCTGCACGCCGGGAGTTTTTTCACATCCGCCCGGCGAATATTTCCCGCCGCCCGTCGCCCGGGCGCCCCTAAGGATTATTCGCAGGACCCATCCACCCGTTAGACTCGGTTGTTGGGATTATTGAGACCCATCACACCACCCCCTATACAACACAGGAGGACGCTTGCTTAGCGCATTTGGCCGGGCCTTTCGCACGCCTGATCTGCGACGCAAGTTGTTGTTCACGCTGGGAATCATCACAATCTTCCGCTTGGGTGCCTTCATTCCCTCGCCTGGTGTGAACTACCAGAATGTCCAGCAATGCTTGCAGAACGGTCAGACGGCAGGCGGGCTCTACCAGCTCGTCAACCTGTTCAGCGGCGGTGCCTTGCTTCAGGTGTCCATCTTCGCCCTGGGCATCATGCCGTACATTACGGCCAGCATCATTGTGCAGCTGCTCCGGGTGGTTATTCCCCGCTTCCAGCAGCTGTACGAGGAGGGCGCCTCCGGGCAGTCCAAACTCACCCAGTACACCCGGTACCTCACCATTGCCCTCGGCCTGCTGAACGCAACGACGCTGGTGTCGCTGGCGCGTTCAGGCCAGCTGCTGCCGGGCTGTGCGCTGCCTATCATTCCTGATAGCAGCATCATCACCACGATCCTGATCATCATCACCCTCACCGCGGGCACCGGACTCATCATGTGGATGGGCGAGCTGGTCACGGAAAAGGGTGTGGGCAACGGTATGTCGCTGCTCATCTTCACGTCCATCGCGGCCCAGTTCCCCACCTCGCTCGGTGCCATCTGGACCTCGCAGGGACCCGGAACCTTCTTCCTGGTTCTGGCCATCGGCCTGGTGACAGTGGCCCTGGTGGTATTCGTGGAGCAGTCCCAGCGCCGCGTCCCGGTGCAGTATGCCAAGCGCATGATCGGACGCCGCACGGTGGGCGGAACCAGCACCTACATCCCCATCAAGGTGAACATGGCAGGCGTGATCCCCGTGATCTTCGCGTCCTCCATGCTGTACCTGCCGGGGCTGATTTCACAGTTCAACCAGCCCAAGGCCGGCGAGCAGATGCAGCCGTGGGTTGAGTGGATCAACAACAACCTGACCCGAGGAGACCACCCGATCTACATGGCGCTGTACTTCGCCATGATCGTGTTCTTCACCTACTTCTACGTCGCGATCACCTTCAACCCTGAAGAGGTCTCCGACAATATGAAAAAGTACGGCGGTTTCATTCCGGGTATCCGTGCCGGTAAACCGACCGCGGACTACCTGCAGTACGTACTCTCACGAATCACGCTTCCCGGTGCCATCTACCTGGGCTTCGTGGCGCTGATTCCGTTGATTGCACTGGTACTGATCAACGCGAACCAGAACTTCCCGTTCGGTGGCACCTCGATCCTGATCATGGTGGGCGTTGGCCTTGAAACCGTCAAGCAAATAGATGCGCAACTACAGCAACGTCACTACGAAGGGCTATTGCGATGACAAAAATGTTGATTATTGGGCCGCCCGGCTCTGGTAAAGGAACCCAAGCGGAACGTATCTCCGAGCGCCTCGGTGTTGTGGCGATCTCCACCGGCGATATCTTCCGCGCCAATGTGAAGGGCGAAACCCCCCTTGGCATTGAAGCCAAGAAGTACATGGATGCCGGCGACTTTGTTCCGGACAGCGTGACCAACAAGATGGTCCGCGACCGCCTCAGCGAGTCCGACGTCGAAAACGGCTTCCTCCTGGACGGCTACCCGCGCACCACCGCGCAGGTGGATTACCTCGACGAAATCCTGGCCGCCAGCGCGGACAAGCTCGACGTCGTCCTCCAGCTCACTGCCGACGATGAAGAACTCGTGGCGCGCCTTCTGGGCCGAGCCAAGGAAACCGGCCGGAGCGACGACAACGAAGCCGTGATCCGCCACCGCCTGGACCTCTACCACGAGCAGACCGAAGCGGTAGTGGCGAAGTATGCCGAGCGCGGCATCCTGACCCGGGTTGACGGCATCGGCGGCATCGACGAGGTCACCGACCGCGTCATGGAAGCCATCAAGGCGGCTCAGGCCGCCTGAACAGGCCACTAAGTTATTCGAGGCTCCTCCCGGATTCCGGGAGGAGCCTCAGCCATTGAAAGGACACACCATGGCCTTCGGCCAGCCCCGTATCGAATACAAAACCAACGCCCAGATGCGCACCATGCACGAGGCAGGCCTGGTCCTGAGCCGCGCGCTGGATGCCGCTGTGGCCGCCGCCGTGCCGGGCGTCACCACCAAGCACCTGGACGACGTCTTCGCCGCGGTGCTGAACCAGGCCGGTGCCAAGTCCAACTTCCTGGGCTACCACGGCTTCCCGGCAACCGTCTGCACCTCCGTGAACGAGGAAGTTGTCCACGGCATCCCCGGCAGCAAGGTCCTCAAGGACGGCGACATCATCTCGATCGACGGAGGCGCGATTGTTGACGGCTGGCATTCGGACTCGGCCCGGACCGTGATCGTGGGCACCGCTGATCCCGAAGACCAGCGCCTGTCCGACGTCACGCAGGCGGCCATGTGGCACGGCATCGCGGCGCTGGCCAAGCGGGGCCATGTGGGCGACGTCGGCGCGGCCATCGACGACTACGTGTCCTCGGTCCCCGGCAAGCCGCTGGGCATCCTGGAGGACTATGTGGGCCACGGCATCGGCTCCGAGATGCACATGGCCCCGGACGTCCTGAACTACCGGACCAGCCACCGCGGCCCCAAGGTCAAGGCCGGCCTGTGCCTGGCCATTGAGCCCATGCTGGTCCGCGGCAGCATCGACACCGCAGTTCTGGACGATGACTGGACCGTGGTCACCACCGACGGCCAGCGCTCGTGCCAGTGGGAGCACTCCGTGGCTGTGCATGACCGGGGCATCTGGGTCCTGTCAGCGCCCGACGGCGGCGCGGAGCACCTGGTGCCGCTCGGCGTCACCCCGGTGCCGATCCCGTAAGCCAAGCCGATTAGCTCAAAGTAGGTAGCGCTAACTGTCGTTATGAGGGGTCAAAACGACAGTTGGCGCTACCTAGTTGGGTTTAAAGCCACGAAAGTGACGTACCCGCTATTGCCGACCGGCACGGCCGGCAATAGCGGGTCAGGCCTTGAGCTTGGGCTTGACGTCCTTCGTGTAGATTCCCTCGAGCGTGGCCTTCAGCTCGGTCATGGTGGCCTTCACGTCGCCCTGCTGGGTGAGGATCTTGGCGGCGGCCTTGGCCATCTCCTGATCGGCCCCGGGCAGGAACGCGCGGGCATTGTCCTGGACCCTGGTGACGGCCAGCTGGTCCATGGCGATCTTGATCTGCGGGGTCTGCGCCAGCACCGAGGTCATGTCCGCCGAGGTCCGGGTGGGCATGTAGCCGGTGGCGGCCGAGAACGCGGCGGTGTTTTCCGGCTCGGTCATGAACTGCAGGAACATCGTCGCGGCGAGCTGCTCCTCCTTGGTGACACCGCTGGGGATGCCCAGGCCGGCGCCGCCGGTGGGGCAGACGCCGGTCTTCTCCTTGGAGCCGCCCGGCAGGAAGCCGACACCCACATTGAACTTGGCGGACTTCAGGATGCCGATCAGGGCGCCGGTAGAGGACAGGGTGGCCGAAGCCAGCCCTGCGGCGAAGTCGTCGGCCGATTCCTTGGAGGAGACGCCGGCCCAGGCGTCCTTGTACACGGAATCCTGGGCCGCCTGCAGGGCGGCCACGGACTCGACGGAGTCGCAGGTGATGTCCCAGCCCTTGGACCAGCTGCCGCCCTCGCCCCACAGGTTGTTCTGAAGGGTCCAGCCCGCGTAGCCGGCCAGGGCGGGGTGCATAAACGCGTACTGGGCGCCTGAGGCCGCCTTGAGCTTGGGTGCCCAGCCGGCGAACTCCTGCCAGGTGGCGGGGGCGCGGTCCGGCAGGCCGGCCGCGGCGAAGTGGTCCTTGTTGTAGTAGAACAGCGGGGTGGACCGGCCGTAGGGGAGTGCCCACTGCTTGCCGGCGTACTTGTAGTCGTCCACCAGGGACGTTCGGAAATCGGCCAGGTTGATGTCCAGCTGCTTGACCAGGGAGTCGATGGGAATGATGCTCTCGTTCAGGTAGTAGCGGAACCACCAGACGTCGGAGAGGACCACCAGGGAGGGCAGGCCGGACTTGGCAGCCTGGGCGGTCTGGAACTTCTGCGCGATTTCCTCGTAGTTCGCGCCCGCGGTCACCAGGTTCACCTTGATGTCCGGGTACTTGGCGTGGAACTTCTCGATGATGCTCTTCTCCACGTCCTGCGACTTGCCGGGGTGGTTGGACCAGAAGTCGATGGACGCGGCCGGCTTGACGCCGCTGAAGTCGATGTCGGCAGCGGTGGTGGTGGCCGCGCCGGGCGTGGTGGACGGGCCGCCGCAGGCTGCCAGCGCTGCGGCTCCTGTTCCGGCCCCGGCAAGGGTGAGGAAAAACCGTCGATCAAGGGTGAACGTCATGGTGCTGCCTTTCGGTGGGTGCCTTGGTGATGCGGATGCGATGGATGGATTGGTGGGAGGGGCCGACGGCGGTACTCGCGTGGCCGCTAGCCGGTGACGCTGCCCTGGGTGAGGCCGGCGACGATGTAGCGCTGGAGCATGGCGAAGATGATGAGGATGGGGATGATCACCAGGACGGCGCCGGCCATCATGATGCCCCAGCCGGCTCCGTTTCCCTCGGAGTTCTGCAGCAGTGTCAGGCCGACAGGGAGCGTCATGCTTTCGGGTTTGTCCGTGACGATCAGCGGCCAGATGTATTCGTTCCATTCGCTGACCACGGTGACCAGGGCAACCGTGGCGATCGAGGGGACCGACACCGGCACCACGATCTGCCACAGCCGCCGCCAGTGGCCGGCGCCGTCGATCTCGGCCGATTCGAGGATGGAACCGGGCAGGGTAAGGAAGTGCTGGCGCAGCAGGAACGTGCCGAAGGCTGTGCCCAGGCCGGGCAGGATGATCCCCCAGAGCGTGTTCTTCCCGCCCATCCCGGCGATCAGGATGTAATTGGGCAGGATGGACACCTGCGGCGGGACCATCAGGGCCACCAGGATCAGGATGAAGATCAGGTTCTTGAACGGGAAGCGCACGAACACCAGCGCGTAGGCGGTCAGCAGGGCAAGGATCACCTTGATGCCGGACCCCACCACGGTGACGATGGTGCTGTTGAGGAAGAACTGCCCGAACGGCACCGTGGTCATGGCCACCCGGTAGTTCCCCGGGTCCAGGGCTGCCGGGAGCACCTGCAGGTTCATGGTGACGATTTCGCCCGGCTGTTTGAACGAGCTCAGCACCATCCAGAGCAACGGCAGGAAGACCACCAGGACGGCGATGACCAACGGCACATAGCCGCCAACCACTGTCTGCAGCAGATTGGCACGGGAGAACGGCCGCTCACGGCGGGGAACGGCGTCGGGCGTTGAACCGGGCGTTGAAGACGCGGAGGAGGAATCGCGGACGACGGCGGGGGCGGGAGCCTTCACGAGTAGTGCACCTTCTTTTCGACGAACCGCAGCTGCAGCACCGTGATGACCAGCAGGATGACAAACAGGATCACGGAGATCGCGGCCGAGTAGCCTGCGCGGTTGTACGCGCCGAAGGCCTGCAGGTACGCCTCGTAGATGAGGGTGCTGGTGCCGGCGCCGAGGGGCGTCATGATCCGGATGAGGTCGAACGCCTGCAGCGAGCTGAGCATGGTGGTGATCAGCAGGAAGAAGGTGGTGGGGGAGAGCAGCGGCAGGGACATGCTGACAAAGCGGCGGAAACTGCCGGCCCCGTCCAGCGAGGCCGCCTCCATCACGTCCTGCGGCAGCGACTGCAGGCCGGCGAGGAACACCACGGCGCAGTAGCCAAGGTTCTTCCAGACGTACACGATGATGACCATGACCAGGGAGAGCTGCGGATCGTTGATCCACTGCGGGCTCTGCTGCCCTAGGCCCCGGAGAAGCCAGGCCAGCACGCCGTAGCCGGGATCGAAGATGAACAGCCACACCAGGCCGACACCCACGCCGGACAGCACGTAGGGCGCGAATACTGCCGAGCGGGCGAACGTGGTGCCGCGGACCTTCGAGTTCAGCGCCAGGGCAATGAGCAGGCCCAGCACCATGGAGCCGCCCACGGTTGCGGCAGTGAAGATGGCGGTGGTGCCCAGCACCCGGGCGGCATCCGCGCCGGTGAAGAACGTGACGTAGTTTTCGAGCCCGACGACGGCAGCTGAGGCTGATCCGAGCGTCCAGTTCAGCGTGGAGTAATAGATGTTGTTGATCAGCGGGAGGTACGTGAAGACGGCGATGAGCAGCAGGTTGGGCAGGGCAAGCGCGAGGAAAACGAAGAAGTCGCGGCGGGACCGGTTTGACCAGCGCTGCCGGTTTTTTGTGCCGGGGATGCCGTGCCTGGCTCTGCCTGTGGCCGCCGCGGAACTGCCGGGCTTGGCCGTGAGCTGTGGAGTCATGGATCTCAATCGGGAGGCCTGCGGGGGCAGGGCTTGGGAGGATTTGAGATCACTCCATCACATCGCCGGCTCCGGTCAGGGCCAGATTCGGTCCCCGCGCTGATTGTTAGCCGAGGCTTCGAAAACCGTTCACGAACAGTTCGGCTTGAGCGCTCTCCGAGGCGCATGCGCGTCGCCGACAGTTTCGTGCGTCATGAAGCGGGCAGAATGGGGCGTATGGGAGCCATTACCGATGTACCCGGAATCCGGGTGGGGCACGTGCAGAGGAACGACGACGGCTGGCTGACGGGGGTGACTGTGGTCCTGCCGCCGCCGGGAACGGTGGGGTCCGTGGACGTCCGCGGCGGCGGCCCCGCGACGTCGGAGACGGATTCCCTGGACCCCACCACCATGTCCCAGCAGGTGGATGCGGTGGTGCTCACCGGCGGAAGCGCCTACGGCCTGGTCACCGCACGCGGCGCCCAGCGCTGGTGCGAGGAAGCCGGCCGGGGCTTCGCGGTGCCCGGCGGGCTGGTCCCGATCGTGCCGGCCGCCGCTATCTTCGATCTGGGCCGCGGCGGCGACTTTTCGGCCCGGCCCGATGAGGAGATGGGCTACGCGGCAACTGCCGCCGCTGCCGCCCAGCCGGAACTCCACGCCGTCGAACGCGGCAACGTGGGCGCCGGCACCGGAGCCGTCCTCGGCCGGGGGAGATACAAAGGAGGAGTGGGGACTGCCTCCATCACCTTAGACAACGGGGTTGTGATCGGAGCGATCGCCGTGGTCAACGCAGTTGGTTTGCCGGTGATGCCTCCGGAAAATCCCGAACCCTCCGCGCGCTCGGTCGTTCCTCCCTTAGACGCGCGCTTCCGGGTTCCCGATTCCCCGTCGGCGGAAGCCGGGCTTCCTCCGCTCAACACAACACTCGTCGTCGTTGCTACCAATGCCATCCTGAGCAAGGCCGACTGCAAGAGGACCGCTTCTGCTGCCCACGCGGGACTGGCCAGGGCGCTGAACCCGAGCCACACGCTGGCTGACGGGGACACGATTTTCGCGCTCGCCACCGGCGCCGTCGAACTGGACAGCACCGAAGCCCCGCGGCAGTTCAGTCTCATCACGCTGCAGAGTGCGGCAGCCGACGTCGTACGTTTGGCCATCCTGGATGGCGTGCAGAGCGCCGAGGCGGTGAGCACACCTGCCGGTGAATTTGGTGCCTATGGGAGTGTGTAGGTTAGTATGCCCGATTTAACTTTTACCAAGATACAGGGTAGTGTTGCTTGTTGGTTGTCTGCCCTGCTGTGCCCTGTTTGGGGCCTGAGGTGATAACCGATCCAACAAAAACGTTCGTGGTCATGTCCGGTGCAATCCGGCAGGGCCGCGGCAACAACAGTTAGCGGAGGGTATGGCCAAGAAGGACGGGGTCATTGAGATCGAAGGCGTTGTGACTGAGGCGCTGCCTAACGCGATGTTTCGCGTTGAGCTGACCAACAAGCACATCGTACTCGCGCACATCTCAGGCAAGATGCGCCAGCACTACATCAGGATTCTCCCTGAGGACCGGGTAGTGGTGGAACTGAGCCCTTATGACCTCACTCGGGGTCGTATCGTCTACCGCTACAAGTAAATTCTGGGCGGCCGCGGCATGAGCTGACGGCTGCTCCAGTTGACCAACTGCCACACGCAAAGGAATGCCATGAAGGTCAAGCCGAGCGTCAAGCAGATCTGCGAAAAGTGCAAAGTGATCCGCCGTAATGGCCGGGTCATGGTGATCTGCGAGAACCCGCGCCACAAGCAGCGCCAGGGCTAATTTCCTTCTCCTGAAGGAAATCCTGGGTTGCTAACCCACGCAAGTAAATAATAAGGCAGCACAAGCTGAATTGGGACGCATGAGCCCGGACAGCTAACCCCCGGTCGGAGGCTGGGGCCGCACGGAACGTGCGGGTGTACTGCCTAGGACCTCCGGTTTATTCAAGGAGCACTGCCTCTATGGCTCGTCTCGCTGGCGTAGACATTCCCCGCGAAAAGCGGTTGGAAATTGCGCTTACTTACATCTACGGCGTGGGCAAGACCCGTGCACACGAAACCCTGGCTGCCACTGGCATCAGTGCTGACGTCCGCGTTAAGGACCTCACCGATACCCAGCTGGTTGAGCTGCGTGATTACATCGAAGGCAACTACAAGGTTGAGGGTGACCTTCGCCGCGAAGTAGCAGCTGATATCCGCCGCAAGGTTGAAATCGGCAGCTACGAAGGTATTCGCCACCGTAAGGGCCTGCCGGTCCATGGGCAGCGTACCAAGACCAACGCCCGTACCCGCAAGGGTCCGAAGCGCACCGTCGCAGGCAAGAAGAAGGCCCGTTAAATCCTCCCGGATTTACACGGCTTTCCCCGATAACTTTCTGTAGGAGAAAAAAATGCCCCCAAAGACTCGTGGCGCGGTTCGCAAGCCGCGTAAGAAGGACAAAAAGAATATCGCGCTGGGCCAGGCGCACATCAAGAGCACTTTTAACAACACCATCGTGTCCATCACGGACCCGAACGGCGCTGTTATCTCTTGGGCTTCCTCAGGTGAGGTTGGCTTCAAGGGCTCACGTAAGTCCACCCCGTTCGCAGCCCAGATGGCTGCCGAAGCTGCTGCCAAGCGTGCGCAGGAGCACGGCATGCGCAAGGTTGACGTTTTCGTCAAGGGACCGGGTTCAGGACGCGAGACTGCAATCCGCTCGCTGCAGGCCGCAGGCCTCGAGGTTGGCTCCATCCAGGACGTCACCCCCGCAGCGCACAACGGCTGCCGTCCGCCGAAGCGCCGCCGCGTCTAAGCCTTTCGCGTAGTTTGAGCTTGCCCGGACCGTTCTGGTCCGGGCAAGCCCAGCCGCGTTAAGTCTTCAGACCGAATTTCCACCACCTGTGTTGCGTCATATAGCGGATGCTCGCCGAAAGGAAACCTAAGTGCTCATTGCACAGCGCCCCACCCTCTCCGAAGAGGTAGTCTCCGAAAACCGCTCGCGTTTCATCATTGAACCGCTGGAACCGGGCTTTGGCTACACCCTCGGAAACTCCCTCCGCCGTACCCTGCTCTCCTCCATCCCCGGTGCCGCTGTAACCAGCATCCGGATCGATGGCGTGCTGCACGAGTTCACCACGGTTCCGGGTGTCAAGGAAGATGTCACTGAGATCATCCTGAACATCAAGAGCCTGTCGGTCTCCTCCGAGCACGACGAGCCGGTTGTTGCCTACCTGCGCAAGCAGGGCCCCGGAGTCGTCACCGCCGCGGACATCGCTCCGCCGGCCGGCGTCGAATTCCACAACCCGGATCTGCACATTGCCACGCTGAACTCGAAGGGCAAGTTCGAACTCGAACTGACCATCGAGCGCGGCCGCGGCTACGTGTCGGCAGCTCAGAACAAGTCCGGCGACGCCGAGATCGGCCGTATCCCGGTCGACTCGATCTACTCGCCGGTGCTGAAGGTTACTTTCCGCGTGGAAGCAACCCGTGTTGAGCAGCGCACCGACTTCGACAAGCTCATTGTCGACGTCGAGACCAAGCAGGCCATCGCCCCGCGCGATGCTGTTGCTTCCGCTGGTACCACCCTGGTGGAACTCTTCGGTCTGGCACGCGAGCTGAACACCGCAGCTGAAGGTATCGAGATTGGCCCTTCGCCGACGGACGCTGCCCTGGCAGCGGACATGGCACTGCCGATCGAGGACCTGGACCTCACCGTCCGGTCCTACAACTGCCTCAAGCGTGAGGGCATCCACACCGTGGGTGAACTCGTTGCCCGCTCCGAGGCTGACCTGATGGACATCCGTAACTTCGGTGCGAAGTCCATTGACGAGGTCAAGGCAAAGCTGGTTGAACTGGGCCTGTCCCTCAAGGACTCGCCTCCCGGTTTTGACCTCGCAGCACGCGCAGCAGCAATTGAAGAGGACGACGCCGCCTTCGGCGACGACGAACTCTAAAACAGATCTTGGCCGGCGGGCACCATGGTGTGCCCACCGCCGGCTTCCATATGAGGAGAAACAATTATGCCTACCCCCACTAAGGGTCCGCGCCTCGGAGGCGGCCCGGCTCACGAGCGTCTCATGCTCGCGAACCTGGCAGCAGCACTGTTCGAGCACAAGCGGATCACCACCACGGTGACCAAGGCCAAGCGCCTGAAGCCGTACGCAGAGCGTCTGGTGACTTTCGCCAAGCGCGGCGACCTGGCTTCCCGCCGCCGTGTCCTCGGCCTGATCAGCAACAAGGGCGTCGTCCACGAGCTGTTCACCGACATTGCCACGGCAGTGGAGAACCGCGACGGCGGCTACACCCGCATCACCAAGATCGGCAACCGCAAGGGCGACAACGCTCCCATGGCTGTCATCGAGCTCGTTCTCGAGCCGGTTTCCGCCAAGCAGGCTGTTGTAGCTGAGGCTACTTCCGCTGCCAAGCGCGACGCTGAGAAGGCTGCTCCGGCCGCCGAGGAAGCTCCCGCCGAAGCCGAGGCCGAGGTTGTTGAGACCGAAGCTGCTGCTGCTCCTGAAGCTGAAGCCAAGTACGCCGGCTCCAAGCCGGCCACCGCTGACAAGGAAGCCCCCGAGGGCTTCGCCGTCAAGGGCAACGAGGACTCCATGAAGTACCACGTTCCCGGCTCACGCTGGTACGACTCCACCACCGCTGAAGTTTGGTTCGACTCCGCCGAATCCGCTGCAGCCGCAGGCTTCGCGCCTGCCGGTGGCGAAGCTGCCCAGGCAGTCGAAGCTGAGTAATCAGCCTCTGTCGCTCCAGTAGACTTAGGTCTATGAACGACCAAAAACCCGCGGCCCCCGTTTCAGGGGGCGGCGGGTTTTTGCGTATCCGCCTTGATCTGTCGTACGACGGCGGCCCCTTCAGCGGGTGGGCGCTCCAGCCCGGCCTGCGCACCGTACAGGGAGTCCTGGAGGAGGCGCTGGCCTTGCTGGTCCGGCGTCCCGTCCGGGTCACCGTGGCAGGGCGGACCGACGCGGGCGTGCACGCCCGGGGCCAGGTGGTCCACCTTGACCTCACCGAAGCCGAGTGGCTGGGACTGCCGCGCGGGCACGAACTGGATCCCGGCGTCGCGCTGGTTCGCCGTCTGCGGGGTGCACTCAGCCGTGGCCTCGGCGACCTGTCCGGAGCCATCGAGGTCCACCAGGTGCAGCTGGCTCCGGTCGGTTTCGACGCCCGCTTCTCCGCCCTGTGGCGCCGCTACAGCTACCGCATTGCCGACGGCCCGGCCTTGTGGGACCCGCTGGAACGCTACTTCACGCTATGGCACAAGAGCCCCCTGGACGTTTCGCTGTTGAACGAGGGTGCGTCCAAGCTGCTGGGGCTGCAGAACTTCCTGTCCTACTGCAAGCCGCGGGAAGGCGCCACCACCATCCGTGAGCTCCAGCGCTTCGAGTTCCGCCGCGGCGAGGACGGGGTCATTGTGGCCTCGGTCCAGGCGGATGCTTTCTGCCACAACATGGTCCGGTCCCTGGTGGGCTCGGCCCTATTTGTGGGCGAGGGCGTGGAGGAGCCGGGCTGGCTGTACGAGAGGCTCCTGGCGAAGAAGCGGGACGCCAAGTCAGTCCTGGCCGCGCCGCACCCGCTGGTCCTGGAGGAAGTGGCCTACCCGTCCGACGACGAGATGCTGGCCCGTGCGGAGCTGACCCGGGCGGTGCGGAAGCACTAGCGTCCGGCTAGAACGACGGCGGCGGGCCGTCCGCCGGGAGCGTCACCGTGAAGGTGCTGCCTTCGCCCTGATCACTGGTGCAGGCCACCCGCCCGCCGTGCCGCTCCACGATCATCTTGGTGATGGACAGGCCCAGCCCGGCTCCCGGGATGGCTGCTTCCCGGGCGGAGTCGGTGCGGAAGTAGCGGCGGAAAACCCTGGCGGCGTCGTCCGCGTTCATTCCCATCCCCGTGTCGCGGACGCGAAGCTGCACCCAATCCCCGCTGGCGCCGGCACTGATGTCCACCACGCCGCCGCCGGGGGAGTACTTGATGGCGTTGGAGACCAGGTTATCCAGCGCCTGCCCGATGCGCAGCGGGTCAGCATATGCCCACAGGGGGGAGGGGACATCCGCCACGAGCCGGATCCCTGACCGGTCCGCCTCGGCCCGGGCCGAGCTGAGGCTGCTCTCCACAAGGCTGGCAAGGTCGGTCCGTTTCGGGTGCACTTTCAGGACCGCTGAGGCTGTGGCCGACAGATCGGACAGCAGAGCCAGCAGCCGCTCCGAATTCCGTTGCACCACGGAGAGCCGCTGGGCCGTGACGGGGGACAGCCCGGCATCGTCCTCGAACACCAGGTCCACGTTGCCGAGGATGGAGTTCAACGGCGTCCTGAACTCGTGGGAGACGTTGGAGATCAGCTCTTCGTGGGCGGCCAGTGCCTCCACCCAGCCGGTCACGTCGCTGTAGACCACCACCGCGCCGTTGAGGCGGCCATCTTCGGAGGTTAACGGCCGCGCGGCGGTGGAATAGGCGCGCTGGCCGGGTTCCGCTCCGGCCCAGACGAGGTAGTCGGCGAACGATTCGCCGGCGATGGCCCTGTTGATGGGCCGCTTGTCGGGCGGCAGCAGGGTCTGCCTGTCCTGACCGTAGATGAGTTGATGCCCCTGCCCCGGCATCTCATGGGCCACCCCGGTGGCCTGCCGGAAAATGCGCTGCCGGCTGTTCGTCAGCAGGTACCGTCCGGAGCGGTCGACGGCGGCCACCGCGACGTCGGTGGCGTCCAGGATGGTGGTGAGTAGTTCCTCGCGTTCCCGGCTCGCCGAGAGCAGCTCGCGCAGTTCCTGTCCCATGGCCTGCAGTTCGCGCTGCTGAACCCGCACATTAACGCTGGCGAAGCGGATGGCCAGTGCAACGGCCAGCATCATGAGCGGGAAGAGAACCAGGGAGGTGATGTCCGCAGCCGTCAGATGTTGGAGCCTGGCCGAGGCTGGCGGGAGCATGATCAGGAACGGGCCCACGGCACTCAGCAGCAGGGTGGTACGGACCAGCATGCCCGAGGCAGCCAGCCAGATGATCGGAAAGACCACCAGGATCGCCAGCCCGGGCAGATGGGGTGCGGCACCGTTCCGCAGCAGACCGATCGCCAGCAGGTCAAGCACCGGGATGCTCAGGTACGCACTGCTGGGCATCCTCTCCCAAGGGATGACAAAACAGGCGGCGAACAGTGCGAGATGCAGTCCGATTCCGGCCACGTAGGCGGGACTGGCGAGGAGAGACGGCCAAGTGAACGGGGTGGCCACGCCCAGGAGGCCGACAAGCATGGACAGCGGAAGCTGGCACAGCGCCACCTGGGTGCGGCGCCCGAGCTTCCGGAAGTAGTGCGCCACTCCCCGCTGCGAGGGGTGTACAGCCATAGGGATCTCCAAATGTCCCGACGGCCCCCATCCGTCACTAATGAAACCTGCAGCCGGTCTGCCAAAGACCGGCTCAATCAAGCGTAGGAATCCTAATGTGCTTGGGTTGTCATACTAATTGACTTTCGAGGCCTAAAGCCGAAACTACGTGTCATCTCGTGTTCATGCTTGTACGGTATACAGAGTTGGAGTGGATAAGGGATTGGCGCTGGGCTGATGGGGGCCTTTTTCACCTGGCATCAGGGATAGCAATGGAAGATCTTGGGGTAGCAGTAGTAATTGAAGACGATGCGGACATTCGCAATCTCCTGGAGGGAGTGTTGCGCCAGTCGGGCTTCGAAGTCCATACCGCGGTCGACGGGCGGGACGGCGTGGAGGTGGTCCGGAACAACAAGGCCCACGTGGTCACCCTGGACATCGGCCTACCGGATATTGACGGCTTTGAAGTCCTGAGGCGGATCAGGAATTTCAGTGACGCCTACGTGGTGATGCTGACCGGCAGGACGGAAGAGCCGGACCTGCTGTCGGCCCTGAATGGCGGCGCGGACGACTACATCGCCAAGCCCTTCCGGCCGCGCGAGCTGAGGGCGAGGGTGGCAGCCATGATGCGCCGGCCCCGCCACCAGATGAACCGGCCGCAGGAGGCTCCCGGCTCCTGGGTGGCGGCACCGGCTGCTCCGGCATCCTTCGGCCTCTCCGCGGGCCACACGCCGGCCGGGCATTCAAGGCCGGGCCAAACGGGAGTTCTGCGGCATAACGGGCTGGCACTGGACTCCCGAACGCGCACCGTGGTGGTTGACGAGACACCCCTGGGGCTGACCCGCAGTGAGTTCGACCTGCTGCACACCCTCCTTCGGGGCGAGGGCGCAGTGTGCACCCGGTCCGATTTGGTCCGTGCTGTCCGCGGTGACCTTTACGAGCATGATGCGTACATCAGCGACGCCGACGAGCGCGCCGTGGAAGTTCATATCGGCAATCTTCGGCGCAAGCTGAAGGAGGATCCGCATTCACCGCGGTGGCTGCAGACCGTGCGGGGAGTGGGGTACCGGCTGGCGCCCCTGCGGACGGACGCCCCCGCGTGGCCGGGACTGGGCTGACCGCTGCTAGTCCCTGAGGATGTAGTTCGCCTGCAGCTCTGACACTGTATTGACGCCGGACTCGGCCACACCTGCGAGCAGGTCCTGGCCCTTGACGTAGTCATCAAGGCGGACAGCGTCCTCCAGCTGCTGGGCCAGCATGGCCAAGCGGACTCCGCCCACCATGGTAGAAGCAATCCGGAGGCTGATGACGGCGTCCAGGGCGGCCTTGCGGTCGTGGGCCAGCACGGCCGCGGCCACCCGGCTGAAGCGCTGGTCCCACATGGCGGCATAATCACGGGCAAATCCGCGGGCAAGTTCGGGGCCGTCCAGTTCGGCTTCCAGCTCTGCCAGGATCTCCAGTTCAACCCACCGGACCACCCCGCCGCCCGCCGTCGGCCCGCTTGGATGCACGCCACCCTTAACGTCCACAACGGATCCCGCGGCCAACGGCTCTGCGGGAACACCCCCGCTGCTGGAGGTAAGTGGTGCACTGTCCATCCTGCAAGGCTACTTCCTGGAGCCCGGCCGGAGTCTATTTTCGGTAGAACCTGTGGAAACCTTGAGTCATCCTTGCCCAGCTTGATTTTGCGCTTACTGGCCGCTAAACGTGACAACCGTGTTGATAACCGCCGGGCCCAGAATTGCGATGAACAGCACGGGAAAGATGAAGAACAGAAGAGGGAACAGAATCATCACGGGAAGTTTCATGGCCTTTTCCTCGGCCCGCTGCCGGCGTTTGACCCGCATGACCTTCGCCTGGATGCGCAGGACCCGGCTGATGGCAATGCCGTAGGTGTCCGCCTGGACCACAGCCTGGACGAAGCTGCGCAGCTCAGGAATGTTGGTGCGTTCGGCCAGGGCCTGGTAGGACTCGCGGCGGCTGCGGCCCACCTGCATGTCCTGCAGGGTGCGGACCAGTTCCTCGGCCAGCGGGCCCTTGCCGTTTTCGCCGGCGCGGGCCATGGCCCCTTCGAAGCCGAGGCCGGCCTCCACCGAGATGAGCATCTGGTCCAGGGTGTTGGCCAGCTCCAGCTGCATGGCCTTCTGACGCTCCATGCCCTTGCTGTACAGGAGCAGGTCCGGGATGAAGTAGCCGAGGAGGAGGAGGAAAATCCCGGCGAGCTTGATGATGGGTTGCGGGCTGCTGGTGCTGATGAGGAAGCACAGCACCGCGCCGATGAGGCCCAGCACGGGTTTGGCGATCAGGATACGGGCCAGGGGCCAGCCGCTCGGCCTTCCGGCCAGGGCGAGCAAACCGTCCAGTTTGCGGACATAGGCAGCCGGTGCAAGGCGGTAGCCGAGGCCGGCCAGGAGGCTGGCGGTTTTCTTTTCGGGCGTTTCGGTGGCCCTTCTGCCGCGGTTCAGGATGGCCACCGTGGCGGTCCGGGCTTTCCGGTCCACGGAGAGGATGGACCAGGCCAGGTAGCCGGTGGGCAGCGAGACCAGCAGCAGCGCGGAGATCACAAGTGGACTCACGGGGGCCTCAGAACTTCAGATCGATGATTTTGCGCATCCACAGGCTGCCGATGGTCATGAGGATGACGGACGCCGCGATCATGCCCCAGCCGAGCGGGTGGGTGAACATCGAGTTCATGTAGCCGGGGTTGACCACCATGAGCATCAGGACAATGCCGAACGGCATGGCGATCAGGATGTAGGCGGAGAACTTGCCCTCCGCGGCGAGGGACTTGATGTGTCCTTTGATCTCGCTGCGCTCGCGGATGGTCTCGTTGACCTGGTCCAGGACCTCCGCCAGGTTCCCGCCGACTTCGCGGTTGATCTGGATGGCTTGGGCGATCCAGACGAAGTCCTCGTTCTGCATGCGCTCGGAGGTGTCGGTCAAGGAGTCCAGCAGGTCACGGCCCAGGCTTGTCTCGGTGATGACGCGGCGCATTTCTTCGGACGTGGGGCTCTGGGACTCGGCCGCGGCGGCGTCGATGGCCCGGAGGATGCTGTGGCCTGCGCGGAGGCCGCCGGACAACAGTTGCAGGGTGTCGCCGAGTTGCTGATCGAACTTCGCTCGCCGTTTGCCGGCCAGGAATCCCAGTACCAGATGGCCCACGAACGGCGCCAGAATCACTAGGAGGAAGGACACGAACGGTACGCCGATCACCAGTCCCACCAGTGCGCCGACGATGGCCCCGGCAATGACCAGCACCGTGAACTCGGCCTGGCTCAGGCGGACCCCGGCGTTCTCCAATGCCTCACGGCTGAAGAGCCGGACGTTCCTTTTGGCCAGGAACCGGTCCAGGGCACCCACCGTGGTATCAGCCAAGCGGGTAAGGCCCGACGGCGGATCGGCCTCATAGGGCCGGCGGCGGTCCAGCGCAATATCGGGGATCCTGGGCAGCACCAGTGCGAAGCCGACCAAGATGGGGGCAATGAAAAGGAGCGCGGCTCCAACGAATATCATGATGGCCCTATCCCTTGCCGTCGCCGGCTGCCGCCGGGCTCAGGGGAGAAGCGAACACAGCAGGGGAGACATGGATGCCCAGGTCTTCGAACCGGTCAATGAACCGCGGGCGGATTCCTGTTGCCACCGGCTTGCCCAGGAAGCGTCCGTGGGCGTCGACGCCGGCGGAGTAGTCGAACACGAAGGCGTCCTGGAGAGTCACAATGTCACCTTCCATGCCCTGGACCTCGGTCACGTGGGTGATTCTTCGTGACCCGTCCCGGAGCCTGGAAATCTGCACGATGAGGTTTACGGCGGATGCGATCTGTTCGCGGATGGCCCGCAGCGGCAGGTCCATGCCGGCCATCAGCACCAGAGTTTCCAGGCGGGCCACGGCGTCGCGCGGCGAGTTGGAGTGCACGGTGGAGAGGGAGCCGTCGTGGCCGGTGTTCATGGCCTGGAGCATGTCCAGTGATTCCCCGCCGCGGACCTCGCCCACCACAATCCGGTCCGGGCGCATGCGCAGGGAGTTCCGGAGGAGTTCGCGGATGGTCACCTCGCCTTTGCCCTCTGTGTTGGGCGGCCTGCTCTCCAGCCGGACCACATGGTCCTGCTGGATCTGGAGTTCCACTGCATCCTCGATGGTCACGATCCGTTCGTTGGCCGGCAGGAATGATGACAGGACGTTGAGCAGGGTGGTCTTGCCCGTTCCTGTTCCGCCGGACACGATGATGTTCAGCTTGGCCTTCACGCAGGCGTTCAGCAGTTCCGCCATTTCAGGGGTCAGGGTGCCGAAGTCGATGAGGTTCCGGACCGTCAGCGGGACCTTGCTGAATTTGCGGATGGTGAGCGAGGACCCGCCCACCGCCAGGGGCGGGATGACGGCGTTGACGCGGGAGCCGTCCTCCAGGCGGGCATCCACCAGGGGAGAGGACTCGTCAATGCGGCGGCCCACCTTGGACACGATGCGTTCGATGACCCGGCGCAGGTGCTCCTCGGAACTGAACCTGGTCTCGGCCAGCGTCAGGTGCCCTTTCCGCTCCACATAGATCTGGTCCATCCGGTTGACCATGATTTCGGTGACGGCCGGATCGTCGAGCAGCCGCTGCAGCGGGCCGTAGCCCAGCACGTCATCGGCGACGTCCTGGACCAGCCGGGTGCGCTCGTCGGCCGAGAGCGGCACCTGCTCGGCGTCGATGATCTTGGTGAGTTCGTCGCGGGCAGAGGACTTCAGTTCCTGCTCCGTGATGGCGGAGTCATTGAACCTGGCACCGAGGTGCTCGAAGAGCGCGGTGGCGGCCCGTTCCTTGAGGGCGGCAAAGACGTCCACCGGCTGCTGGGCTTTCGGACGCACTTCCTCGGGCAGATCGGCGACGGCGGCCGCAGCGGCGGGTGCCGCCGTCGTCGGCTCTTCCTCTGTCTTTTGGTCAAACCACTGGGTGCGTTTGGCCGGAAGTTCGGGGCGCGGCAGCTCCAGGGTGGGCGACGACGCCCGGGCCTGTACTGGCTGGGTCCGGGACTGGACCTTGGACTGGGCGGCGCTGATGCGCTCTGAAAGTTTCATCTAGACCACGACCCGCCGGTGCAGCCTGCGCTGGGATTTCTCCCGGCGGGCAGGGTTGAAGCGTTCCACGAGCTGGTTGAGTCCTTTGGTGGCCGGATCCTTTTGCGGGTCCTGGAGCACGGGGATGCCGCGGTTCGTGGAGAGGGCCACTGCCCGGGACCGCGGGATGCTGACGTCCACCGGTGCACCGATGGTGGATTCCATGTCCTGGACGGTGAGGCCGATTTTGGGATCAGCCATGTTCAGCACCACGTGCCGGGATTCAGGCAGGATGTCCAGTTGGCGCAGGATTTCCAGGCCGGAGCGCAGGCCCCGGACGCTGGGGATGTCCATGGCGCTGACCCAGACCACGTCGGTGCACTTTTCCATGGCGGCGAGTCCAATTTCGGGCAGTCCTGGGGCGGTATCGACGATCACGTACTGGAACTGCTCGGACAGTTGTTCCAGCAGCCGGCTGATCTGTTCCGGTGTGATCTCGTCAGCGTCGATGGGAGTGGGTGGGGCGCAGAGGGCGTAGATGCTGCCCGGGTGGACCGTTAGGAATGCCTTCAGGACCAGGGAGTCCAGGCTCGCGGCGGGGGAGACGGCGTCCGTGACCGTGTGCTCGGGGTCCAGGTAGAGCCCGGAGGCGACGTCGCCGAACTGGAGGTCGAGGTCAACGATCACCACGCTCATCGGCGCCAGCTTGCCCAGGCCGATGGCGATGTTGGTGGCAATCGTCGTTTTGCCGACCCCGCCTTTGGGCGAGAAGACGCCGATGACCAGGCCCTTGTTGGTTTCGGCCGGCTGGACGGGTGCCGGTGCGCGGTGGCGGCTGGCGAAGGACTGGCTGGCGCGCTCCAGGAGGACCCGCATCTGGGCGGGGTCGGAGTCCGGGGCGATGATGTCCCGGACGCCGGCACGCATGGCCTGGATCAGGAAATTAGGGTCCGGTTCGGCCGAAATGATGACGCTGAGTTCCGGGAACCGGACGCTGATCACGGTGGCGAGGCGGAGCGCGTCATCGACGGGGACTTCCGGCCCCAGGACGAGGACCTCGGGCTGGCCGTGGTCCAGATGCGCGAAGAGGTCGAACGGATCGGCAGGGAGCAGGCTGGTGAAGAACGTCTGCACGCCGCCCTGGAGCCCGCCGGCGACGGCCTGGCGGAGGCGCGCGTCGAAGTCGACGTCGGGCGTGATCAGGACGAAGCGGCTCATTTGTAGACATCCGGCCGGATCATGACGCGGGGGCCGCTGTCCGTCGCGTCGAGAGGTTCCCTGCTGAGCCAGATAGAGGCGAACTCCGAGAACTCAGAAGCGAAAACTATCTTGCCGGCGTTGATGTCATTGACGGCCACTGTGATCATCAGGGATCCGGTGGGTAGGTTGACGTCCCGGGGGTTTGGCTCTGCTCCAGCACTCGCCGAGGGCGCCGGCTTAGCAACGGCTCCTTCGGGGGCGCGCTGTACGGCCGTTACCAGGACTTTGTGAATGGAAAGTTGAGTCGTTTCCTTGTCGGGCTTGGCCTCGACAGCGCCCCCGTGCATGTTAATGAAGATGCCGACGTGGTCTCCGGGGGCCAACCGCCCGCCGACGACGCGCTGCGGTTCGAGCTGGAACGAAACCTCCTGAAGACCGGCCGGAATAGGCACCGAGCCGGAGGTCTCCAGATCTCCAGGTGAGACGAGGCGTTCGGCGAGGAGTTGCTCACCGGGCACGAGCTCGGCGGAGGTGACTTTCCCGGCCGCCCCGTCGAGGGTGCTCAGTGCGGTCTTGGCGACGGCGGTGCCCGGCAGTTGCTGAAGTGCGACTGATGCTTTCAGTGCTTCCGCGGTGGAACCGGCCGGGACCTTTTTGGTGACCACCAGGACATTCACCGGATCCAGGCCCTTGACGGCCCGCTGGTCCGCGCCCTGGGCGTAGGAGACAACGATGACTGCCCCGACGATGGCCAGCAGCACTGCCACCACTCCTGCCAACAAACGTGACTTCACTGACTGCTCCTGTGTATTCGGGACTTGCTAGGGGGTGAGGCGGACAATGGCCGCGCCGTAATCGGGGGTGTTGCCGAGTTCGAAGGCTTGAGACAGCGAAACGAACTTGACGAAATAGCCGCGGATCGACTTGTTATCCACCTTCGCGCCGGTGGTGAAGCCGATGCTTGGAAACTGGTAGCCCGTGATGTGGAAGGCGGCGAAGCCTTTGATGTAGTACTTGCCGGTGGAGCCCGTTCCGGTGGCCCAGTCGTAGAGCGGCAATAGCACCGTTTGATCGTTCATTTGGCTGAAGTCGGCCGCGGTGCAGAGCGATGGTGTGCTGGCACCCGTATTGCTGGTGAACCACACGCCGCTATCATTCGATGCGCCGGCCTTGAGCGTCAGGCCGCATTTTGTTGCACCGGGTGTATCGATCCAGCCGAATCCGCCCGGTATCCCGCCGCAATCATTAACATCCTGTTTGAGCACCTGGACGGCTCCGGCTATAGACCCGGTGGTCAGGTCGAGCCGGCAGGTTGGGATGGCCAGCGGCATAATCACCGGTCCCTTGGATGGAACGCCCCACTTTGCGGTGGAACTGGCTGTCACTTCGGCGGTGTTGATGCCGAGGACCCGCGCGAAAATGAGCGACACCTGGTTTGGCGTATGACCGGCCTCTTGGGCGCCAACAGTTACCGTCACGGTGTTGGGCGTAGTCCGGTCTATGGACTTGACGTTGCTGAGCCTGTCCGTGGCATTGCTGTTGGCCATGCTCGAGGCAAGGGTGGATGGGCTGGTGCAGCCAGCATTGGCGGGGTATTTGGCACACGTCTGGGCGATGGCCAAGGAGGCCGCATCGGCGCCGTTGCGCAGTTGCGTTCGCTCGGCGAACATCATGGACACGTCCACTGCCATGGCGCCAAAGCCCAAGAGAGCCACTAGCGAGAGGGCTACGATGACACTGACCGCGCCGCGCTCGCCGTTGCTGTCTTTTCTCAACCGCCGCACAGCATGGCTCCGGTTCCGCTCATTTTGAAAGGGCCTGCGAAACCTGTGATGGACGACAGCGTGTAAGTGACGGTGACGGTGGTCTGAGGGCTTGTGCCAGGGGTAATGGTTGAGGGGCACGTGGTCCCGAAATGCATATCCGTCGCCTGCAAACCAGGGGTCAATGATGCGGCCGCAGTTTTGGCGGCGTTCGTGGCATCGGCCGTTTTCCCGGTGATTGCCATCACCCGGACGCCTTCGCGGGCTGCGGCCGAAAGCGTAGCTTGGGCGTTATAGACGCGACTGAATTCCATGATGCCCAGCAGCAGCATGACCAGAAGGGGCGCCACGATCGCAAACTCGACGGCTACCGCGCCGCGCTCGGATGCCCTGGACATTTGAATGCCTTTCCGTCAGGCCAACTCTGGTTGGGGAAGCGAGGTGGCGGCGGCCTGAATGCCGCCGCCACTGATCCGCCTGGTTTGCTGAGTGCCGGCGGCTTTGCCGCGGCTCAGGGAGCGCAGCTACCTCCAGCGGCAGCCGTAGCGGTTTGCTTGACGGCCGTCCAGGTGCCGCCGCCAACCTGGCACTTAACTTGCTCGAACATAGTGGTCAATGTCCCGCCGAGGAGGCCGACGGCGACGATGATGACCACGGCGATGAGTGCGACCATGATGCCGTATTCAACGGCCGTAGCGCCCCTTTCATCGCTGCGAAGGCGGATCATAAGGTTGGTGTGAAGAGAAAGCATGGGGACTCCTGAGCGAGTATGGGTGGCTGGTCCTGCACCAGCCCAACCACGAAGCTAGCAATCGGTTGCTACAGTCAGATGCGATCTCGGAATTTCTTGCGCAAAGACTGCCCATTTACGGCGTACCCTGCGGTTGTACTCGGTGAAGGCTGCGGAAAACCTTGGAAATCGTGGCCTCTGGACACACAAGCGGACCCCCTCGGTTCTGGGTGCCGAGAGGGTCCGGTTCTTGGGGCGCCTTATGGCGCATTTTTGTGCGGGCCTGCACCTACATGCGGGAAAACGCCGCGATAATGTTGATGACTGCCGGCCCGAGGATGACGATGAACAGAACGGGCAGGATGCAGAGCATCAAGGGAAAGAGCACCTTGATGGGAAGCTTCATTGCTTTCTCCTCAGCGCGCTGTCGCCTTTTGATCCTCATCTGCTTGGCCTGTGTTCGCAGGACGCTTGCTATCGCGATACCGTAAACGTCTGCTTGGACAACGGCTCGCACGAAGCTCCGAAGGTCCGACGCCCCGGTGCGTTGTCCCATGGCCAAGTAGGCTTCCCGCCGGCTCCTGCCAACTTGCATATCCTGCAGGGTCCGGAGAAGTTCCGCGGCGAGAGGACCTTTGCCGTTCTGGCCAGCGCGTGCCATGGCTGACTCAAAGCCCAGGCCCGCCTCGACTGAGATCAGCATCTGGTCCAGGGTGCTGGGCAACTCCAGTTCGATAGCTTCCTGGCGCTTCACACCCTGGCTATGCAGGAGGAGGTCGGGAACGAAGTATGCGAGTACCGTCACGAACAAGGCTACGAGAAAGCCCATGCTCGTGGGGCTCCTGAGGATCAATAGGATTCCCACCACTCCGGCCACCAAAGCGAGAGCCGGCTTGACCACCAGCAGCCGGTCCAAAGGCATGGCCGCCGGACGGCCCGCCTTCGCGAGCAGTTTGTCAAGCCATGCCGGGTAACCCTTCGGCGTTAGGCGCTGGCCCAACTGCACAAGCCAGGGGGCTTCGACTCCTTGGGAAGCGTCGGCTGCCTTTCCTCGCCCTCGTCCAAGATTGCTTCGGACGGCCGCCAAGCCGGGGCGGTCCACTGAAATCACTGCCCAAACCATCAGCGAACACGGAACAACGATTATTGCCACTATGAACCAAGCCATTGCGCTCATGCTTTCACCTCCTAGAACTTGATCTTGACGACGCGGCTCAGCCAGAAGGACCCAAGGGCCAGCAGAACAACTCCAAACCCGAGCATGACCCACCCCAATACGTTCGCGTACAGCACGCCGAGGTAGCCGGGGTTGGAGAAGCTGAGGAACAAGAAGATCCCGACCGGCAAGGCAATGAGGATGTAGGCCGAGAGCTTGCCCTCTGCGCTGAGGGATTGCACTTGGCCCTTGATCTGCATCCGCTCTCGGATGGTCTCTCCCACATGGTCGAGTACTTCAGCCAGGTCTCCGCCGACTTCCCGGTGGATCTCGATTGCCTGGGCCATCCAGTCAAAGTCCTCGCTCCGCATGCGCCGAGCCGAGTCGGCCATAGAGTCCTTCAGGTCTCGGCCGAGCCTGGTCTCGTTGACCAGCCGTGCGAATTCCTCTGACGTAGGCGCGTCAGATTCCTGGGCCACGGCGTCCACAGCCCTCAGCAGACTGTGGCCAGCTCGTAGGCCTCCTGAGAGCATCTGCAGAGTGTCGCCGAGCTGTGATTCGAACTTGGCGCGGCGCTTGCCGGCCAAAATGTTCAGGAACAGCTTGCCTCCGAAAGGCGTCAGTAGGGCGAACACCAGTGCCAGTCCGAGGCCGCCAAGAACAAAGCCCACCACCCCCGCTGTTACCGCCGCGCATCCGAGTAAGAGGATGAAGTCTGCCTGGCGAAGGTGTAGTCCTGCTTCCTCCAAGGACGAGGAGGAACCGAACCTGGCATTCCGGCTGATATTGCGTTCGACAAAGGACGTCGCCGATGCGGCAACTCGGGTGAGGGCAGACGGTTGTTCGGCGACGCCAGGTCGCCTACGCGACAATTCGATATTTGCCTCGCGGCCGCGGAGGGTCACGACGAAGAGGAACACTAGCGAGGCCAGGCACAGAAGGACACCAAGAATCAGCAAGATCGGGCTGGTGGCACTCACCGGTAAACACCCCCAATCGGTGAGCTCCCGAAGACAGCCGGCGATAGGACAATTCCCAGGTCCGCGAAGTGATCTGCGAAACGAGGCCTGACGCCGGTGGGGATCGGCTTTCCGAGGAACCTTCCGTGAGCGTCAACTCCGGCGCTGTAATCGAATGTGAAGGCGTCCTGGAGCGTGACAATGTCGCCTTCCATCCCTTGAACTTCCGTGACATGCGTCACCCGCCTGGTGCCGTCGCGAAGGCGTGAAATGTGAACGATGAGATTTACCGCTGAAGCGATCTGTTCGCGAATGGCACGAAGCGGCAGGTCCATGCCTGCCATCAGCACCAAGGTCTCCAGTCGGGCGATAGCGTCACGGGGTGAGTTAGCGTGCACAGTTGAGATGGACCCGTCATGGCCTGTGTTCATGGCCTGGAGCATGTCCAGTGACTCACCGCCACGGACTTCGCCGATCACAATTCTGTCCGGGCGCATGCGCAGGGAGTTACGAACGAGGTCCCGGATGCTGATTTCACCCTTGCCCTCGATGTTTCTCGGCCGACTTTCGAGCCGAACAACGTGTTCCTGCTGGAGTTGAAGCTCCACGGCGTCCTCAATGGTGACGATCCGCTCGTCCGGAGGAATGAAGGATGACAAGACATTGAGAAGTGTCGTCTTACCGGTGCCGGTGCCTCCGGAGACGATGATGTTGAGCCGCGCGTGCACGCAGGCGTTCAGGAGTTCGGCGATTTCCGGGGAGATGGTGCCAAAAGAGATGAGATCTTTGACCGTCAGCGGCACCTGGCCGAACTTTCGAATCGTCAGCGACGAGCCGTTGACGGCCAACGGCGGAATGATGGCGTTAACACGCGAACCGTCCGCCAAGCGGGCGTCCACCAGTGGAGATGATTCATCAATTCTCCTACCTACTTTGGTGACGATCCGCTCGATGATCCGTCGCAGATGATCCTCGGACTTGAAGCGGGACGCCGTGAGGAAGAGTCTGCCTCCCCGTTCAACGTAGATCTTGTCCGGACCGTTGACCATCACCTCGGTCACCGCATCATCCGCAATGAACTTTTGGAGCGGTCCGAGACCAACGACGTCATCGAGGATGTCCTGGACCAAGCGCTGCCGTTCCCCCGAGGACAGAGGGATCTCATCCTCTTCGATGATGGTGCGGAGCTCCCCTTTGGCGTACTCGTGCAACTCAGCCTCGTCCAGGGACGCGTCTGAGATCCGGCTTCCCATACGCTCATAAAGTGCATTGCCGGCGCGTTCCTTGACCGCTGTTAAGGCGTCGTTTGCTTCAGCGCTGTGATCGTTGGAGGCGGGTTCACTCCAAGCGGACTCAGTCTGACTTTTCCCTGCCCACGGAATTTCAGTTCGGATTTCAGCCGGCTGCTGGCTCGCCTGGTTGCGAACAGATTGAAAGCGATCTGCGAGTGTCATTGGACTACCGCCCTTCGGTGAAGTTTTTTGTGAGTGCGCTGCTCCCACGCCGGATCAAACCGCTGAACGAGCTGACGCAAGCCCTTTGCGACAGCATCCCGGGACGACTCCTGCAGAAGGGGGACCCCCTTGTTTGTGGAATACGGCACCGCATGTGACCGGGGGAGCACGACATCCACAGGGCACCCGATAGTTGACTCGACGTCCTTCAGTGTCAGTCCGCTTCGGCGGTCGCCAAAGTTGAGCACCACGTGCCTGTTCGGCGGCAGCAAGCCAAGCTCGGTCAGGATCGAGAATCCTGTCCGAAGACCCTTGATGCTCGGTATGTCCATACCGCAGACCCAGACGCCGTCGGTGGCCTGTTCGAGGCTCGCGAGTACATGTTCCCCAAGCCCGGGTGCGGTATCGACAACCACGAACTTGAACTCGCTGGCCAGCTGCACCAGCAATCTGGCCACCTGTTCCCCTGATATTTGGTCCGCCTCCACGGGGTTAAGAGGCGCACATAGTGCGTACATGCCGGACGGATGCAGTGTGAGGTACGACTTGAGTACCAGGCTGTCACCTGCCGCCGCCCCTTTGACAGCGTCGGCGATAGTCTTCTCAGGTTCGAGTCTGAGCCCGGAGGCTACGTCGCCGAACTGCAGGTCTAAATCGACCACCACAACGCTCATCGGGTCCAGCTTTGCCAGGCCGACGGCCAGGTTGGTAGTCACGGTCGTCTTTCCCACACCGCCCTTAGGGGACATGACTGCAATGATCCGTCCGTTGCCACTCGTCGGTTCAACGATGTTTCCGAGGCCGCGGCGGCGCCCCGCGGCTGCTAAACTGGCGCGCTCCAGCATGACGTGGATGGCGTCGACCTCGGCCCCGGGGTCCAGGAGGTCCCTTATGCCGGCCCGCATGGCGGGCAACGCGATGTCGGAATCACTTTCTGTGACAAGTACCACGCTGATCTCCGGATATTGGAGGTCAAACAGACTGGCAAGCCTGATGGAGTCGTCCACCGGAAGGCCTGGTCCAAGCAGAATCACTTCCAGCTGGTCGCCCGAGAGCGTACCCAGAACGTCGTCCGGGCCCGGCGGCAGGAAGTTGGCCACGATGCCATGGAACGTTCCGTGCAGGCGGGAAGCAGCCTGCCTGGCCCGGGCTTCGAACTCGGCGTCGGCCGTGATGGCTACGAACCTGCTCACCGGTACAGCTCCGGCTTCTTGACAACCAACGGTGTTCCTTCGGTGGCGGACGCCGGTTCCTTCGTTAGCCACAGGGTTCCGAAGTTAGCCCCGAAAGCGATTTTCGCGGCATCTGCGTCGTTTCGGGCGAAAGTGACCAGCAGCTGTCCAGTGGGCAGTTCAGTATTGGCCTGTTCTTCGGCAGTGGTGCCTCCCGCGGCTGAGGCAGATGTCTTGGCCATGGAACGCTGGACGCTCGTAACCAGGACCTTGTGGAAGATCTGCTGTCCGGATTCGACATCAGGCGCGTCCTTGACGGCTCCCTTATCGAAGAGGACCACGATGCCAACGGTGTCGCCGGCCGCGATGCGCCCGCCCACCACCCGCTGCGCCTCCAGTTGAACGGAGATCTCCTGCATTCCATCGGGCACCGGGACTGAGCCGGGAGCCGACAAGCTTTCAGGATCAGCCAGCCGTGCGCCCAGTAGTGCCTCTCCTGGCAGCAGGTCCACTGCGGCGACTTTTCCGTTGAGGCCGTCCAGGCTCTTCAGGGCGCCGTTGGGCACTGAAGCCGAAGGCAGTGAGGTGAGCTTTACTGAGGCCTTCAGTTTTTCCAGGTCGGTGCCTTTGGCGACTTGTTGTTGAACGACGAGTACGTCGACTGGCTGCAGGTCTTTTTGGGCCCGCGCCTCGGATGCTGAAACGTAAGAGACAAGTAAGACTGTGCCAGCTATTGCCAGCACGAATGCGATGATGCCTCCCAGTAGGCGTGTTTTCACAGGTTCCCCCTCGGTGGATTATTAATTGGCGAGTGACACACTTGATGTTCCGAAGTCCTCCCCCCCGGTTCCTCCGGTACTGGTTTGGAACTGAACGAATGCGCCGATGATGCAGCGGTCTTCTCCTCCTGAACAGGCAAGATTAGCGTTCATCCCGGTATCTGTTGCTTTATCTCGGAATTCGTAAGGTCCACTGGCGTTCCCAAAATGCCAACCCGTGATTCTGAAGGTGGCGTATCCAATAATATGAAACGTTCCCGTATTTCCTCCGCCGGAAGCCGTATCAAATATGGGAAAGGCAACCTCCACCTTTCCGCCGGCTGTGAGGGTAGCAACCCAACCTTCTAAGATCGTTTTACAATTCTTAGGATGCTTGTTGCCTGGGTTTGATGTCGCGAAGTTTCCAATATTTGTAACAGCCACGCAGGGGTTTGCATCCGTGTCGGTGAGCCAACCCCATCCGCCGGGGATCGTATGGCCTGAGGCATTTGTACAAGTCGTGCCGGGTTTCCATGAAATTCGTTGAAGCGTCGCGGTCGCGGCGGTCGCAGGCCCAAGGCCGTAGCAACTCTCGGAGAAAGCAAGTGGGAATCCTCCGCCGCTGCTTGGAAATCCCCAAGTGGCTGTGGCCGTGGCCTGGATGTCGGTACTGTTGATTCCCAAGGCTTTGGCAAGCATCAAGGAAAAGTGGTTTGCTCCGTCGTGCGTCTGAGACTGAGTGGTCACATCCACTTTGCGCGCAGTTGTATTTGCGATAGCAGTCAAGACGTTGCTGTGAGCGTCCAGCGCGTTGCCGTTGGCGTACGGAGTAGCTCGTGCCTTTTGATCGGCAGAACAAGGAGTCGATACTGTTGCTTTAGCGCAGACCTGGGCAACAGCGAGCGCCGCTGAGTCTGCCCCATTCTGCAACTGCGCCTTTTCTGAGTACATGGCACCTACGTCTACAGCAAGGGCGCTGAAGCCAAGTAGTACAACCATGAGAAGTGCCGCAAGAGGAGCTACTACTCCGCGTTCCCTGTCAGCGGGCCGGAAACTTCCCAGGAACTTTTTGCCTAACCTTCGCATCGCATGACCCCCTTAGCCGAAATGTTCATGATGTCGGGGAGAAAGGGAACCAGCGTTGGCAGCCCAGTCAGGTAATTGACATTTGCATTGATGGTGACTACAGCATCCAGGTTTGGAGCGCAGGGACTGATGTTGATCTCACCAAGCTGCAAGTCTGCTATGGGAGCAGCGTCAACGGCTTTCTGCTTTGCCGTAGCGGGCAGGTATCCCGCCTTTGCATAATGGATTGCTGCGTATCGCGCAGCTTCGCGGGCGCCCTCGGCCATCGAAACTTGAATGCTAAAGGCTCGACCGTACTCGACGACTCCAAGGATCAAGGCGAGGAAGATGGGGAGAATGAGGGCAAACTCGACCGCGACAGCCCCAAATTCCCTGGATCTATTTCTGTCGCCGAGGTTTACCGAGGGTTTCTTCACTGCCCGACCTATCTTCTGCACCGACGCGAGATTTTCGCGCACGTGGCGATTCGCCAACTTGAGTTGGGCGCAACACAGAGGCGTCCACCTTTGCGGTTGAGACCGTTCACGATCCCTCCTGAAATTTGAATACTTGCCGACTTGCGCGTATCTAGGCGGAGATCCGAAGGGCGGTGCGGTGGCAGCGGAGCTGTCGCCCGACTACCGCCGCCCCGCCTCGGTTTTAATGAGATGCGGCTTTAGGGTGCGATGCCGGCGAGCTGGCCGCGAACGACCTCGAAGAGACGGTTGAGCTGGCCGCCCAGGAGGCCGACAGTGACGATAATGGCCACGGCGATAAGGGCGACCATGAGGCCGTATTCAACGGCGGTCGCTCCCTTCTCGGAAGAGAGGCGATCCTTTACGCCGGCGACGTAAGCCATCATTGAGACCATAAGAGAAGTCATTGTATGTTCCTTAATTCGGTGAAATGGATTTGAATTTATTCCAACGAATTTCCAGCTCCCCCCATATTTCTTAGCGGTTGCTGGACTTCGCTAAGAAGAGATTGTCAGGCGGGACTTCCGGCAACAATGCGTAGAGGTACCCGACTTTTTTCGGGTCCTTTCAATGACGTACTCGAAACGCAATCGTGAGTACTCGCATTGGCGATGTAGGTACGCACGTCACTACTTGGACGCGGCGATGCTAAAGATCTGTAGCAATGATGATGGGGCGTCGCAGCCTAAGCCAAGAGGAGCGCTACGCTGGCGGCGGCAGCAAGCATTGAGGGCCCGTGGGGCACCTCAGAGGCATGTTCCGCGCGGTTTCCGCGAACGACGACGAGCGTTACGACTCCGTTCAGGATGAATCCCAGGAGGCCGCCGTACATCAGATGACTCCAGCCTAGGTATCCCAAGTAAAGCCCGATGGGTGCCGCGAACTTGACGTCGCCCATTCCCATGCCACCGGGGGAGATAATCGCCAGAATCAGGTAGATGACGAAGAGAATTGCCCCGCCGGCGAGTGCGCGCAGCACCTCTGTCCACGGCGATCCCCCAAAAACTGCTGCCAGAAGGCAAATAAGCCCACCTAGTAATAGGGACAAAACCAAGGGGTTAGGCAGAAGATGCAGCGAAATATCAATCCTGGCCAGCTGGATCCCCAAAACAGCAAGGAGTGTAAAGGCCGGCAGCCCGGGGTCGGCCCCGAAACGCAAAGCGAAAGCGGCGCAAAGGGCGCCGGTGATCACCGCCGTCGTGATCCGGACGCGCGTGGAGGGCAGTCCGCCGATGCGGGGAAGGAGCTTGGCGATGAGCCAGTCGGCGACCGGTGAGAGGATGAGTCCCAGGACTCCGATCGCGGCCACAAACAGCGGCATTGTTGAACCGGCGTAGCCCAAAGAAGTCATCGAGTCCCCCTGCTTGCATCAGGCCGGCGCGCTGCGAAGACTGTCCGGCTCACCCATTTTGACCCTGGGGCCGAGTTCAAGCTAACATTGGTAGTCGTTGTGCGTGTCCTTTCTCGATGATGCGTGCCCGCTTGAGAATCCGGTTGCAGGATAACTACTCAACGAGCACATTCGAGACTTCTGGATGACTGGTTACATAGAGCCCTCACCTCTGTTCCGGTAGCGCATAGATAGTAGGTGCACACGCTTGAGTGACACCTAAACAAGAACGCCAGAACAAGAACGAGGCAAAAACCGTGCGTACGTACACCCCGAAGCCCGGCGATATCAACCGCCAGTGGCACGTCATTGACGCCACAGACGTTGTCCTTGGTCGTCTTGCCAGCCAGACCGCAATCCTGCTGCGCGGCAAGCACAAGGCCACCTTTGCATCCCACATGGACATGGGCGACTTCGTCATCATCATCAACGCTGAAAAGGTAGCCCTCACCGGCGCCAAGCTGGAGCAGAAGCGCGCATACCGCCACTCCGGCTACCCGGGCGGCCTGACCTCCGTCAACTACGCGGAACTCCTGGAATCCAACCCGGTCCGCGCCGTTGAGAAAGCCATCAAGGGCATGCTCCCCAAGAACTCCCTCGCTGCACAGCAGCTGGGCAAGCTGAAGGTGTACCGCGGTGCAGAGCACCCCCACGCCGCCCAGCAGCCCAAGACTTTCGAAATTACCCAGGTCGCCCAGTAGTCCTGGCCACCAAACAACTTATCTATACAAGGAGAATCGTGGCTCAGAACGAAGAGACCACCGAAGCCGTTGAGGCTGAGGAAACCCTGACCAGCTACACCTCTGAAAGCGGAGCCGCTGAAGCTGCTGCGCCCAAGAAGGAGCGCCCGGCACTCACTGTTGCCGGCGCAGCTGTTGGCCGCCGCAAGGAAGCCGTTGCCCGCGTCCGCGTTGTACCGGGCTCCGGCAAGTGGACCATCAACGGCCGTGCGCTGGACAACTACTTCCCGAACAAGCTGCACCAGCAGGACGTCAACGAGCCCTTCAAGATCCTGGATCTCGAAGGTGCCTACGACGTCATCGCCCGCATCCACGGCGGCGGCATCTCCGGCCAGGCCGGCGCCCTGCGCCTCGGCATCGCCCGTTCACTGAACGAGATCGACGTCGACAACAACCGCGCCACTCTTAAGAAGGCCGGTTACCTGCGCCGCGACGCACGCATCATCGAGCGCAAGAAGGCTGGCCTCAAGAAGGCCCGCAAGGCTCAGCAGTACTCCAAGCGCTAAATCCGCTTGCACAGAAGCCCGTCCCGCCATTGGCGGGGCGGGCTTCTGCCGTTAACTGTGTGGCTTGCCAGAGCAAGCGGGCACGTCCCTGACCAGTCGTTTCAAGTCCCCCGGCCCCCATCCCATACACTTGCACAGTGTCTAGATTATTTGGAACAGATGGAGTCCGGGGCCTGGCTAACGGCCTGTTGACGGCGGAGCTTGCGATGCAGCTCGCCCAGGCAGCAGCCGTGGTGCTGGGGCATGACCGCAACACGAACGGCACGCGGCCCCGCGCCGTGGTGGCTCGCGACCCGCGCGCCAGCGGTGAGTTCATCGCCGCGGCCGTTGAGGCCGGGCTCTCCAGCTCCGGCATTGACGTCTACGACGCAGGAGTTCTACCCACGCCGGCCGCTGCCTACCTTGTGGCCGATCTTGACGCCGACTTCGGCGTGATGATCTCCGCGTCGCACAACCCGGCACCGGACAACGGCATCAAGTTCTTCGCCCGCGGCGGCCAGAAGCTCCCTGACGACGTTGAAGACGCCATCGAGCAGCAGATGAGCAAGGAGCCCACCCGTCCCGTCGGCGCCGACGTGGGACGCATCCAGCGCTTCTCCGACGCCGAAGACCGCTACGTGGTCCACCTCCTGGGCACCCTGCCGCACCGCCTGGACGGTTTGAAGGTCGTCCTGGACTGCGCCCACGGCGCCGCCAGCGGCTGCTCACCCCAGGTCTTCAAGGACGCCGGCGCCGACGTCGTGGTCATCGGCGCGGATCCGGACGGCCACAACATCAACGACGGTGTCGGCTCCACCCACCTGGGACAGCTCAAAGCCGCCGTCATGGAGCACCGCGCGGACCTCGGCATCGCCCACGACGGCGACGCCGACCGCTGCCTCGCCGTGGACCACGAAGGCAACGAAGTGGACGGCGACCAGATCATGGCGATCCTGGCCGTTGCCCTCAAAGCTTCGGGCAAGCTCGTCGATGACGTCCTGGTCGCCACCGTCATGAGCAATCTCGGCCTCAAGATCGCGCTCCGTGAAGCCGGCATCAGCATCCGCGAAACGGCAGTGGGGGACCGCTACGTTCTCGAAAGCATGCGCGAAGGCGGCTACAACCTCGGCGGCGAACAGTCCGGACATGTCATTTTCTCCGACTACGCCACCACCGGCGACGGCGTCCTTACCGGCCTGCAGCTCGCCGCGCAGGTCGCGCTGACCGGCAAGCCGCTCAAGGAGCTGGCCGCCGTGATGACCAAGCTCCCTCAGGTCCTCATCAACGTCAGGGGCGTTGACCGCAGCCGCGTGGGCAGCTCGGAAGTTCTGCAGCAGGCCGTGGCCGTGGCTGAGGCCGGACTGGGCGACACAGGCCGTGTCCTGCTCCGCCCGTCAGGCACGGAGCCCGTGGTCCGCGTCATGGTGGAGGCCGCCGATGAAGCTACCGCCGAGTCCATCGCCGAGCGGCTCGCCCAGGTGGTCCGCACCGAGCTCGCGCTCGAACTCGTCACCGAGTAACCAAGTCCAAACAAGTGTGGCCCGCCTCCGTCAGGAAGCGGGCCACACTTGGTTGGTGAGTGGAGAACCTACATCGTTCGGTTCTGCAGTGAGTCGCGGATTTCGGTGAGCAGGGCGATCTGCGGGTCTTCGGCAGATTCTTCCTTGACGTCGGGATCGATGCCGAGCCGGCGGTTGCGGCGCTCGATCATGTGGTTCATGGGCATAACCACCACAAAGTAGATGGCGGCAGCGATAAGCAGGAAGTTGACGATGGCGGTCAGCAGAACGCCAAATTCCATGGCGTTGCCGTTGAAGTCAACCTTGGCGAAGCTATCGAAGTTCGGAGATCCCACGAGTCCTGCAATGAATGGCATGAGTACCTTGTTCACCAGTGCGGTGACGACCGCCCCGAAGGCTGTACCCATGACAACGGCGACGGCAAGGTCTACGACGTTGCCCTTCATGATGAAATTCTTGAATCCTGTCAACATAAAGACCAAGCTAGCGCACTAAAGCGACGCCACACCTGACGGCAAAGTAAACTTTTCGCCCGTGTCGGGAACCAAACGGGCCCCTCAGGCGTACCCCGGCGCCGCTTCCAGCCCGAAGTACTCCTCCACCGTGTTGATGCCCCGGTTCGCCATGTCCGTGGCGGCCCCCACTCCGATGTACCGCAGGTGCCACGGCTCGTAGTAGTAGCCGGTGATCGGGTGGAACATCCACGGGTACCGCACCACAAAGCCGAAGCGGTGGCCGTTCGCCTTCGCCCACACGGCCGCCGGCTGGTCCGCGAAGCAGGGCTGGAAGCCGCACGCCCCGCCGCCGTCGCCGATGTCGAACGCCCAGCCGGTCTGATGCTCCGAGTAGCCGGGCCGGGCGCTGGCGGTGTCGGCGTCCGCCTGGCCGCGCGCCGCCACATACCCGTTGTACGTGGTCACCTGCGTGGCGTAGGAGCGGTAGCCGCTCGCCAGGACGATGGTCACGCCGTCCCGCGCGGCCGCCGCGAACATCGCTTCCGCCGCGGCCGCCGTGGTGCTGTTCAGCAACGAAGCCTCACCGGACACGGCCAGCGGCACGTTCGGCTGCACCAGGTCCGCCGGCGCGTAGTCCGGCGGCTGCAGCGGACGGTGCTTGTTCACCACCACCCAGGGGCTCGCCGGGTCCGTCAGCGAGAACTGCCCCGGCAGGGACGCAGCCGCCGACGGCGGAACGGGAGCCTGCGACGGCGGCCCAGCTGCCGCCGTCGTACTTTCCGCCACGGTGGGGGAGGGGCCCGCAGAGGTAACGGAAGGTGCGGACGCCGACGGCGCCACCGCCTTTGGTGCCTCCGGTGTGCACGCGGTCAACACCGTCAGCCCCGCCCCGGCGGCGAGGAATTGGGCGAAGGACCGCCGGCTGGCGCCGGGCGGAAGAGCCCAGGACACGCAGTGGTGGCACACCTGGGTTAAACCTTTCGCAGGAGCATGCGGCGGATGGAGTGGTCCGCATCCTTGGTCAGCACCAGCTGCGCCCGGCCGCGGGTGGGGAGGACGTTTTCCTCCAGGTTGGGCTCGTTGATCCGCTTCCAGAT
This sequence comes from Pseudarthrobacter sp. IC2-21, assembly GCF_034048115.1. NCBI lineage: Bacteria > Bacillati > Actinomycetota > Actinomycetes > Micrococcales > Micrococcaceae > Pseudarthrobacter > Pseudarthrobacter sp. IC2-21. The sequence goes on along the minus strand of NZ_CP139145.1, from coordinate 3,073,602 downwards.
GTCCCGGGCGGTGCTCTCCGCCTCGCTGGGGGACAGTGACGCGTACCGGTGGAAGTAGGACTCCGGCTGCGCGAACGCCGTGCTCTGGAGCCTGCGGAACCGTTCCACGTACCACTCCTCGATATAGGCGGTCTTGGCGTCCACATAAATGGAGAAGTCGAAGAAGTCGCTCAGGGCCAGGCCCTGCCGGCCGTCCTGGCGCGGGCGGGCCGGCGCAAGCACGTTCAGGCCCTCCACAATGAGCACATCGGGGCGGCGCACCACCACTTCCTTGTCCGGCACGATGTCGTAGGTGACGTGCGAGTACCAGGGCGCCCGGACCTCCTCCGCGCCGCCCTTGACCTCGCTCACAAAACGCAGCAGCGCCCGGCGGTCGTAGGACTCGGGGAAACCTTTGCGCTCCAGCAGCTGCCGGCGCTTGAGTTCAGCCAGGGGGTAGAGGAAGCCGTCGGTGGTGATCAGCTCCACGTTCGGGGTGCCGGGCCAGCGCCGCAGCATCTCCCGGAGCACGCGCGCAATTGTGGACTTCCCCACAGCCACCGAGCCGGCCACGCCAATCACAAAGGGGGTGCGCTGGGTCTTCTCACCCAGGAAGGTGGTGGTGGCCGAATGCAGCTGGCCCGCGGCCTCGACATAGAGGTGCAGGAGCCGGGACAACGGCAGGTAAACCTCGCGGATCTCCTTCATATCCAGTGGATCGCCGAGGCCACGCAGACGGACAATGTCCTCTTCGTTAAGGGGTTGCTCCATCTGGGCGGCGAGCCGGGACCAGGTCTGACGGTCCAGCTCAACGAACGGAGAGACACCCTCCCCGTTCGCTTCGTTGCGTTGCAAAGTCACTTTAGAGATTCTGCCCCGCGCAGGGCTGAGAGCGAAATGCGGCCCCGGAAGTTTAAAACTCAACCCGCCTGCCGATAAGCTTTAGCGCATGTGTGGAATCGTTGGATATGTGGGTCATGCTAATGGCCGTGGCAATGCCGGTCATAGCGCGTTGGACGTGGTCCTTGAGGGATTGCGTCGTCTGGAGTACCGCGGCTACGACTCCGCAGGCGTTGCGGTGGTATCGGACGGGGCCATCGAGTCCCGGAAGAAGTCGGGCAAGCTGAGCAACCTCCGGGCCGAGCTGGCGGAACACCCGCTGCCCGAGACCCTGACCGGCATCGGCCACACCCGCTGGGCCACGCACGGCGGCCCCACGGACCAGAACGCGCACCCGCACCTGGCCGACGGCGGGAAGCTGGCCCTGATCCACAACGGCATCATCGAAAACTTCGCCGAGCTCAAGCTGGGCCTGGTGGACAAGGGCTACAAGTTCGCGTCCGAAACCGACACCGAGGTCGCCGCCGTGCTCCTGGGCGACATCTTCCGCAACCAGTTGAACGGCAATGCCGACGGCGGCCTGGCCGTCGCCATGCAGCTCGCCTGCCAGCAGCTCGAGGGTGCGTTCACCCTCCTCGCCGTGCACGCTGACCAGCCCGACGTAGTGGTCGCTGCCCGCCGCAACTCCCCGCTGGTGGTTGGCCTGGGCGAGGGCGAGAACTTCCTCGGCTCGGACGTCTCCGGGTTCATTGACTACACCCGCCGCGCCGTGGAGCTGGGCCAGGACCAGATTGTCACCATCACCGCGGACTCCGTGGAGATCACGGACTTCTTCGGCGCCCCGGCCCAAGGCAAGGAATACCACGTTGACTGGGATCCCGAGGCGGCCACCAAGGGCGGCTTCAGCTCCTTCATGGAGAAGGAAATCCACGATCAGCCCGACGCTGTCCGCCAGACCCTGCTGGGCCGCTCGGACCTGAACGGCAACCTGACCCTGGATGAGCTGCGCATCGATCCGGAGGAGCTCAAGAAGGTCAACAAGATCATCGTGCTGGCCTGCGGCACCGCAGCCTACGCCGGGACCGTGGCGAAGTACGCCATCGAGAACTGGTGCCGGATCCCCACCGAGGTGGAGCTCGCGCACGAATTCCGCTACCGCGACCCGATCCTGGACGAGAACACCCTGGTGGTCTCCATCAGCCAGTCCGGCGAAACCATGGACACCCTGATGGCCGTCCGGTACGCACGCGAACAGGGCGCCAAGGCCATCTCCATCTGCAACACCAACGGCTCCACGATTCCCCGCGAGTCCGACGCCGTGCTCTACACCCACGCCGGCCCGGAGATCGCCGTCGCCTCCACCAAGGCCTTCCTGGCGCAGATCACCGCCGCCTACCTGCTGGGCCTGTACCTGGCGCAGCTGCGCGGCAACATCTTCTCCGGGCAGATCAAGGACGTCCTGGCTGACCTGGGCAAGATCCCGGACAAGATCCAGACCATCCTCGACGGCGCCGGCCCCCTCCGCGAACTGGCCCGCAGCATGGCCAACGAGCAGTCCGTCCTGTTCCTGGGCCGGCACGTGGGCTACCCCGTGGCACTCGAAGGCGCGCTTAAGCTCAAGGAAATCGCCTACATCCACGCCGAAGGCTTCGCCGCCGGCGAGCTGAAGCACGGCCCCATCGCGCTGGTCGAGGAAGGCAAGCCGGTGTTCGTGATTGTGCCGTCCCCGCGCGGCCGCGACTCGCTGCACGCCAAGGTGGTCTCCAACATCCAGGAAGTCCGCGCCCGCGGCGCCCGCACCCTGGTCATCGCCGAGGAAGGCGACGAAGCCGTGAAGGCCTACGCCGAGCACGTCTTCTACGTCCCGGAAACCCCGACGCTGCTGATGCCGCTGCTGACCACTGTCCCGCTGCAGATCTTCGCCGCCGAACTCGCCGCGGCCAAGGGCTACGACGTTGACCAGCCGCGCAACCTTGCCAAGAGCGTCACGGTCGAGTAACACAGAAGCGCCTGCTGCCTGTCCGGAAGCCCCGGCCCTTTCAAAGGGCCGGGGCTTCTGTTTAGTGCTGGGCCACGCCGTTCACGGCGCCATACCGGTCACGTCGCTGGACGCGGCCCTATCGGCACGCCACCGCTCCTCCTTGGCCCGTGCGGTGGCCACGGCGTCATCGATGACGAGCGGGACAGCCGGGTCGAGCTCAGTGTGGGATTCCACCGAGTAGAAGCGAACCTCGTGACCGTCCGGGTCATGCAGCATCGGCAGAATCCATCCGATCGTTGCGAAATGCACCCCGGCATGGGCCTCCCCGAGGCCGCTCAGGTGGGCCGCCAACGCCTCGATCCCTTCCCGGTCCGGCACTCCGATGGAGAAGTAGTCGAAGCCGGCTGACGCCTTCGCCCGGTCCGGGTTGAGGTTCAGCGCCAGGTCGGGGCCGCCGTCGGGATGGGTCATCGCAACGCCGGTAAGGCGGCCGTGTTCGCGGAACTCGATGACGACTTGATAGCCGAGCCGGGTGCCGTACCACCGGATTGACCGGTCCAGGTCTGAGACGGGCAGCTTGAGGTGGTGCACCCCGGCCAGTGTCGGAATCATCGGAACCTCCAATTGCAGTCTGACTGTATCTATGCAGCTATACTGCATCTCATGAGCAAGGACGTCAAGCAAAAATCCCTTACCGCCCCTGACCTCAGGGCCAAACGGGTGGCCCGAACAGAGGCCCAGCTCATCGAAGCGGCGAGCGTGCTTTTCTGCGATCAGGGCTACGTAGCAACAACTCTGGCCCAGATCGCAGAGCGCGCCGGTGTCGCTGCTCGCACCGTCTACGTCCGCTTCGGGACGAAGGCAGCCCTGTTCAGGCGTGTCATCGACCAGGCGCTCGTGGCTGACGCAGAGCCGGTTGACGTCGCCCACCGTCCCCGGGTCCGGGACGCGATGACCGCCGCCACCCTGGCCGAACGGATCGAGGCCCTCGCCGACGTCTCGGCCGGTATCGCGGAGCGGGCGGGCGCACTGTTCGAAGTTGCTGCCCAGTCCGAGGGTCTTGAGCCGGAGCTCGCAGAAGCCGCACAGGCCGGACGCCATTCCACCACCCAACTGTGCCGCTCGTTCTGGGACCAAGCCGCAGCCGATGGCCACCTCGCAGAGGGGCTGAATCCTGAACACCTCACCGTCGTTACCGACGTTCTGCTCTGCGCCGACACGATCGTGCACATCCGAAGGACCCACGGCTGGTCTGCGGCCCTGCACCGGTCACTCATCGTCGAGACCCTGACTGCCCTCACTCGCCGCCGCGCATGACTGGTGGTGGTCCTGTTGATGTGAATCCGGATGTGCCGGCCCGGTTTAAAAGTGACTCATTTGCGTTGATGAACAGCCCGGCCGCGGGCGTCACCGTAGAGTAGAGCCATGATTGTTGGCATTGGGGTAGACGTTGTAGACATCGAGCGGTTCGGCCGCCAGCTTGAACGGACGCCGGGTCTCCGGGACCGGCTGTTCGTCCCGGCCGAACGCGAGCTCAACACCCGGTCCCTCGCGGCCCGGTTCGCGGCCAAGGAAGCCGTGGCCAAGGTGCTCGGCGCGCCGGCCGGCATGAACTGGCAGGACTGCTGGATCGGCCTGGACCAGCACGGCCCCACCATCCAGGTGAAGGACACCGTCCTGGCGGTGGCCGAGGCCAAGGGCGTCAAACGCTGGCACGTGTCCATCAGCCACGACGGCGGGATTGCCACCGCCACGGTCCTCGCCGAAGGCTGAGCGCCCCTCCGCCGGGACGCCCAAGCACCTGACACCATGATCAGCGCCTACACCGGAACCCAGATCAGAGCCGCAGAACAGCCGCTCCTGGCCGCCGGGATGGGTACCGTCCTGATGCAGCGCGCCTCCTACGGGCTCGCCAACGCCGTGGTCCACGAGCTGCGGGACCGCGGCAGGCGGCTCTACGGCGCCAGTGTGGCGGTCCTTGCCGGCAAGGGCAACAACGGCGGCGACGGCCTGTTCGCTGCCTCGTTCCTGGCCGCGCGGGGAATGCGTACGACGGCGGTCCTCACCGGGGACGCCGCCCACTCTGAGGCGCTGGCTGCTTTTGAGCGCGCGGGCGGCCGCGTGCATGTCCTCACCGAGGCGAATGCCGGCGAGCTCGCCGCACACGTGGCGAGTGCCGACGTCGTACTTGATGCCATCCTGGGAACGGGTGCCCAAGGCGGCCTGCGGGGAGCGGCTGCCGCCCTGATGAAGGGTCTCACCGACACTCGGTCCGGGACACTGCTCGTGGTGGCCTGCGACATTCCCAGCGGCGTGGACGCCGACACCGGCGAGGCGCATGCCCTGGTCCTGTCCGCGGACCTGACCGTAACGTTCGGCGCCGCCAAAGCCGGCCTGCTGGCCGATCCCGGGGCCGACCACGCCGGCCGCGTCCACGTGGTCCCCATCGGCATCGAAGAACACCTGCCCTGGCCGTCGCTGCGCCGCCTCGAAACCCCGGACCTCGCCCGGCTGCTGCCCCGGCCCGGAAGACGCGCGCACAAGTATTCCCGCGGGGTCCTGGGCGTGGTGGCCGGCTCGGAGGACTACCCCGGCGTCGCGGTGCTGGCCTGCCGCGGGGCGCTGGCCGCCGGGGCGGGCATGGTCCGCTACCTCGGGCCGCCCGCGGTGGCAGACCTGGTCCGCCAATCCTGCCCTGAAGTGGTCTGCAGCACCGGCTCCGTGGCGGACAACCGCGTCCAGGCCTGGCTGGTCGGCTCGGGCATGGGACCCGGCGACTCGGAGCAGCTCCAGCGCGCCCGCGATGCGGTCGAATCGGGGCTGCCGGTGATCGCCGACGCCGGTGCGCTGCCGGCCCTTCCCGACGTCCTGGCGCCGCAGGTGGTGCTGACCCCGCATGCCGGGGAACTCGCAGCGCTCCTGGACCGGCTCGGGGCGGACTACGACCGTTCCGCGGTTGAGGCAAACACGCTGGGAGCCGTCCGGCAGGCCGCCGTCCTGACCGAGGCCACCGTGCTGCTCAAGGGCCCCAGCACCCTGGTCGCTTCGCCCTTCCAGGACTTCTACAGCCAGGCGGACGGCACGCCGTGGCTCGCCACCGCGGGCAGCGGCGACGTCCTGGCCGGAATCATTGGCGCGCTGCTCGCCCAGGTGGGGTCCGACGTCGGGCGCTTCCGGAACGCAGGCATCGATCCGGACGAGCGCTGGGCAGCCATCGCGGCGCTGGGCGCCAGCCTCCACGGCCGGGCCGGGACCGCCGCAGCCGATGGGGGACCGCTCACCGCAGGCCGCATTGCGGACGCTGTTCCCGGCGTTTGGGGGCGGCTCGCGGGCTGACCGGTCTGTGGACCCCCTGATTTCCCGGGCGTAACATTTGGCTGCCAGCCGCTGCTGGCCGCCGAAATTTGGGGGGGGGAGACACCGTGATCGAATCATCAGCGCAGAAGGTCGTCAGCGGGGCACCCCAGGCAGGAGGTCCACGGGTTCTGGAACTCCGCATCCACGGCATCAAAAACACGGCCCCGCACGACCTCATCGGCTGCAGGGCGGACCAGATTGAGCCTGTGGGCGACGGGGACGCCCTCAGCGGCTTCTGGACCGAAAAGGACCCGCCGGCCGGGCAGCCCACCCGGGTCGAGGCCTACAGTTGGGGCAATCTGGCACGGACTTCCCCGTCTTCATCGTTTCTGAAGGGCGTGGCACGCGTGCTCGGCCAGGCGCTCTGGTTTCTTGTCGTCCCGTTTGCCCTAGCCAACGCCGCCTACTGGGCCCGGCGGCTGCCGGCCCCGGGTACAGGGGCCCGGCCCCTCGCGGCTGGACCCGGCGCCGGGACGGTCAGGCTCTTCGCGTTACTGCTAAGCCTCGTGTTCACCACCACCTTCTGCGCGGTGGCTTTCGGCCTGCTTGCGGTGGAATGTTTTCCTTCGACGGGGCCGGGCCAGCCAACAGCCATGTGCCGTCAACTGCCGGAAGCCCTGGATTTCTTGACGGGCTGGTCGCGCGGCCAGCGCCTGGCCCTGGCCGCCCTGGTGCCGGTGGCAGCGATCCTTGCCGTGTTTGTCACGGCGAAACTTGCCACCGTGCGGAACCTCGCGCCGGTCCGGGTCAGCTGGAATGAAGAGCCGCCACAAGGTGCCGCCCAAGCTTCGGACGGCGGGCCTTTCCTCGCTTCCCCCGGATTGTGGACCCGCCCCCACGTTTCCACGGTGACCGGCAGGGCGCACATTGCCGCCTGCCTCGCGCTGGTGTGCATCTTGCTCCTGTCCGACAGCATGGGAGCGTTGTGGCGGCGCGACTGCCAGACACCCCTTCGGATGCTCGGCAGCGACTGCCTCCGGGACTTGGGTACGGCGATAGGCCGGGACGGCCTGGCCGCGCCGTTCCTGGCTCTCTCGGTGCTGCTGCTGCTGGCAACGATGGTCACGGTGGCGTTCTTCTATCCAGAAGTTCGCGCACCGGAAGAAGATGCCGCCGGCACCAAGTGGTCCAACGCCCTCTGGACCGGCGGGGCGGCCCTGGTGCTCCTGACGATCGGACAGCTGATACTCGTTCCCACCCCGGACGCGGTTCCCAGCCTGCCGTTCGCCGGAACATGGGTGGCGTCCCTGCTCCTGCTCACTGCGTTGGTGGTCCTGGCTGTCGCGGGCCTGTTCATGCGCAGCGGACGCGGTTTTCAGCTCGCTATCGCGGGGGCCTCGGTGAGCTCTGCGGTGCTCATTCTCTGGGCGGGCGGCCTGTGGGATGACTCGGTGTTGTGGATCCCGGCCGCCATCACGGCTGTCTTCGTCGCCTTCTACGTGGGCCTCCAGACGCGGGACGGCGGCACTGACGAAGGCTGGCGCGGCGGGGGTCCCGCCGTCTTTATGTTCGCCGCGATCCTCACGGCCCATTTTCTTTCCAGCGCGCTGGTCCTGGGACTGCGGAAACTCCTTCAGTGGCCCATGGACAGAGAGCTGCCAGCCCGGCCCGAGGAACTCTGGCGGGGCGCCGGCGGGTCCGAGGTTGACCTTCATGATGTGCTGGACGTCCCTTCCGTCTACGCACTCACGGGAGGCCTGCTGCTCGTCGGCATTGTTTTGGCGCTGGTCGGTTTTGTGCCCGCCTGCTCCTGGCTGATCCTCAAAGGCGGCCTCACGCCCATGCAGCCGCCCGCACCTGCCGGAACCGGACCGCCGCCGGTGCAGCCGCCGTCGTATTTCAGCGACATCGACGTGGATCCCCTTTCGGGGGCCGAAAGCCCTGGTTCCGAACGCCGGAACCTGACCTACCGTCGTCGCCGGCTCTCGGCTCTGACGCAGCGCGGGGAAGCAGCCTTTGGTCTCCTCACCCTGCTGATTTGGGGTGCCGCCGTCTTGGCGATCGCGGCCAGCGCCCTCCGCAACGGCAGCGGCGCAACGCGTTATCGCGTCCTTCTGAAAGGCCCCATGGACGTCATCCAGGAAGACTTCGCCGGCTGGGGAATCGTCCTGGCGGCAACCGTTATTCTCGCCTTCATGGTGCTGAACGCCGCAACGTCAAAGGAAGAAAGGCCTCTTGCCATCCTCTGGGACGTGATGTGCTTCCTTCCCAATGCCGCCCATCCGTTCGGTGCCCCGAGCTACTCCAACCGCGTAGTCCCTGAGCTTGCCCGGCGCATCAACGACTGGCTGGAGGCGCCCTCCCCGGGGCCGGCTCCGGAGACCGGCGAGCCCCACCACACCGTCCTGCTGTCCGCCCACAGCCTGGGCGCTGTGGTGGCGATTGCCGCGCTCTTCCATCTCAAGGCGAGCAAACCTGGGTTGGACTTCAAACGCATCAGGCTCCTCACCTACGGCGTCCAACTGCGGCCCTACTTCGGCCGGTTCTTCCCCGAGCTGTTTGGCCCGGCAGTCCTTGGCACCTGGCCAACGCGGGGACCCGGCCTCTTCTCCGCGGACCCATGGAAGGCGGCCCGGCTGAACGAGGCCCCAGGGAACGGTTCGGAGGGCCTGACTCTCGTGAAGCTCCTGAGGGCCGGGCAGGAAGCGGAGACGCCGGTATGGAGGAATATTTGGCGCCGGTCCGATTTCCTGGGATTCCCTGCCTGCGCCCACACCCCACACGGCAACCACCTGGACGTTTACGGCGTGGAGACGGAGCCGGGGCATTCCCAGTTCGTTGTGGCGACGCACGGCAACTACACGGCCACCACCACATACGCAATGGTCCGCCAGGACATGCTTGAGCACTGGCCGGCCCGAGGATTGCTGCCATAGCAGAGGTGTGAGGTAAAGTCAGCATGCTTAGTACACACGGGGCCTGGAAACGTAATAGTCACACCCACCCGCTACCGTAGCTATAGGTTCTGCACCGGCTGGGTGGCGCGGCGATGATTTCGCCCGCCCCGATGTCGAACAACAATGAGGAGCACGCATGGAAATCTGGCCCGGAACGGCTTACCCGCTTGGCGCCACTTATGACGGGACTGGCACAAACTTCGCGCTGTTCAGCGAACGCGCCGAAAAGGTGGAGCTGTGCCTCTTCGATGACGACGGTGTTGAGACCCGGTTCAGCCTCGATGAAGTGGACGGCTACGTGTGGCACGGCTACGTCCCGCAGGTGCAGCCCGGGCAGAAGTATGGCTACCGTGTCCACGGCCCGTACGACCCCCAGTCCGGCAACCGGTTCAACCCGAACAAGCTGCTCCTGGACCCCTACGCCAAGGCCGTGCACGGCCAGATCGACTGGGATCCGTCCCTGTTCACGTACAACCTGGGCGAAGAGCCGGACACCATCAACAATGATGACTCCGCATCGCACATGATGATGGGCGTGGTCATCAACCCGTTCTTCGACTGGGACGGCGACCACCTGCCCCGCGTCCCGTACCACAAGTCGGTCATTTACGAAGCCCACGTCAAGGGCCTCACCCAGCTGCACCCCGAGATCCCCGAGGAACAGCGCGGCACCTACGCCGGCGTGGCGCACCCGTCCGTCATCTCGCACCTGCAGAAGCTGGGCATCACCGCCATCGAACTGATGCCGGTGCACCAGTTCGTCAATGACGGAACCCTGCAGGACAAGGGCCTGAACAACTACTGGGGCTACAACACCATCGGCTTCTTCGCCCCGCAGAACACCTACAGCTCCACCGGCGACACCGGCCAGCAGGTCCAGGACTTCAAGGCCATGGTCCGGTCCCTGCACCGCGCCGGCATCGAAGTGATCCTGGACGTGGTCTACAACCACACCGCCGAAGGCAACCACCTGGGCCCCACCCTGTCCTTCAAGGGCATCGACAACCAGTCCTACTACCGCCTCATGGAGGGCGACGAGAAGCACTACATGGACTACACGGGCACGGGCAACTCGCTCAACGTCCGCCAGCCCCACTCCCTGCAGCTCCTCATGGACTCCCTGCGTTACTGGGTCACCGAAATGCACGTGGACGGCTTCCGGTTCGACCTCGCCTCCACCCTGGCCCGCGAATTCTACGACGTGGACAAGCTCTCCACCTTCTTCGAACTCATCCAGCAGGACCCGGTAGTCTCCCAGGTCAAACTGATCGCCGAGCCGTGGGACGTTGGCCCCGGCGGCTACCAGGTGGGCAACTTCCCGCCGCAGTGGACGGAATGGAACGGCAAATACCGCGACACCGTCCGGGACTTCTGGCGCGGCGAACCGGCCACCCTGGGCGAATTCGCCTCCCGCATCACCGGCTCCGCGGACCTGTACGAACACTCCGGCCGCCGGCCAGTGGCGTCCATCAACTTCGTCACCGCCCACGACGGCTTCACCCTCGCGGACCTGGTGTCCTACAACGAGAAGCACAACGACGCCAACGGCGAGGACAACAACGACGGCGAATCCCACAACCGCTCCTGGAACTGCGGCGCCGAAGGCCCCACCGATGATCCCGCCGTCCTGGGGCTGCGCGCCCGCCAGCAGCGGAACTTCATCGCCTCGCTGCTGCTCTCCCAGGGCGTGCCCATGCTGCTGCACGGCGACGAACTGGGCCGCACCCAGCAGGGCAACAACAACGGCTACTGCCAGGACTCCGAACTGACCTGGATCAACTGGGAAAGCATCGATCAGCCCCTCATCGAGTTCACGGCCGCCGTCAACGCGCTGCGAGCCAAGCACCCCACGTTCCGCCGGAGCCGGTTCTTCGACGGGCGTCCCGTGCTGCGAGGAGAAGGCGAGCGGCTGCCGGACATCGTATGGCTGGACCCCTCGGGCGAGACCATGAAGCCGGACGCCTGGGACAGCGGTTTCGGCCGGTCGGTGGGCGTGTTCCTCAACGGCGACGGCATCCAGGGCAAGGACGACCGCGGCCGCCGGATCACGGACGTGAACTTCGTCCTGTACTTCAACGCCCACGACGACATCGTGAACTTCACCCTCCCGAACGATGAATACGCGCCCGCCTGGGACATCATCATCGACACCGCCGGCCACAACGCGGACACGGAACCGGTCAAGGCCGGCGAAGCCCTGCCCGTGGCGGCAAAGTCCCTGGTGGTGCTCCGTGCGCACACCATGGAGGAGACCGAACCGGACCACTCCGTGGCCGCGTCGCTCGCCGCTCTGTCGCAGACGGCCACCGCGGAAACCGCCGCCCTGAGCACCCCCACGGTGCCGGAGCCGGCGAAAACGAAAAAAATCACCGAACCGAAGGGTCCCGCTAAGTGAAGTCCCCGGCGTCCACCTACCGGCTCCAGATCCGCAGCAGCTTCACGCTCTTTGACGCTGCTGAAACGGTGCCCTACCTGAAGTCACTGGGCGTCGACTGGGTCTACCTCTCTCCGATCCTGACCGCTGAGCGCGGGTCCGATCACGGCTATGACGTGACCGATCCGTCCTCAGTGGACCCGGACCGGGGCGGGCCCGAAGGGCTGCTCGCGCTGTCCAAGGCGGCCCGCGCCCACAGCATGGGTGTGCTCGTGGACATTGTCCCCAACCATGTGGGCGTGGCCTCGCCGGTCCAGAACCCCTGGTGGTGGTCGCTGCTGCAGGAGGGCCGCGGCTCGCCGTACGCGGAAGCGTTCGACGTCGACTGGGAGCTTGGCGGCGGCAAGGTGCGGCTGCCGATGCTGGGCTCGGACGCGGACCTGGACAAGCTCGAGGTCAAGGATGGCGAGCTCCGGTACTACGACCACCGGTTCCCGCTGGCCGAGGGCTCGTACAGCGACGGCGACTCCCCGCAGGAGGTCCACGGCCGGCAGCACTACGAGCTGATGGACTGGCGCCGCGCCGACGCCGAGCTGAACTACCGGCGCTTCTTCGCGGTCACCACACTGGCCGGCATCCGGGTGGAGGACCGCCCGGTCTTTGACGAGGCACATGCCGAGGTGAAGCGCTGGTTCGACGACGGCCTGGTGGACGGGCTGCGGGTGGATCACCCGGACGGCCTGGCCGATCCCGCCGGGTACCTGCGCTGGCTCAAGGAAATCAGCGGCGGCGCGTACGTGCTGGTGGAGAAGATCCTGGAGCCGGGGGAGGAGCTTCCCGGCGACTTCGCCTGCGAGGGCACCACCGGCTACGACGCCCTGGCGGACGTGGACCGCGTCCTGGTGGACCCCTCGGGCCAGCCAGGGCTCGATGCGCTGGACGCCGCCCTGCGCGGTGCCGACGCTCCGGCCGACTACGCGGAGATGATCCGCGGCACGAAACGGATGATTGCCGACGGCATTCTGCGGGCCGAGGTGCTGCGCCTGGCCCGCCTGGTCCCCGCTTCGGCCGGGCTCGAGCTGGAGCAGGCCGCGGACACCATTGCCGAAATCATTGCGTCCTTCCCGGTCTACCGCACCTATCTGCCCACGGGCGCGGAGATCCTGAAGGAGGCCTGCGGATCGGCGGCAGAGCACCGTCCGGAGCTGGCGTCGGCTGTGGGGGTCCTGCTGCCGTTGCTGCTCGATCCCGCCAACCCCATTGCGGTGCGCTTCCAGCAGACGTCGGGCATGGTCATGGCCAAGGGGGTGGAGGACACGGCGTTCTACCGCTACACCCGGCTCGGCACGCTGACCGAGGTGGGCGCCGAGCCCACCGAATTCTCCGTTTCCGCCGAGGAGTTCCACCACCGGATGCGGCGCCGGCAGGAAGAGCTGCCCCTCTCCATGACCACCCTGTCCACGCACGACACCAAGCGCAGCGAGGACGCCCGGGCCCGGATCTCGGTGATCGCCGAACTGCCGGACGAGTGGACGGCAACCCTGAACACCCTCCGCGAACTGGCACCGGTACCGGACGGCCCGTTCGAGAACCTGCTGTGGCAGGCGGTCATCGGTGCGTGGCCGGCGTCGCGGGAGCGTCTGCAGGGCTACGCGCAGAAGGCGGCCCGTGAAGCCGGCAACTCCACCACGTGGACCGACCCGGACGAAACGTTCGAAGCAAGCGTCACCGCGGCCGTGGATGCGGCATTCGACGACGACCGGGTCACCCGGGTGGTGGAGGACTTCGTGGCACGGATCGACTCCGCCGCCGCGTCCAACTCACTTGCAGCCAAGCTCATCCAGCTGACCATGCCCGGCCTGCCGGACGTGTACCAGGGGTCCGAGTTCTGGGAGCGGTCGCTGACCGACCCGGACAACCGGCGGCCGGTCGACTTCGCCCAGCGGGTCACCGAGCTGGCAGCCATCGACGCCGGCACCCTCCCCGCCGCGGGGACCGAAGCAAGCAAGCTGCTGGTCACCTCCCGGGCCCTGCGGCTGCGCCGCGACCGGCCCGACCTCTTCCAGGACTACAACCCACTGACCGCATCCGGTGCCGCGGCGCAGCATCTGCTGGCGTTCCAACGAGGCGCCTCCGGGGCCATCACCCTCGCCACCCGGCTCCCCGTGGGCCTGGAGCGCGACGGCGGGTGGCGGGACACCGCCGTCGGCCTTCCCACGGCGGTGCGGGACGAACTCACCGGCGCACAGTACCCCGCCGGGACCGTTTCGGTGGCCGCCGTCCTGGGTACCTACCCGGTGGCTTTGCTGGTACCGGTGGACGGAGAAAACGCATGACTCTGGTCAACGCCGGATCCGAGCGGTTCGATGTCTGGGCGCCCAACGCCTCCGCGGTGGTCCTGCTCGCCAACGGACAGCAGTACCCCATGAAGCAGGTGGCCGCAGCCCCGGGCGCGGAAGGTTGGTGGTCCGCACCCGACGCCCCCGCGGAGGCCGAGGTGGACTACGGCTACCTGCTCGACGGCGGAACCCGCCCGCTGCCGGATCCGCGGTCGCGGCGGGTCCCGGACGGCGTGCATGCCCTGTCCCGGACCTACGATCCCGCCTCCCACGCCTGGCAGGACGCGGGCTGGCAGGGGAAAAACCTGCGCGGCTCGGTCATCTACGAACTCCACGTGGGGACCTTCACCCCGGACGGCACCCTGGAGGCGGCGGCCGGCAAGCTCGAATACCTCGCGGACCTCGGCATCGATTTTGTGGAACTGCTCCCGGTCAACGCGTTCAACGGCACCCACAACTGGGGCTACGACGGCGTGCAGTGGTACGCGGTGCACGAAGGCTACGGCGGGCCGGCGGCCTACCAGCGCTTTGTGGACGCCGCGCACGCTGCCGGGCTGGGTGTCATCCAGGACGTGGTCTACAACCACCTGGGCCCCAGCGGAAACTACCTGCCGCAGTTCGGACCGTATCTGAAGCAGGGCGACGCCAACACCTGGGGCGACTCGGTCAACCTCGATGGCCCGGGCTCCGACGTCGTCCGTGAATACATCCTGGACAACGCGGCGCTGTGGCTCCGCGACTACCATGTGGACGGCCTGCGGCTGGACGCCGTCCACGCCTTCCGTGACGAGCGGGCCGTGCCTCTCCTGGAGGATCTGGGTGCGCTGGGGGCGGCCATTTCGGCGGAGACCGGGCTGCCCAAGACGCTCATTGCGGAGTCGGACCTGAACGATCCGCGGCTGATCTACCCCCGCGCGGCCAACGGCTACGGGCTCGCCGGGCAGTGGAGCGACGACTTCCACCACGCCGTGCACGTCAGCGTCACCGGCGAGACCACCGGGTACTACGCCGACTTTGCATCCCTCGGCGTGCTGGCCAAGGTCCTCAAGGACGGCTTCCTGCACGACGGCACTTACTCCAGTTTCCGCGGACGCCACCACGGCCGGCCCATCAACACGTCGCTGGTCCACCCGTCGGCCCTGGTGGTCTGCAACCAGAACCACGACCAGATCGGCAACCGGGCGGTGGGCGACCGGCTGTCGCAGTCGCTGGCCTACGGCCCGCTGGCCGTTGCTGCCGTGCTGACCCTGACCTCGCCGTTCACGCCCATGCTGTTCATGGGGGAGGAATACGCGGCGTCCACGCCGTGGCAGTTCTTCACCTCACACCCCGAACCGGACTTGGGCAAGGCGACGGCGGAGGGCAGGATCCGCGAGTTCGAACGCATGGGGTGGGATCCCGCCGTCGTACCCGACCCGCAGGATCCCGAGACGTTCCGCCGCTCCAAGCTCAACTGGGCTGAGGCTTCCATGGGAGACCACGCGAAGCTGCTGGCGCTCTACCGGTCCCTGACCGCACTGCGGCGCGAACACCCGGACCTCGCCGGGCTGGGATTCGCGGCCACTGACGTGACCTACAACGACGACGCCGGCTGGCTGCGTTTCCGCCGCGGGTCCGTGGAGGTACTGCTGAACTTCTCCGCGGAGCCGGTCCGGCTCGACGCGGTGCGGGGCGCTGTGCTGCTCGCCACGGACGATGCCTCTGCTGCGGACGGCGACACCTTTGTTCTGGCTGCGCACAGCGCGGCGGTTCTGACCGACGCGGCATAAGTTGCCCGGCGGGCGCTCCACTGCGTCCGCCACCAAATGACAGGATTGGACGCATGACCTACTCACCTGCGGAAAACCGCTACGACTCCATGCCCTACCGCCGCGTCGGACGCAGCGGCCTGAGGCTTCCGGCCATCTCGCTGGGACTCTGGCACAACTTCGGCGACGACAAGCCGTTTGAGACCCAGCGCGCCATCCTGCGCCGGGCCTTCGACCTGGGCGTCACCCACTTCGACCTCGCCAACAACTACGGGCCGCCCTACGGCAGTGCCGAGACCAACTTCGGCCGCCACTTCAAGGACGACTTCAAGCCGTACCGGGACCAGCTCATCATCTCCAGCAAGGCCGGCTACGACATGTGGCCCGGACCCTACGGCAACTGGGGCTCGCGCAAGTACCTGCTGGCCAGCCTCGATCAGTCGCTGGAGCGCATGGGCCTGGACTACGTGGACATTTTCTACAGCCACCGCCCCGACCCCCAGACGCCGCTGGAAGAGACCATGGGTGCGCTGGATTCCGCCGTCCGGTCGGGGAAGGCTCTGTACGCGGGCATCTCCTCCTACACCCCGGAGCAGACCCTGGAGGCAGCCCGGATCCTGACGGAACTCGGCACTCCGCTGCTGATCCACCAGCCGAGCTACTCCATGCTGAACCGCTGGACCGAGAACGGTTCACCGAACCTGTATGAGGTGCTCGACCAGGTGGGCGCCGGATCCATCGCGTTCTCACCGCTCGCCCAGGGAATGCTCACGGACCGGTACCTGAACGGCGTGCCCGCTGATTCGCGCGCCGCCCAGCACAAGTCCCTGGACCAGGGCATGATCTCCGACGAGAACCTGGGCCGGATCCGCGGGCTCAACGCCATCGCCGAGGGCCGCGGCCAGACGCTCGCGCAGATGGCCATCGCCTGGATCCTCCGCGAACAGGGCAAGGGCTCCGCCGTGACCTCCGCCCTGGTGGGTGCGTCCAGCGTCCGGCAGCTCGAAGACAGCCTCGCCGCCATCAACAACCTTGAGTTCGCGGACGATGAGCTGCGGGTCATCGACGAGTTCGCCGTGGAGTCGGACATCAACCTGTGGAAGCAGAAGTAACTTAACTGCACCTTTCACGTTGCGGGGGCCGGGAACAATCCCGGCCCCCGCTTGGTTGGGTAAGATGGTAAAGCGCCATTTGGTGCACTGCCAGCGCGCCGCCGTCGTAATTCCGGCATGGACCGCACTGGCGGCTGAGGTTGTCTTCAAAGGAGTTCCGTGTCTGCAAATCCGATTCGTGTTGCCATTGTTGGTGTGGGTAACTGCGCCGCCTCGCTCGTCCAAGGTGTGCAGTACTACCGCGACGCCGATCCCCAGGCCACGATCCCGGGTCTGATGCACGTTGAGTTCGGCAAGTACCACGTCAACGACGTCCAGTTTGTTGCCGCGTTTGATGTGGACGGCAAGAAGGTCGGCGTTGACCTGGCCGATGCCATCCTCGCCAGCGAAAACAACACCATCAAGATCGCCGAAGTTCCCCCCACCGGCGTGACCGTCCAGCGCGGCCACACCCTGGACGGCCTCGGCAAGTACTACCTCGAGACCATCGAGCAGTCCACCGAGGAACCCGTTGACGTGGTTCAGGCCCTCAAGGACGCCAAAGCCGACGTCATGGTCTGCTACCTGCCCGTTGGGTCCCAGGAAGCGGCCGAGTTCTACGCCCAGGCTGCCATCGACGCCGGCGTTGCCTTCGTCAACGCCCTGCCCGTCTTCATCGCCGGCACCAAGGCGTGGGCCGACAAGTTCACCGCCGCCGGCGTGCCGATCGTGGGCGACGACATCAAGAGCCAGATCGGTGCCACCATCACGCACCGTGTCATGGCCAAGCTGTTCGAAGACCGCGGCGTGACCCTGGACCGCACATACCAGCTGAACGTCGGCGGCAACATGGACTTCAAGAACATGCTGGAGCGCGACCGCCTCGAGTCCAAGAAGATCTCCAAGACCCAGGCCGTCACCTCCAACGTCGAAGCCGACATCGCCCCGCGCGACGTCCACATCGGCCCGTCCGATTACGTCCAGTGGCTCGACGACCGCAAGTGGGCCTTCGTCCGCCTCGAGGGCCGCAACTTCGGCGACGCGCCCGTCTCCCTTGAGTACAAGCTCGAGGTCTGGGACTCACCGAACTCCGCCGGCGTGATCATCGACGCCATCCGCGCCGCCAAGATCGGCCTGGACCGCGGCATCGGCGGCCCGCTGCTCTCCGCTTCCAGCTACTTCATGAAGTCCCCGCCGGAGCAGTTCAACGACGACCTCGCCCGTGAAAAGGTCGAGGCCTTCATCCGCGGCGACCTGGAGCGCTAACCCGCCCCTTTTCGTCCGCCCCTCCCTCGGGACGCTCTCTCACTTAATGTGGGTTTTTCCCGAACGCTCCTTCAGTTAATGTGGAGTTTTGCCTGACGCTCTCTCACCAAAAGGTGGGGGAGCGTCCTGGCTTTAACAGCCTTCAACGGCCGACGGCGGCACCCACCTGCGCCCGGAAGCCCTCAGCGGTGGCGGCTGCCCCGGGGAGTGCGAGAGGGTTGCCGGAAAACCCGCATTAAGTGAGAGAGGGTTGCCGGAAAACCCGCATTAAGTGAGAGAGCGTCGGGTTAGGTGAGGCCTACCGGGTTGCCGGCGTCGTCCACGTCCATGCGCATGGCGGCGGGGGCGGCGGGCAGGCCCGGCATCGTCATCACCGCTCCGGTCAACGCCACGATAAAGCCGGCCCCGGTCTTGGGGATGAGGTCGCGGACGTGGATGGTGAAGCCCTTCGGCGCGCCGAGCCGGGTGGCGTCGTCGGTGAAGGAGTACTGGGTCTTGGCCATGCAGACGGGCAGCCCGGACCAGCCGTTCTTTTCGATGTCGGCCAGCCGCTTCAGGGCCGGGACGGAGAAGTCCACGCCGTCGGCCCCGTAGATCTCCTGCGCGATGGTCCGGATCTTCTCCTCCACAGGCAGCTCCAGGGGATACAGGTGCCGGAAACTGCCCGGCGCGGAAACCGCCGCCGCCACCTTCGCGGCGAGCTCGTCACCGCCGTCGCCGCCCCCGCCGCGCCCCCAGACGTCGGCGACGGCGGCCTGCACACCTTCGGCCGCGCACCACTCCAGCAGCCAGTCGAGTTCCTCGGCGGTGTCGGAGGAGAACTGGTTGATGGCCACCACCGGGGTGACACCGAACTTCTCCACGTTGTGGATGTGCCGCCGGAGGTTCACGACGCCGGCCTGCAGCGCCTCGAGGTCGGGCACCGTGAGCCGGTCCTTGGGCACGCCGCCGTGCATCTTGAGCGCGCGAACAGTGGCCACGAGCACAACGGCGGAGGGGGCCAGATCGGCCACCCGAGCCTTGATGTCCATGAACTTCTCCGCGCCCAGGTCTGCGCCGAAGCCCGCTTCCGTGACCACAATGTCCGCGAGCCGCCGGGCCGTCTGGGTGGCGATCAGCGAATTGCAGCCGTGTGCAATGTTGGCGAATGGACCGCCGTGAACCAGCGCGGGCGTGCCGGCAATGGTCTGGACGAGGTTGGGCTTGATGGCTTCCTTCAACAGCAACGTGAGCGCACCCTGGACACCGAGATCCGCAACCGTGACAGGGGTCCGGGAGTACGTGTAGCCGAAAGTGATCCGGCCCAGCCGCTCGCGGAGGTCCGCCAGGTTCGCGGCCAGGCAGAAGACCGCCATGATTTCTGAGGCCACCGTAATGTCGAACCCGTCCTGGCGCGGCACTCCCTGGGTGGGCCCGCCAAGGCCGATGATCACTTCGCGGAGGGCGCGGTCATTCATGTCCAGGACCCGTTTGAACGTCATTCGTCGGGGGTCGATGTTCAGCTCGTTGCCCTGGTAGATGTGGTTGTCCACCAGGGCCATCAAGGCGTTGTTCGCTGAGGTCACCGCGTGGAAGTCGCCGGTGAAGTGCAGGTTGATCTCGTCCATCGGCAGCACCTGGGAATAGCCGCCGCCGGTGGCCCCGCCCTTCATGCCCAGCACCGGCCCCAGCGAGGGCTCCCGCAGCGCGATCATCACCTTGTGCCCGGCCCGGGCCAGCGAGTCGGCCAGCCCCACCGTGGTGGTGGACTTTCCCTCCCCGGCGGGCGTGGGTGACATGGCGGAGACCAGCACCACCCGCCCGGCCGGCCGGGGGGCCGTCAGCAGGGCCGGGTCAACCTTGGCTTTGTACCGGCCATAGAGTTCCAGAGCCTCGCCGTTGATGCCCGCTGCCGCCGCAATTTCCTCGATGGGCCGGATGATGGCCTGCCTCGCGATCTCGAGGTCGCTCAGGGGTTTCAGGCCAGTCATGGGTTCTCCTTAGTGGACCGCGACGGCGGGGGCCGCCGCACTCGTGGAAACGGCCGGTGCCGGACGGCCCGCCAGTTTGTCCTCGACGGCGGCATGGTAAGTCTCCAGCGTGATGGCCGCAGTACGGTTCCAGCCCAGGTTCTCCGCCCCGATGGAGGCTGCCCGGCCCATGTCGGCGCGGGTGTCCGGATCGTCATACATCGCTTCGAGCGCGTCAGCCCAGTCCTTGGCATGGTGCCCGTCCACCAGGAGCCCGGTCCGGCCATGGTGGATGGCCCGCTGCAGGCCGCCCACCCGCGTTCCCACCACCGGGGTCCCGCACGCCTGCGCTTCGATGGCCACCAGCCCGAAGGACTCACTGTAGGAAGGCATCACCACAACGTCCGCCGCACGGAACCAGGACGCCAGCTCGGCCGCGTTCACGGGCGGAAGGTGCGTCACGACGTCGTCCATTCCGGACTCGGTGATCAGCTGCCGGAGGTTGAAGTCCTTGTTGCCGCTCAGCGCGCCGAGGATGGTGACCCGGAGGTCGATTCCCGGCCGCCGCTTCCGCAGCAGGGCCGCGGCCTTGAGCAGGACCTGCGGACCTTTGAGGCGCTGGATGCGGCCGGCGAAGACCAGGTGGAAGGTCTCCGGCGGGACCCCGTGCTCCGCCCGGGAGCGCGCGCGGAAGGCGGGCGTGAACGTGCTGAGGTCCACGCCGGGCGGCGCCACATCGATGCGGTCGGGGTCGGCGCCGTAATGCGAGACCAGTTCCGTGGCTTCGGCGCTGGTGTTGGCGATCAGGCGTGTTGCGCCGTCGACGATCCGGTGTTCACCGTCTTCGCGCCGGCGGGGCTCGGGCTGCTCGCCGGACTGCAGCAGGAGGTTTTTGACCTTGGCCATGGTGTGCATCGTGTGGACCAGCGGCACGCCCCAGAGATCGGCGAGTTCCAGGCCGGCGATCCCGGACACCCAGTAATGCGAATGGATGAGGTCGTAACGGCCGTGCGGCTGGCGCTGCCGGATCTGTTCGATCTCCGCCACCATGGTGTGCAGCAGCGCCGGCAGTTCCTCCTTGGGGATCTTCCGCTGCGGCCCCGCGAACACGTTGTGGACGCACACGCCGGGGTCGGGGTGCTCGACGGCGGGCTGCTTGGCCGAGGTGGACCGCGTAAAGATCTCCACTTCGACGCCGGCCTCGGCCAGCGCCGACGCCAGTTCGCGGATGTAAACGTTCATGCCGCCGGCATCGCCGGAGCCGGGCTGCTCCATGGGGGAGGTGTGGAGGGACAGCAGCGCGACCCTGCGGATCGGTGTCATGGCCCCTCCTTCCCCTTCCGGCGCGGATCCCCGGGCCGGCTCTTGTCCATTCGGTAAAACACTACTCCTGCCGCCAGAGTGCACCCAGCCCGGGGAAGGCGCGCTCGTAGCCCTCCAGCAGCGCCGCCCCGAGCACGGCCGAATCCACCAGCGGATGCCGGCTGAAAGCGTCGACGGCGGCAGCCCGGTCGCCCTGCGTCGCGGCCCGCACCGTGAGCTGCTCCACCCGCTTGACCCGTTGCAGCAGGGCGAGTTGTTCCGGGTCCGGCGCCGACTGGGGAAGCGGCAGCGCGCCGTCCGGCGTTACCGTGCAGGGGACCTCGACGACGGCGTCCGCGGGCAGTCCCGGGATGGCGGGTTGCGGAGGGGTGCCTGCGGCGGTGGCGGCCTGGGTGCCCGCCTGTGCAGGAGCAGTGGGCAGGGTGTTGGGGGTGTTGAGGATCAGTTGGGTGGAGCGCCCGCCGGAGGCGGTGCCGGGGCCGCCGGACCCGTCAGCAGGGCCGCCAGCGGTGCCGCCGGCCAGCGCGCGCATCACGGCCAGCGCGACCCGTTCGTAGCCGCCGCCGGCGAGGTCGGCTTCGTCGCGCTGCTCACCGTGGGTCCGGGCCTCGGCCAGGTAGCCTTCCTCGCGGGAACGCCGGGCCGCGTCCCACAGCCGGTACGCGTCCGCGCCGGAGGCGGCAAGCCGGGGATACAGTTCGGCCTGCTGGTGGTGGATGGATTCCCCGCGGGTGACGGGCATGGTGCGCATGGCCGCAGCAGCAGCGTCCCGCTGGTAGTAGTAATAGAGGTATTCATTGGGCAGGGCGCCGAGCTCCGCCAGGAACGGCTGGGGAAAGAGCCGGCCTTCCTCAAACGACGCGAGGGCGGCCGGATCGGCCAGCAGCCCGGGCAACCGGTCGCGGCCGCCCGACTCCAGCCGGTACAGCCAGCCGAGGTGGTTCAGCCCGTAGTAGCCCACGCCGTCGAGCCTCCCGTCCGGCAAGGAAACGCCGGCAGCCCGGGCGGCCCGGTGCACCAGGCCGCCCGCGGAATCGCAGATCCCGATGACCTTGCGGCCCAGGACCGGCACGAGGGCTTCGGTGACTATGCCGGCGGGGTTGGTGAAGTTGATGAGCCAGGCGTCCGGGCAGAGGTCCCGCATCTGCCGGGCCAGGTGCAGCATTTCCGGGATGGTCCGCAGGGCGTAGGAGATGCCGCCTGGGCCCGTGGTTTCCTGGCCCAGCAGGCCGAGGTCCCGGGCGACGCGTTCGTCCGCAATCCGGCCGGCGGTGCCGCCGGGCCGGATGGCCGCAAACACGAGGTCCGTCCCGCGCAGGGCGTCCGGCAGGGACGTGGTGGTGTGGACGGCAGGAGGCGGCGCACCCGCAGGATCACCGCCGTCGGACGCTGGCTTGTCAGGCAAGGGCATGGCCCGCAGGACCGCCGCGATGGCACTGAGCCGGGCGGGATCGACGTCGAACAGCACCAGTTCGCTGACCAGCCCCGCGAAGGGGCCCGAAGCCAGCGCCCGGTACACGAGGGGCACACGGAATCCGCCGCCACCGGCAATCATGAGCCGCATAGTCAGCAGTCTAGGCGGCTTCATCAAACTGCTGCCGTGCCCCTACCGCGGCGCGGCGGCAGGGCGTAGTCTGCCGAACATGGACGCCACACCGGACCGCCGTTTCGATCCTCTTTCGTCCGTACGCAACCAGGCCGACGGAGGCTTCGACCTGATCCTGGCAGGCACGGTTTTCCAGGACATCATCTTCACCGGACTGCCGCACGCGCCCGAGCCCGGCACCGAAATCTGGAGCGAAGGCATGGGCAGCTGCCCCGGCGGGGTGGCGAACCAGGCCATTGCCGCGGCGAGGCTGGGCCTGAAAACGGGGCTCGCTGCCGCCTTCGGGGACGACGGTTACGGGGACTACAACTGGAAGATCCTGGCCGGGCAGGAGCACGTGGACCTGAGCCTGTCCCGCCGCGTGGCCGGGTGGCATTCGCCGGTCACCGTCTCGCTCAGCGTCGACCATGACCGTTCGCTGGTGACGCACGGCCACCCGGCGCCCGTCACGGCCTCAGAACTGATCGGACAGCCGCCGCCGGCGATCGCCGGCATCGCCGAACTCGGCCTCGAAATCGAACCGTGGGCCAAAGCCGCGCACCAGGCCGGGGTCAAGCTGTTCGGCGACGTGGGCTGGGACCCCAGCGGGGAGTGGGCCCCGGTCCGGCTGGAGAACCTGCAGTACTTCCACGCGTTCCTGCCCAACCAGCGCGAGGCGATGGCCTTCACCGGGAAGGACAACCCGTGGTCCGCGCTGTACGCCCTGGCCGACCGGGTGCCCGTGGCGGTGGTGACGCTCGGCGCGCAGGGTGCCATGGCGGTGGACTCCGAAACGGGGGAGGAAGAGTGGGTGCCGTCGCTGCCCGTGACCGCCTTTGACCCCACCGGCGCCGGCGACTGCTTCGACGCGGCGTTCATCATGGGCAGCCTGGCCGGCTGGCCGCTGGGAAACCGGCTCCGGTTCGCCAACCTCTGCGCCTCCCTGGCCGTCCAGGAGGTGGGCGGCTCGCTGGCGGCGCCCGGCTGGGGCGACATCGCCGACTGGTGGAAACGCGCCAACGCCCGGCCGGAACGCCAGAGCAGCCAGTGGCTGCGCCGCTTCGGCTTCCTCGCCGACATCGTCGCCGACGTCCCGGTGGCGGCACAGCGCCGGGCCGGCGCCACCATCGCGCACCTCTCGGATGCGTGAGGACCGACGGCGATGACCGCTCCGGAATTTGCTGCCGGGCCGCTCGCACTAGAATCACTAGGGTGACTTACCCCGCAGCAACCGGTGACTTCAGCGCGTCCTCAGGAAAGGATCCGCTGTACGAGCGGTCCGCCGTAATCGACCTGGACGCCATCCGCCACAACGTCCGCCGGCTGGCCGGCGCGGCTTCACCCGCCAAGGTCATGGCCGTGGTCAAGGCCGACGCCTACGGGCACGGGGCCGTCCCGGTGGCCCGGGCCGCCCTCGAAGCCGGCGCCTCCTGGCTGGGCGTGGCGCACATCTCCGAAGCCCTCGCCCTGCGGGCCGCGGGCATCGACGCGCCGCTGCTGGCCTGGCTGCACACCGCCGAAAGCAACTTCGCCGCGGCCGTGGCTGCCGGCGTCGATATCGGGTGCTCCGGCTGGGAGCTCGAACGCATCGTCGCAGCCGCCCGCGACCAGGAACGCCCCGCCCGGATTCACCTGAAAGTGGACACGGGCCTGGGCCGGAACGGCGCCACCCTCGCGTCCTGGGACCAGCTGGTGGGCGAGGCCATGGAGTACCAGGACCAGGGCCTCCTGCGGGTGGTGGGCATCTTTTCGCACCTCTCCGTGGCCGATGAGCCCGAGCGGCCCGAAACCGACGAGCAGCTGGCCGCTTTCCGCGAGGTGCTCGCCATAGCCGAAGACGCCGGCGTGGACCCCGAAGTGCGGCACCTGGCCAACACCCCCGCCACCCTGTCCCGCCCGGACACCCACTTCGACCTCGTCCGTGTGGGCCTGGGCATTTACGGGCTCTCCCCCTTTGAAGGCCAGACCTCCGCCGAACTGGGACTCCGGCCCGCCATGACGCTGCGGACGCTGGTTTCCCAGTGCAAGGACGTCCCCGACGGGCAGGGCGTCTCCTACGGCCTGCGCTACCGCACCAGCGGGCCAAGCAGCCTGGCCCTGATCCCGCTTGGCTACGCGGACGGCGTGCCGCGGGTGGCCACCGGCGGCCCCGTCCGGGTGGCCGGCCGGACCTACCCGGTGGTGGGCCGGATCGCGATGGACCAGATGGTGATCGACGTCGGCAACATCGGCGCCGCCGGGGCGGACCTGTTCGGTGCCGAGGCGGTGCTGTTCGGCAACGCGGACGACGACGGACCCACGGCCGACGACTGGGCGGCCGCCGCCGGAACGAACAACTACGAGATCGTCACCCGGATCAGCCCCCGGGTGCCGCGCCGGTTCATCAACGAAAGCCCCGCCGTCGGGGATTCACCCGCTCCGCACTCAGCCTCGAAGGCCACGCCGTGAGCGTGTCCGCGCAGGCAGAGCTTCCCGGCTGGGAGCAGACCATCAGGGTCACGACGGCGGAGCAGACCCACGCGCTCGGCGCGGCTTTGGGGAAGGTGCTTCAGTCGGGGGACCTGCTGGTGCTGACCGGCGAGCTGGGTGCCGGGAAGACCACGTTTACCCAAGGGCTCGGCGAAGGCCTCGGTGTGCGGGCGGGCATCATTTCCCCCACCTTCGTGCTGGTCCGCATCCATCCCAACCTGCCGGACGGCCCGCGGCCCGGCGGTCCCGACCTGGTGCACGTGGACGCCTACCGGCTGGGATCGGCGTCGGAAATTGACGACATTGACCTGGAAAACACCATGGACTCGTCCGTGACGGTGGTGGAATGGGGGCGCGGCCGGGTGGAGCACCTGAGCGAGAGCCGGCTGGAAGTGGACCTGCACCGCGCCATCGGACTGGACGCCGTGGGCGCCTCGGAACCCATCCCCGGCCACACCGACATCCTGGACTTTGACACCGAGGACGACGACGAGCCCCGCACCATAGTGCTGCGCGGCTTCGGTCCCCGCTGGAGCACCCGGCCTGTGCTCGGCGGCGACTTTGAAGGGACACCCTGATGCTCATTCTTGCCATCGACACCTCCGCCGTGGCCAGCGCCGCCCTCGTCTCGGACGACGCTCTCGAAGGCGTGGTGGCCAGCTTCGCCACGGAAGACACCCGCAGCCACGCCGAAGTCCTGGCGCCCGGCATTGAGGAGCTGCTGTCCTCGGCCGGCGTCACCGGCCAGAACATTGACGCGATCGTGGTGGGCGTGGGCCCGGGCCCCTTCACCGGCCTGCGCTCCGGGATTGCCACCGCGCGCACCCTTGCGTTTGTCTGGGACCGGCCGCTGCACGGGGTGATGAGCCTCGACGCCGTCGCCCTGGAGGTCGCCGAGTCCACCGATGCCGCGGACGAGTTCCTCGTGGTCACGGACGCCCGGCGCAAAGAGGTCTACTGGGCCCGGTACACCCTCGCGGAAGGGCAGCTGCCCCGGCTGGAAGACGGGCCCCACGTCAGCTTCGCCGCGGACCTGCCGGACCTGCCTGCGTACGGGGCCGGCGCCGGGCTCTTCAGCGATGTCCTCCGCGCTGACCCCGGCTTTAGCAAGGAACAGCCCGACGCCCTCTATCTGGGCCAGTTCGCCCTGGCCCGGCTCGCGTCCGGCGCTGACCTGCTGGACTCCACCCCGCTGTACCTGCGGGAATCCGACGCCCAGGTCCCCGGGCCGCGGAAGCGGGCGCTGTGAGCACGCCTGCCAGCGCGTCCGGCGCCGGCGCCGTGGCCTTCCGCGACATGACCCTCGACGACGTCTCCGCCGTCAATGCCCTGGAACAGCGGTTGTTCCCCGCCGACGCCTGGCCGCTGGAGATGTTCCTGGCGGAACTGACCCAGCCCGAAACGCGCCGCTACGTGGTGGCCGAAAGCGGCGGCGCGATTGTGGGCTACGCCGGCCTGATGTGCATCGAGCCCGTCGCGGACGTGCAGACCATCGCCGTCGTGCCTGAATTCGAAGGGCGCGGAATCGGCTCGGCCCTCCTGACCCGGTTGATCGATGAGGCCCGGCGGCGCGGGGCGGCCGATGTCCTGCTGGAGGTCCGCGAGGACAATCCGCGGGCGCAGCAGCTGTATGTGCGTTTCGGCTTCGAACAGATCCACGTGCGCCGCAAGTACTACCGCGACGGCGTGGACGCCCTCATCATGCGGCTGCAGCTGGTCCCCGACGGCGCCGCCCCCACAACCGACGCCCCCTCAACGGAAGCCCCTACAACGGAGACCCCTACAACGGAAGCAGGACAGGCATGAACGGCTCGCAGCCCCTGGTGCTGGGCATCGAATCCTCCTGCGACGAAACCGGCGTGGGCATCGTCCGCGGCACCACCCTGCTCACCAACACCGTGTCCTCCTCGATGGACGAGCATGTGCGCTTCGGCGGAGTGATCCCGGAGATCGCCTCCCGCGCCCACCT